>NZ_VWPI01000032.1 GCF_015155755.1 Komagataeibacter sp. FXV3 | reverse complement strand
GTGGTAGGATGCAACCCCCGCGCGGCTGCGCCGTTTTCCCCCCAGAACAGATGGAGGATAACGTGCCAGCCGTGCCCATGACCCGCCTGCCCCGCATCAGGACCGCCAGACGCCTGCTGCCCCTCATGCTGGGGCTTGCGTTGCCACTGACCGCCTGCGCCCATGGCAGGATCGGGGAAGATTTCTGCATTTCATGCGCAAATGAACAACAGGCGCAATCAGGTACCCCCGCCACAAATACGGCAGCCAGCCAGCCAGCCGGCCCCGGCGCATCCGCGCAGGCGGCAGGCCCCCGGGCACCGGCGGCCACGGGCCCGCAGCACATGTAACGGTACGGGGCAGATGTTTCATGGTCCCGAGGGTCACGTCAATGTGTCCCTGGCAGTCATGGGGACGGCAAACCCATGCCACCGGACCACGTTTGCCCCATACCACCCCATTGGAAAACAGACAGGAGGACAGACAATGCGGCAATCCGTTTTCTGCGCCCTCCCGATCGTGACAGGGTTGGGAATGGCACTACCGGCGAATGCATATTCCGCCGATCCCGGCACACCGCAGCAGGTTGCGGCGTGCAAGGTCGATGCCCTGCGGCTATGCCCGCTGGACATACCGGATACAAAACTGGTCGAAGCCTGCATGCAACGCCGGGTTGCCGATCTTTCACCTGCATGCCGGGACACCGTGCAGGGTAAATGACGCCGTCCCGCAAACTCCGGGGGCATGCCGTGGCACAGGCCCGGCCGCCCCGCCGACGTTCGGAGGCTGACATGAAAATCGCACGAAACCTTACCGGAAACATTTCCGACATGACCACTGCCATCGGTGATTTCCTGACCGGCGCACGGGGCGATCGTTCGGGGGCACTGTCGGTACTGAACGACATCCTTGGTCCCCTGCCCGCCCCGGATGAGCCAAGCATGCTGGAACACCGCGCACAGGAACAGGGCATGCTGCCGTTGATCCGCACATGGCAGGAACGTGACAACACGTCGGTTGCGGATGAAAGCACCATCCATGCCCTGTTCAGGCCGGCGGAACTGCAGCGCTTTTCCAGCCAGACCGGCCTGTCGGAACGCGCGGCAATGAATATCCTGCGTGACCTTCTGCCTTCGGCCATCCGCCACCGCGCCATCAACGCCCGTGCGGGCTGGCAGCAGCAGCAGATGGCCCGCACGGATGCCACCACCGGGCAACCGATGGCTGGCGAATAACAAGCAAGTAAAGAAAGGGCGGTAACATGTGTGCCGCCAGCCTGCCCGCCCGCCATGGGGTCTGTTACCCCGGTGTGGCGGGCTTTTTTTTACAGCATGCCTGAACAGGACAGGCTGCCCGACCACCCGGTTTCGGGCGCGATCATGGTCAACGGCACATTTTTGCATGATGCGCAGGACGACCTGTGGACCATGAATGAATTATTAAAGGCTCGACTTTCAGCAAATCATCCGTCTTTTATTGATCGACCGATCCCGGCTGTTCAATAACGATCCGCATGCCCCACGTTTTTCCACCATCGGCCGTTGTCAGCACAACCTGATAGGTGCCGTTATTGGGAATTATAATATGATCAAGTGGGGTATCCGTTGATGGCCAGATGATATTCTTGTCATCATAATGCTTTAACGACACGGTCATCGGCACAACCGGCGCTGCCGTGATGCCGCTTATGATCGCTGCCTTCTGAATGTCTTTGGGCAGCAAGGTCTCGATCGCCCTGATATCAATATCGCCCCCACGGTTGGAGGGCAGGCTGAGAATGGCGGAAATGCAGGTTGCATATTCCCTGTAGCTTTCACTTGTGCAGGGTGTCTGGACAGTCACGCTGGCCGGGGTGCCATCGGGCAGCTTCACGTCTGTCGCATACGCATGTCCAGCCAGCAGGAGCGCCGGAACAAGGGCAAAAAAGCTTTTACTCATAGTACGGGACACCTTACGGGCAATTCAGGTAAACCTTGCGATCCTGTTTAATACTCTAGTCTCTTTCCCCTGTCACAGGAAGTGATGGGGCCGTTCCGGTCGCTTAACACATTATTATATAATAACACATATCCCATGAAAATTGCCTTCACGCATCGCGCGGGTGGCTGGAAACAGGCAGCGCGACCCGGACCGTCCATCCATGTTTTCCTGACCTGACACATTTTGCATGCGCCGGGCTTGCGATGCATTCACGCCCGGTGTGGGGCGGCATCGTCCCGAAAACCGATGACACATGGGGCATGGGTTCATGACCGTTTGCCATGGCTGCATATGGATTCAGTATAACTTACGTTATTTTAATAATGTCGCACATTCCGGCAATCAGGGCATCGCGCCGGGGGACTGGACTATCTTGTTGAAAAAACTGAACGAAATGGCGATGGTTGTGATTGTCGCCATTGCCCGATAAAAACCGGTGTCGTTACAGTTTAAGAAAATCGCGTGTTATCATGACACGGTGTAATCAGGTCAGTTTATGAAGCCAGTGCCCGACCGTCATCGAAACATAGTCAAAATACAAGATAATACGTCATATTAAGAAATGCAGAGTCCTATTGTTATGAAAAAATTTACGGTCGTGCCGCTCATTTTCTTGTTGAGTGGATGTCATGGCGTTGGCTCCCAAAGACTGGACCGTGATCAACTTGATTATTCCCAGGCGTTGATTGGCTCTTCCAAACAACAGACACTGCTTAACGTCGTCCGTCTGCGTTATGCCGATACGCCGGGCTTTCTGGATACGACGCAGCTGATTTCGGGCTATCAGCTGCAGCGCAATATTTCCATAGGCGTCGGCTCGGATTCCAACCCGATCCGGCCCGCGGGCGCCATCGGGGCACAGATACAGGAAAGCCCGACCTTTACATTCCAGCCCGTTACCGGTGATGCCTATGCGCAGAGTTTCCTGCGCCCGCTTCCGCCGGGCAGCCTGCTTCCGCTGGCCATGGGGGGACTGCCCATAGATATCCTGTTCCGCCTGTCGGTCCAGTCGGTCAACCTTATCAATAATGCGGGCGCCATTGGTGGCGATGTCGGGCGTGGGTCGCCTGAATTTTTCGAACTCATCTATGATCTGCGCCGGTTGCAGATTGCGGGCCTTTTGGGCATACAACTTGAACATAGTGAGGAAATACCGGGGAAAACCCCGGCTTTTGACCGGGTATTCCTGACGGTCTCATCGACTACGGATCCCCTTCTGGCCGACGTGGTGAAGTCAACACGGCGTTTTTTTGAAATGGGCCCGAAAGATGAACGTGTGGAAGTCATATACGGGGCCGGACGGCCGCAGCATGGCCAGATCAGGCTGCTTACCCGCACAATGCTTGGTGTTCTGGGGCAGATTGCCTACCAGATTGACGTCCCGCAGGAGGATATTGATTCAGGGCGCACCCTGCCCAAGATCATTCTGATTGGACGCAATACAAAGCCGACGGTTTTTGTCCATGTCAGTAATGAACGCCCGCGCCTTTCTTTTGTATCGATAAAGTACAATAATAAATTCTACTATATCTCGGATACCGATTTCCCCAGCAAGCTGGGGTTCACAATGCTGCAGATCCTGATGGAGCTTTCAAAAACCACCAAGAACCCGGGCGCCGTGCTGACCATACCCGTAAACGGGTGAACGCTGTCAGGGGTTTGTTTTCAAACGGTCTTTCAGTGTGCGGCATGCGCCCCCCTGCGATAACACACGCAGGGGGCCACATACGGTCGGTCTACCGGCCTGTTTATGCCGGTATATGCACCAGTTTCTTGTTGATGAATTCTTCAATGCCCAGCGAGGACAGTTCGCGGCCATAGCCCGAATTCTTCACGCCGCCAAACGGCAGGCCAGGCGCGGTCCATGTCGAGCGGTTGATGAAAACCATGCCGGTTTCGATCCGGGCCGCCACGCGCTGGCCCCGTGCGATATCGGTAGTGATGACGGACCCGCCCAGCCCGTAGGGAGAGTCATTGGCCAGGTCGATGGCCGCCTGTTCATCCGGCACGCGGAAGATCATGGCCACGGGAGCGAAGAATTCCTGATGGAACGCCGGGTTGTCGCGGTCGATGTTGTCAAGGATGGTCGCCTGCAGGAAATAGCCGGTGCGATCAATGCGCCCGCCGCCAGTCACCACACGCGCGCCGTGGGCCACCGCCGCTTCGATCTGGCCAAGCACCAGTTTCAGCGCGCTTTCGCTGCATAGCGGGCCAAGCGTGGTCTTTTCATCCATCGGGTCGCCCGGCACCAGGTTTTCAAGGGCTGCCTTGAACCGCGCGGTAAAGGCATCGGCAATCTTTTCATGCACGATAAACCGCTTGGCCGCGACGCAGCACTGCCCGGTATTGTTCATCCGGCCCCAGACCGCCCATTTGACCGCAACATCCAGATCGGCATCATCCAGCACGATAAAGGCGTCGCTGCCACCCAGTTCCATGGTGTTCTTCTTCAGCGCGCTGCCCGCTTCCGCCGCCACGGCCTTGCCGGCGCGTTCACTGCCGGTCAGCGCCACACCACGCACGCGCGGGTCGGCCACGACGGTTGCCGACTGTTCGTTGGTAATGAACACGTTTGAATACGTGCCTTCGGGCGCACCCGCATCGGCAAACAGTTCTTCAAACATGACCGCGCATTGCGGCACGCCGGGCGCATGCTTAACGATCAGCACGTTACCGGCCATAAGGTTGGGACCGGCCACGCGGGCCAGCTGGTAATAGGGAAAATTCCACGGTTCGATGCAGAAGACGATGCCAATGGGCTGGCTCAGGATCGTGGCCTTGCCATCATCGACCTTCAGGTCAACGGGGGCGAGGAACTTTTCGGCATTATCGGCATAGTAATCAAGGATATCGGCGCTCAGGTCCACTTCAGCCTGCGCCTCGCGGAACAGCTTGCCCATTTCCACGGTAATCGGTGTCGCAAATGCATCACGGTTATGCCGCATGATTTCAGCGGCCCTGTGCAGTATGGCCGCGCGCTGGGCATAGGTTTTATTGCGCCAGTTCTTTTTATAGGTGGTATCCGCCTTGGTAATGATACCGGCAAGCTGGGTATCCGAATGCAGGTCGAATGTCTTGAGCGTTTCTTCCGTGTACGGATTGATGGTCTGGTACAGCATGGTAACAGTGGCCTCCCGTTTATTTTGTCAGCGCAATACCTGCCATCCCTGCGTGCAGGGCCGGATCGGCCCGCAGGCACGTGACGGTGTATCGGGATGGTGGGCTGTCGGCTGGGTTTGTCTATATACGGGTATATATAGTCATCAGCGCATGACAAAGGGATTCGCGCTCAAGATCGCGTGAAACTTCCTTTACTGACAGGGTGTTATGCGTTGTGGTCGGGGCTGTGGCCGCGCCATGCTCCCCTGCCGGCACGCAGGGGACAGGACGCGGCGGGGCGCGCGGGGCCGCCTAATAACCGACGGCCGCGCCATCCTTGCGGTGGTCGGATGCGCCGCGATACACGCCCGAATGCGGGTCGATCATGATTGCCTGGTAACCGCCCATACCCAGCCCGTTGCCCGTGCTGACATCATGCCCCATGGCCTGCAGCGCGGGGCCAACGGCCTGATACAGTTCGGATTCCAGCACGACATGATTGTTCTGCTGTGAATGGGAAAACCGTGCCGCGTCGGATGCGGCCTGCGGGTTGGCCCCAAGGTCGAGCATGTTTTCCAGTACCTGCAACTGTCCCTGTGCCTGCTGGTCGCCATACATCACGCCAAGGCTTAGGAACGGCCTGCCCCCCTTCAGCACGAAGCCGGGAATGATGGTATAGAATGGCCGCTTGCCCGGCGCGATGACGTTGGGGCTTTTTTCATCAAGGCTGAACTGCGCGCCACGGTTGTTCAGCAAAAAGCCGTAGCCGGGCACGGTTATGCCCGAACCGAATTCGTCATACACGCTGAATATCAGCGAGACGACATTTCCCTCGCGGTCAGCCGTGGTCAGGTACACGGTGCCCCCCACCGGGTCGCGATCCGCCGTAATGGCGGCGGCATGGCGCGGGTCGATGCGGTGGCACTGCGAGCGTGCATATGCCTTGCCGGTCAGTTTCGCAGTCGGCACGGCAACGAAGTCCGGGTCGCCCACATACTGCCGCAGGTCGGCATAGGCGACTTTCTTCGCCTCGATCAGCAGGTGCCAGAACAGTGGGGAACGTGGCCCCTCCCCACGCGGGTTGATGCCCAGTTTCGGCCCGCACTGTTCAACGATATTCAGGGCCTCCAGCACGGCGACGCCCTGCGTGCTGGGTGGCATTTCATAAATGTCGTAACCGCGATAGGACGTGGTCAGCGGCCTGACCCATTGCGGCCTGACCGTGCCAAAATCCGCGGGCGTGATTGTCCCGCCCAGCGCCTGCGATTTCTTTACGATGGCATCCGCGATCGGCCCCTTGTAGAAAGCATCCGCACCGCCGTTTTCCAGCAGGCGGAATGCCCTGGCCAGATCGGGATTGCGGAACACGCCATACAGGCCCGGCGGCCTGCCATGGGGCAGATAGGTGGCGGCCGTGTCGTGGTCCTTGGCCAGCAGGCTGGCATATTCCTCCCACTCGGCTTCCACGCGTTCGGTCACGCCAAAGCCATCTTCCGCCAGTCGGGCGGCAGGTTCCAGCGTATCCTTGAACGACATGGTGCCATAACGGGCGCGGATGGCGTCCCACCCGGCCACGGTGCCGGGCACGACGGCCGAATCAATGCCCGTGTACGGAACCGTCTTCAGCCCCCGGGCGCTAAAACGCCCCGGCGTGGCGCCGGATGGTGCCCGCCCGGCGGAATCCAGCGCGACAAGCCGGTGTTCCTTTGCCACCCATGCGATCATGAACAGGTCGCCCCCGATCCCGGCGGATTCCGGTTCGACCACGTTGATGGCGGCGGCGGTTGCAATCGCGGCGTCAAAGGCATTGCCCCCGCGTTTGAGGATATCCAGCCCGACATCCGCCGCCAGTGGCTGGCTGGTCGCCACCATGCCGTGCGTGCCCAGCACTTCGGACCGCGTCTGCCCCGTCCAGCCATAGCCCCGGTCCCCACGCAGGGGATTGAATGGTGCCCCGGCCTGCTTCGCCTGCGTCACAGATGCCGCATGCCCCTGCCCCGGCAACAGGGGCGTGCAGGCAAGCAGCAGCGCCGAAAACATGACGGATGGCCGCGTCACGCCAGCGCCCCGCGCGCAACTGCCGCGCATGGGTGGGCGGGAACGAAAACCCGGCATGTCGGTGTTTGTGTGTGCAGGCATGTTCATACGACCCTTCAGCATCCGTGTGGGCAGTCGGGAAGGCATGCCCCGACCGGCTGCTACCGCCTATACTTCATTTTTGTTTGACAACAAAACCCCTGCCCCCGCATGCCGGAAACAGCCGGGTTCATGGTCATGGATCATCCCCGCCGCCTGCATCCAGGCATAGGCCGTGACCGGGCCGACAAAGCGGAAGCCGCGTGCCCGCAGCGCGGTGGACATGGCGTGCGACAGGGGGGATGACGCCTGCACCGGCCCGGGATTATGCACCGGCGCGTGCCCCACCATGCCCCATGCGAAGGTGGCAAGGTCCTCCCCCCGTTCACGCATGGCGATATAGGCGCGGGCATTGCCAATGGTGGCGACAATCTTAGCCCGTGCGCGGATGATGCCGGGATCGGCCAGCAGGCGCGTGATGTCCGCATCCCCGAAACGGGCCACGCGGTCGGGATCAAACCCGGCAAAGGCCCGGCGGAACCCCGCGCGCCGTTTCAGGATCGTGCGCCATGACAGCCCGGCCTGAAAACTTTCCAGCACCAGCATTTCCCATAACTGTCGGCTGTCATGTACCGGCTGGCCCCATTCCGCGTCGTGATACGCCATCATCATCGCATCGGCCTGCGCCCAGCGGCAGCGCGGGCGGTCGGGATCCGGTGACATGGCGGCCGGATCAGGCGGCCCGTCGCGCCTGCATGGATCGGGCATGGGTTGCATGGTGGTACTCCGTTGTCGGGTGCGCATAAGCCGCTGCCTGAAAAAACAATTCGGGGATAAAAAACAATAAAAGTTTCCGGGTGCCCCCTTTTTCTGAAAAAGGCTTCACCAAAAACTTTCTCATGATTGGACGTTTCAGACAGCCCATAAAAAAACCGGGGCCGCAAGGATGCGGCCCCGGTCGGGTCGGTCAGGATATGACGGACGTGGTCAGTTCACGTTATCAAGGGCGTAAACCACCAGGTCATCCGTCACCGGCGTCATCATGAAGTGGTGGCCACCGGCCATGATGGCGACGTACTGCTTGCCCTTGTATTCATACGTCATGGGCGTTGCCTGTCCGCCACCGGGCAGGACATCGTTCCACACTTCCTTACCCGTATGGATGTCGAAGGCATGGATCATGTTGTCCGTCGTCGCCGCGACAAAGATCAGGCCACCGGCGGTAATGACCGGGCCGCCATTGTTGGGCGTGCCGATGGTCAGCGGCAGGTGCGTGGGCAGGCCGAACGGGCCGTTGGCGCGCGCACTGCCCAGCGGGTGCTGCCACAGTACCTTCTGCGTGTGCATGTCGATGGCGGTGATCATGCCATAGGGCGGACGGTTGCACATCATGCCCGTATATTCATCCCAGAAGGGGGAGACCACGATGCCGTACGGCGTTTCCGCCATGGCGCCCGCGCCCTCGGCACCGCCGCCGCCGGGCTTGTAGTTGGGGTCATCCACCGGCATCAGGCCCAGCTTGTCCGCCTTCTTGCGGCTGACCAGCTGGTCATACATGGGCGTGTTGTTCCAGTTGGCGATCAGGATGCCGGTCTTTTCATCATAGGCAACACTGCCCCAGTCAGACCCGCCGTTATAGCCGGGATATTCCAGCCACGGCTTGTCAATGCTGGGCGGCGTGAACTCACCCACATAATGCGCGCGGCGGTATTTCAGGCGGCAGTACAGCTGGTCGATGGGGGACATGCCCCACATGTCGGCTTCCTTGAGCGGGGCAAAGCCCAGCCGCGGCATGCCGACCGACCACGGCTGCGTGGGCGCGCGCGTGTCACCCGGCACCATGCCCGGGGATGGGGCGGGCCGTTCTTCCACCGGCAGCACCGGTTCACCCGTGCGGCGGTCCAGCACGAAGGTCTGGCCACGCTTGGTCGGCATGATCAGCGCGGGCACGCTGCTGCCATCAGGCTTGGTGAAATCCATCAGCGTGGGCTGGGAACCGATGTCGTAATCCCACACGTCCTTGTGCACGGTCTGGAACACCCAGCGCGGCTCACCCGTTTTCACGTCGATTGCCACAACGGCGGAGGACACCTTGTTTTCCTCAGGTGACCGCATGGCGCTGTAGTAATCGGCGGCCGAGTTGCCGGTCGGCACGTAAACCAGCCCCAGCGCGTTGTCGCCAATCATCGCGGCCCATGAATTGGGGGTGCCACGGCTGTAATGCTCGCCTTCCTTCGGTTCGCCATGTTCATGCGGGCGGTTGACATCCCATGCCCACAGGAAGCGCCCGGTTTCGGCATCATACCCGCGGATCACGCCCGACGGCGCCCAGCGGCGCTGGCCATCCAGGATTTCCTGGTTGGTGATGATCGCGCCATTGACGATCGGCGGCGGCGCGGTTTCGGCCACGAAGCCGGGCACGGACTCACCCATCCCCTTCATCAGGTTGACCATGCCGTGCCAGCCGAAGCCCTCGCACACCTTGCCGTCCTCGCTGTCCACCTCGATCAGGCGTTCATCCAGCGTGGCTTCAAGGATACGGTGGTGGCAGTGCTCGCCTTCCGGCACGGTGGAGGACGTGTAGTACACCACCGCCTTGCACGCCGCCGTGTATGGAATGCTGTCGTATTTTTCATTGGCGTGGAAGTGCCAGAGTTCCTTGCCCGTGGCGGGGTCGATGCGCATCATGTCGTTCATGGCCGAACACATGTACAGCCCGTCACCCACCTTGATGGGCGTGGTCTCGGCCGCCCACTTGTTCACCTGCCCCGGCGCGGGCTTGCTGCCGGTATGGTAGATGAACGCACGCTTGAGGTGACTGACATTGGATGGCGTGATCTGGTCCAGCGGCGAGAAGCGGGTCGCCTTGTCATCACGCCCATAGCCGGGCCAGTCATCATGGGCGGGGTTGGCCGTGACC
>NZ_VWPI01000031.1 GCF_015155755.1 Komagataeibacter sp. FXV3 | reverse complement strand
GCCGGGGGCTACGGTGGCGTTGCCATTGCCGGGTGGCTGGTCGGCGGGGGGCACCTGCGCCAGCGCGGTGACACCGGCCGTGCCGGCGATGATGGTAGCACCCAGCAGCAGGGTGCGCAGCATTGTTGTATTGGACATTATGCGACCCCCCGCACGTTGGTTGTACGTGCGTGTTCCGCACGGCGCAGCACCGGCAGGCACAGCGCCACGCCAATTGCCAGCAGGGTGGGACCAAAGACGCGCGGCAGCAGGCCCCAGCCGTCGAAGCCCACCTCCCAGAACGCCCACAGCCAGGTAAAGGCACAGGCCCCAAGGTAAAGCAGGCCACCCAGCGGGCGGCCCATGGCCATCAGCACGCCCGCGGCGGTGACCACCAGACCGCAGACAACATAGTAAAGCGAGCCACCCAGGAAGGCGAGTTCCGCGCCCATGTATAAAAGGGGCAGGCCCAGAAGGATGATGATGACTGCAAGTAAAAGCGTCGCCCATCCCGCGGCGCTGTGTGGTTTCATGAAAGCAGACATAATGGATGTTCCTCCAGTATCATGGAGCGGAGGCTAGTCCCGCGCCCGATAAACGCGAAAAAACGAAATCGCGAGGTTGGTCACGACTTTATTACTATTGTTTCAGCGCCGTAAGTATTCCGCCAGAAAACGGCCCCCATCATGACGTATTTAGAATCCAGACCTGCTGTGGTTGCACACGAAATGTTTTTTTTACTTTCCCACAACCAGACCGGGAACCATTACGGATGTCTCACGCGCCGGTGCGATCAGGTAAAGCCCCGCCTGCCCCGCCACCCGCAGCGCGCGTGCCGTGGGCGCTGATACCGCCACCAGGCCGGGCATGCCGGCCATGATCGCCTTGTGCGCCATTTCATACGAACACCGGCTGGTAATCACGCAGAACCCGCGCCCGAAATCCACGCCGCCGCGCAGTCCCGCCCCCACCAGCTTGTCCAGCGCGTTATGGCGGCCCACGTCCTCGCGCACCTGCATGATGGTCCCATCCGGCGCGCACCATGCGGCGGCATGCAGCATGCGCGCGCGGGCATTGAGCACCTGCCGCCCCGGCAGCGCCACCAGCGCCCGCCCCACCGCCGCAAGGTCGGGCTGTAGATCGGGCACCGTGCGGCGCGGTCGGTCCAGGACGTCACGCGCATCCGTGCCGCACACGCCACAACTGGTGCGCCCCGCAATCGCCCGCCGCCCGCGCGCCAGCAGGCGGTGGAAGGACGGACCGTCGATGCGCATGTCCACACGCGCATGATCGGCTTCCGCCACGACCGTGACATCCTTCAGCGCCGCAAGGTCGGGGATGATCCCCTCGGTCAGGGCAAAGCCGGTGGCGAAGTCATGCAGGTCCAGCGGTGTGGCCATCATCACCCCATGTGCCATGCCGTTGAAGGACAGGGTGACGGGCGTTTCCTCGGCAATGTCCAGCGTGCGTTCGCGGGCACTGTCACCGGGGGCATGGACCACCATGGCGCAGGGCACGATGGCGGGCGGCAGGGCGCGGGTCATGGTGCGGTCCTTCTTATGGCTGGATGGTGTTTTCCGGGCACGGTCGCGTAGTCATCCAGCCCCGCGCATGGTGCCGGGCCATGGCGTAATCGGCGGGGGTGTTGATGTTCATGAACGGGTCCGGGCCACCCGGCGGCACGGCAAAATCCACCCCGCGCGCGCCCAGCGTATCGGCCAGCGTGCGCACGCGGGTCATCTCGCGCCGGGTTTCGGGCGTGATGCCATCCAGTTGCCGGGCCAGAAGGATGCGGCAGCCCACCGGCCATGCCGCGACCAGGCTGTGGCGCTGCCCGCCGCTTGCGGCAAAGGACGGCGCGGGCAGCAGGCGGGACACAAGGCCAGCCGGGATGAACGGTGTATCGCCCGGCACCGTCACCAGCACGTCGCACCCCTGCCCCGCCGCCCATTCCAGACCGGCCAGCACACCGGCCAGTGGCCCCACGCCCGCAACCCTGTCGGCCAGCACCGGCAGGCCATAAGCCGCAAACCGTGCCGGGTCGCCATTGGCGCTGATCGCAATGGCGGCGCAGCATGGGCGCAGGCGGGCCAGGATGCGCCCAAGGCAGGTCATGCCCCCCAGTTGCAGAAGCGGCTTGTCACCGCCACCCATGCGCTGCGCCATGCCCCCGGCCATGACCAGTGCGCCCACACGTATGCCCACCATCAGTGCGCGCATTGCATGGGGCGGGACAAGGCCGTACCCTGCGCCATCCCCCGCATGGGCGGTCGGGACGAAGTATTGTTCAGGGGGTGCGTTCCATGTCCCATCCACCACAACAGGCGGTGATCGGCCTGACCGGGCGCAGCGGGTCGGGCAAGACGCACCTGCTGGCGCGCCTGCTGCCGGTGCTGCGCGCGCGGGGGCTGGCGGTTTCCACCATCAAGCATACGCACCATGATATCGACATCGACCGGCCGGGCAAGGATTCCTGGGTCCATCGCAACGCAGGCGCGGCCGAGGTCATGCTGGCGGCACCCGGCCGGTGGGTGCTGCAGCATGAATGCCCTGATGCGCCCCCCGCCCTGCCGGACCTGCTGTCGCGCATGCGGCGCACCGACCTGGTGGTGGTCGAAGGCTTCCACGCCACTGTCCCCGCCTGTATCGAGGTCTATCGCCCCGGCATTGGCAGGGACCCGCTGTTCAGGCATCAGGATAACATCATCGCCATCGCGACCGACACGCCCGGCGACCCTGCCCTGCCTGCGCGCCTGCCGGTGCTGGATGTGAATGATACGGACGCGATTGCCGATTTTGCGTTGCGGCATGCCTGTCGTGTTGTCATTGAATGAAAGACACATTGCCTCACCCTGTCCATCGTGCAGATCAGAAAGAATTTTTGGTGCCGCCCTGTTGGGCAGATCGTATTAAAAGCTGTTTGAAAACGATTTATTGATAAACAGAAGGTCCTGGTGAAGTTTTTTTTTGAAAAAAGGCGGCACCCGGAAACTTTTATTGTTCTCCATCAATCTAAAACAGCGGTATGCCCCGCACCACCTGCCCGACCCGGACCGGGTTTGCTTCCGTAACCGCCAGCAGCGCATCCGCGCGGGAAAAGGCAACGATGTCCGACGCCCCCACGGTGGGCACGCGGCGGCAGACCGCGCCATCGGGGCCATGATGCAGGCTGACGGGAATGAACTGCGTCACGCCAGCCGGGGCATCCGCCGTGAAACCGGCGGTGGCGGGCATGGCGGGCTGTGGCGTATCCGTGCCCATGATCGCCCGCAGGTAGGGCCGCACGAACATCAGCGCGCAGATGGCCGCAGCCCCCGGGTTGCCGGGCAGGCAGAATATGGTCCGTTCCCCCAGCGCCAGCACCGTCAGTGGCCGGCCGGGGCGGATCGCAACACCGCGAAACACCACGCCCGCGCCCATGTCGCGCAGTATGTCCAGCATATGGTCGGTATTGCCGACCGATATGCCGCCCGTCGTGACCACGATATCCGCACCCCGGCACGCCGCGCGCAGGTGGGCGGCCTGCGCGGCCACGTTATCGGTGGGGGCCGCGTGCGTAATGACGCGCGCGCCGATCGCGCCCAGCATGGATGACAGCATCGGGGCGTTTGAATCCGGGCAGGTTCCCGGCGCATCCGCCGCCAGTTCCGCGCCGTTGGACAGGACGGACACGCGCGGCCTGCGGGCAACCGGCACATCACGCAGCCCCTGTGCCGCCAGCAGGGCGACATGCCGCCAGTCCAGCACCTGCCCGCGCGCGACAAGCCGCGTTCCGGCTGCGAATTCCTCCCCCCGCCTGCGGATATTCGCGCCCTGCGGCGCAAGCGGCGTGACCGGGGCCACGGTATTTCCTGCAACCGCCATGCGTTCGGCCGCCATGACACAGTCGGCACCCGCCGGGATGCGCGCGCCGGTCAGGATGGCGCGCGCATGCCCCGGCGCCAGCGGTTCGGGCCGGTCCCCCGCCACCGTGCGGCCCGCGACCGGCAGCGGGGCATGGGCCGCCATGGCGTCATGGGCAAAGGCGTAGCCGTCCATGGCGGAAATATCGGCAGGCGGGCGGCAGGTCGTGGCCAGGATATCGACGGCCGTGACCCGCCCCGTCGCCTGCGCCACCGGCACGCGGGTCACGGGCGGCGCGCTGCCATCCGCGCGCGCCAGCACCAGCCGCAGGGCGGTGGGATAGTCCACCAGCCGCGTGAAAGCGTTGCTGTTCATGACCGGACCGGGTTTCAGGCCGGTTCGGGCCGGGTTGCAGGGCTTGCCACGGTTACGCGCACCGGTATCGACTTGGCGGCGGGGGTGCCCGCGATCTGGTCAAAATGCGACAGCGGCAGCAGCGGGTTGAGTTCGGGGTAATACCCGGCAATCGACCCGCGCGGCATGGGGTATGGCACCACCATCAACCCGCCCACCCGGCGCTGCGTGCCATCGGTGCTGATGGTTTCAAGGTCCGCCAGCGCACCATCCGCCAGTCCCCGCGCCGCCATGTCATCCCTGTTCATGAAGACCACCATGCGGGTGTTGTACACGCCCCGGTAACGGTCGTTATTGGTATAGATTGTGGTATTGTACTGGTCATGCGACCGGATGGTGGACAGGCGCAGCATGTCCGGGCCGCCAATGGGCGTATCCTCGTCCAGCCCGTCAAACAGCAGGAAATTGGCGCGGCCCGTGGGCGTGTTCCAGATCCGCTGGCGCGGGGGCACAGGCAGCGAAAAGCCCTTGCCGTGGCGGATGCGCGTGTTGAAATCGGTATACAGGTCGGGATAGACCTGCGCGATCCTATCGCGGATCAGGTCGTAATCATCAATGAAGGCTTCCCATTCAATCGTACTGTCCGGCAGGGTGGCGCGGGCCATGCGGCAGACGATCTCGATTTCCGAACGCAGGTCGGGACTGGCGGGATGCAGCACGCCGTGGGACCGCGTGACGCCGGACATCGCGTCCTCGATGGTGATGAACTGCGGTCCGGTTTTCTGCATGTCGATTTCGGACCGCGCAATGACCGGCAGGATCAGCGCGTCACGCCCATGCACCAGATGCCCGCGGTTGAGCTTGGTCGCAATCCCCACGGTCAGGTCCAGCCGCGACATCGCCTCATACGCCACCGGCGTGTCGGGAATGGCGTGAATGAAGTTGCCACCCATGCCGATGAACACCCTTGCCGTGCCATCAATCATGGCCTGCACGGATTCAATCACATGGTGGCCGTGCGCGCGTGGCGGGCTGAAGCCGAATGTCGCCTGAAGCCGATCGAGGTAGATGGTGGTCGGCTTTTCATCAATGCCCATCGTGCGGTCGCCCTGCACGTTGGAATGGCCGCGCACGGGACAGATCCCCGCCCCTTCCTTGCCAAAATTACCACGCAGCATCAGCAGGTTGGCAATCTGGTGGATCACGCGCGATCCCTGCTGGTGCTGCGTCACCCCCATGCCGAAGCAGATGATGGTGGCGTTGGATGCGGCATAGATCCCGGCAACGCGGCGGATCTGTTCCTCGCCCAGTCCGGAGGTCGCGACAATGTCCGCCCACTGCGTCGCCTCGATATCGGCCTTCAGCGCATCGAACCCGTCGGTGTGTTCGGTAATGAAGGCATGGTCCAGAACGGCGGGTTCGCCCTTTGCCGCGGCGTCCGCATCCATCTGGAACAGGGTTTTCATCACCCCCTTCAGGAACGCGACATCACCGCCAATACGCACATGACAGAACTCGCTGGCGATGGGGGTGGAACCGAAGGTCGCCATCTTGATGGGGTCCTGCGGTTCGGTAAAGCGGATCAGCGCGCGTTCAGGCATGGGATTGACGGCCACGATCGGCGCGCCGCGCTTACGCGCATGCACCAGTTCGGTCATCATGCGCGGGCTGTTGGTGCCGGTGTTCTGGCCGATGATGAAAATGGCTTCCGCATGGGCGAAATCCGTCATCCGCACCGTGCCCTTGCCAATGCCGATGGACATGGGCAGGCCACGGCTGGTCGGTTCGTGGCACATATTGGAACAGTCGGGGAAGTTGTTGGTGCCGAACGCGCGCACGAACACGGAATACAGGAATGCGGCCTCGTTTGACGTGCGGCCCGAAGTATAGAACTCCGCCTGGTCGGGGTGATCGAGCGCGCGCAGGTGGCGGCCGATCATGGCATAGGCTTCATCCCATGTACACGGCACGTAATGGTCAGTTGCCGCGTCATAGCGCATGGGCCGGGTCAGGCGGCCCTGTTCCTCCAGCCAATGATCGCTACGGGCCATGAGTTCGGTTACGGTGTGGGCGGCGAAGAAATCCGCGCAGACCTTGCGCTTCGTGGCCTCGAACGCCAGCGCCTTGGCCCCGTTTTCACAGAATTCCAGTGTCTTTTCACGGTCGGGGTCCGGCCACGCGCAGCTTGGGCACTTGAAGCCATCGGGGTGGTTCATGGCCAGAAGCGCGCGCGACCCCTTGGCCAGGACGCTCTGTTCCATCAGCACGCGCGCGGTGGCGTTGGCCGCGCCCCATCCGCCGGCAGGATGGGTATAGGGTCTGAATTCCGGTTTTTCTGACATGGCGCTCTCCCGTGTTCGCATGCAGGAAACCGCCGGGCTGGTATTATTGCAACTGCGCAGAGGCAGATTTTACCATGTATAACAGAGATTTATCTGTTCATAAGTCCGGTCTATCAACGGCGCAGGCCCATGTTGCATGATTGGTTATATATAAACGTATATAGACAATGGCGCAATATCCCCGGTCATCCCGACCGGATTATATCCTGTCTGACATGATGTCGCGCAGCGTGGTGCGGTCCAGCACCTTCAGGAAGGCCTCCAGCGATCGGGACAGCAGGTGCCGCAGGCGGCACATGTCGGCCAGTACGCAGGGCTGCCCGTTCTCGGGTTCGCACGCCACAACGGAATGCATGTCCGTTTCCATCAGGCGTACGATATCACCGATAATGATTTCGTGTGGCTGGCAGGGCAGCAGCAGCCCACCCGACCGGCCACGACGGGCCAGTACGATCCCCTCGTTGGACAGGCGGTTGACCACCTTGACCAGATGATTGTGGGAAATGCTGTGATGGCTGGAAATCTCGTGTACGGAGACCCGCCTGTCGGCGTTGCTGGCCAGATAGACAAGCACGCGAATGGCGTAGTCGGTATGAAGGGTCAGGCGCATGGTATGGTGTTCACGGCCTCCCCGGCCCGGATGGTGGGTAGGACCCGGTATTGTAACATGCGGGACATGGTATCCTGTGGTTAGATAGGGTGACGATGTTGATATATCATAAAAAAAGACTGTATCGGTCCGCACTGCAACAGGAAAGTATCCTGTTAGGGATCTTATAATATATTTTTATCAAATCATAAGCAGAACTTATAACAAAACCGGCAGAAAACAGCCAGTCATATGAAATTCCTTAAATGGATACTTATACGGAATACAAATTAAAAACCAGAATTATCCTCCTGTCGCCATTAATATTTTTTCTGGTCCATTATCAGGTCATGCAGCGTCACGCGGTCCAGTACCGCCATGAAGGCATTCAGCGATTTGGAGAGCAGGCCACGCAGCCGACAGGCATCCGCCAGCACGCATGGCTGTCCCTTGTTCGGGACGCAGGACACGATCGTATGCAGGTCGGCTTCCATCAGCCGGACAATGTCACCAATAAAGATTTCATGCGCCGTGACCGCCAGTTCCACCCCCCCGCTGCGGCCCCGCCGCGCAAGGATGATGCCATTGTTGGACAGGCGGTTGACCACCTTGACCAGATGGCTTTGGGAAATTCCATGGGTATCGGCAATTTCCTGAATCGCAATCCGTCTACCCGGGTTCTGTCCCAGGTAGACAAGGGCACGAATGGAATAATCCGTATAAAGTGTCAGGCGCATGGCACCTCATGACGCCTGTAATGCAACTTCGGAATGATCTGGCGCAAGGATGTGCTCCGCCAGAACCAGATTTGCAGCAGAAATGGGCGGAGAAATGTAAAAACCCTGAATCCGGTCGACTTTCAGGTCGATCAGGATATCCATCTGCCCCTTGGTTTCCACCCCGCTCACGGTCACGCTCAGGCCAAAGGCATGGGCCAGTCCCGTCAGGTGGGCAATCACGTCACGTGCTGCCTGGCTATGTTCGATGTCGGTCACCAGGTGGCGGGAAATCTTGGCCTGCGTGAAACGGATATCACGCAGGACCGCGATCGGCAGCGTCGCCTGCCCGAAATCATCCAGTGTCAGCTGGAAACCCAGGTTGACCAGTTCCTGCAACCGCAGCAGCACCCGGTCCGACCGGCGGCCCGCCAGCACGCTTTCGGATATTTCCAGCACATAGTCGCTGGCAGTGCCGCCCTGCCGCTTGATCTCGGCTTCGAGGTCGTTCTGGAACCCGATATTGAGCAGGTCCAGCCGCGAAAGGTTGATGGTCAGGTTGGGATAGGTTGCAAGACTGGAATTCCACAGCCGCATGTCATTCTGGAACGACTTCACCAGTCGCGGGCTCATGGCCTGCGCCAGTGTGGCGTCAAGGAACACGTCACGGAAGCTTTCCGCCGCCAGCAGCCCGCGCAGCGGATGGTGCCAGCGCAGGAGGGCCTCGATCTGGTCGCACCGGCCGGTCGCAACATTCAGGATCGGCTGGTAATACAGCTCGAACTGGTCCTTTTCCACGCCATCACGCGCATCGGTCAGGATCTGCGCGCGCTCAAGCGCGTGCTGGTGCAGGGTGATGTCGAACATCCGTGCCTGATGGCCACCCGCGCGCTTGGCGGCATAAAGTGCGATATCCGCGTTTTTCTGCAGGGATTCCGCACTTTCCTGGCTGGCGATCGGGCTTATGCCAATGCTGCCCGATACGTTGACCATGGTATTGCCGACCTCGATCGGGGCCTCAAGTGCTGCCAGCAGCCGTTCCAGCATGGTGTTCAGCGGCGTGGTCAGCAACGTGTGGTTGAGGATAAGCGCGAATTCATCCCCACCCAGCCGGCACACCGCGTCCTGCGGGCTGACCAGTTCAAGCAGCCGGTGCGAAATCACCTTCAGCACCACATCACCGGCATGGTGGCCGTGGATGTCATTGATCTGCTTGAAACCGTCCAGGTCGAACATGACCAGCATGATTTCACGGGTGATGTTGCGGGCTTTTTCCTCCACTGCCGTCTGCAGCACGGTGTTGAAGCCACCGCGGTTGAACAGCCCCGTCAGCGGGTCGGTCGCCGCCAGTGACTTCAGCCGGTCACGGGTGTTCATAAGCTCCGTGATCTCGAAACGGGTCGCGACATACCCCTCGACCGCGCCAAGCGAGTTGTGCTTGGGCATGATGGTCGTCGCGACCCAGTACAGCGTCCCGTCCTTGGCGCGGTTGCAGATATTGCCGCGCCAGATTTCCCCCGACCGGATGGTGCGGTACATCTGCCTGAAGAAGCTGGCGTCATGATACCCCGAATTGACGATCCGGTGCGTGGAGCCAAGCAGTTCCTCCCGCGGGTAGCGGCTGATCTCACAGAAGCGGTCGTTGACATAGGTAATCACGCCACGCACATCCGTAATGGCGACGATCAGGACATTGTCCACCACATCGGCCCAGAAATCGGAATCCTTGTGGGTTAGCGCGCGCAGGCGATCATCGTGTTTGAGTGACATGGCGTTGCTCCATCTTTCGTCTTGAATGGATCAGGACTTGGCTTTTACTGCGGGGGACGGCGTGGTCGCGGTTGCCTTTGCGGTGGGGGCAGGCTGCTTTTCGGCATTGTCCGCGGGCTGCGCGGATGGCGTCCCTGCCCTGGCTGCCCCGGCGCGGGCGGCTTCGATTTCACGGATGACGGCAGGCGCGCCCCCCTTGCGGACCCACTGTTCCAGATCCTGCGGGGCCAGCGGCTTGGCGAACAGATAGCCCTGCATCACATCGCAGTTCAGTTTTTCCAGCAGTTCACGCTGCTGTTCCGTCTCGACCCCTTCGGTCACGACCGTCATGCCCAGGCGCGAACCGATACCGATGACCGCCATGGTCACCGCCTGTGCATTGGTGTCGTATTCGAAATCGTTGATGAAACTGCGGTCGATCTTGATTTCCGTCAGCGGCAGGCGCGTCAGCCGCGACAGTGACGAATACCCCGTGCCGAAATCATCCATCGACAGGCCACAGCCAAGGTTGCGGATGGACTGCAGCACTTCCTCGGTATCGCGGCTGTTGTCCATCATCACGCTTTCGGTGATTTCCACCGTCAGCCGCGCGGGCTTGAGGTCATGGTCCTTCAGCAGGGCCGCGATGTGTTCAGGCAGTGCGCGGTTGCGGAAATGCACCGCCGACAGGTTCACGGCCACGGTGGGGACATGGATGCCGTCGCGGTCCCATTTCACGATCTGGCGGCATGCTTCCAGCAGCGACCAACGGCCGATGGCCTCGATCTGGCCGGTTTCCTCCGCCACCGCGATGAAGCGGGAGGGGAAGATGTTGCCAAGGTGCGGATGATGCCAGCGCGACAGGGCCTCCACCCCGCTGAGTTCCAGCGTATGCGTGCGCACCTGCGGCTGGTAATGCAGCTGCAGCATGCCCTGCGCCAGTGAATCGCGCAGGGCCGAGCCCAGCACCAGCCGGTCCTGCGCCACCTGGTTCTTTTCCAGGTTGGCGAAGCGGAAGATGCCACGCCCGTCTTCCTTGGCCTGGCGCATGGCGGTGTCGGCATGGCTGAGCAGCGATTCACTGTCCGGCCCGTTGGCGGGGAACGTGCTTATGCCGATGGAACATGAAATGGACAGCGTGTTCTGGCCGATCTGCAGCGGGCGGCCGATGGTGTCCAGAAGCTGCTGGGCGATTTCCTCGATCCGCTTGCCCTCGCAGTCGGGCACGACCACCACGAATTCATCCCCGCCCGAGCGGCTTAGGACATAATCATCCTTGGAAATGGAACGGATGCGCCCTGCGATCTCGACCAGGAACTGGTCGGCATAGACATGGCCCAGCGCGTCGTTGATATCGCGGAAACGGTCGATATCCAGCATGAAGATCGCCAGCGTCCGGTTCCCCGGCTGGGCAATGATGTCTTCCATCACCCGGTGCAGCGCGCCACGGTTCAGCAGGCCGGTCAGGGAATCATAACGCGCAAGCTGGGTCAGGTGCGTCTTGGTGGCGTGCTGTTCCAGCGCCAGCGCGCAGAACGGCAGGCACGACCCGACCAGGCGCTGCGGCCATGCGCCAAGCTGGTTGGGTTCACGCAGGTACAGTGCAAAAATGCCCGTCACCCGCCCGTCGCCCGCCAGCACGGGGGCGGCATAGCACGACTGCAGCCCGAGCGAGCGGCACATGGACTGGTAATTGTCCCATACCAGCCGCCCGGTATAGGACGGGTTGGCCTGCAGCTTTTCCACATCGGACGGCGTTGGCACGGTGGTTTCCAGCGCGTTGCGGATACGCGGTGGCAGGGCGGACGTGCAGATCACCCGCCATGGCTGCGCATCATCCAGCACCAGCAGGGCGGCGACGGCATTGGGCACGAAGGCCTCGACCTTGCGGCAGATCAGTTCACCGATATCCTGTATCAGCATGTCGCTGGCCAGTGCCTGCAGCACGTCGTTCTGCAGGATCAGGATCTTGCGGCGCTGGCTTTCCTCCGTGACGTTTTTCATCACGCCCATGTAGTAGGTCAGGGTCCGCCCATCCTTGGTGATCTGCACTTTCGACAGTGACAGCTCACCACAGATGTATTCGCCATCCGCGCGCGTGAATTCGACTTCGCGCGATGTGCCGACAATGCGGTTGTGGCCGCTTTCACGGTTGCGGTCGATATAACGGTCATGTTCATGGCGCAGCCGCACGGGTACCAGGCAGTCCACGTTGCGGCCCATGACCTCGGCGCGCGGAATGCCCCACAATGCTTCCGCAGCCTGGTTGTAGAAAATGATCTCGTTATCCTGGCCGATGATGACCGTGGCGTCGATCGCCTGTTCCAGCGCAGGCAGCAGGATTTCGGTGGTAAGGGCAGTTATGTCGGGCATCTTCTGGCTATCTTTCTTCATCTTCATTCAGAATGGGCCACGATGGCGCGCAGGCGGTCGAGGTCGAGAATGTGTATGGAACGCCGCTGCCGGGAAATAAGCTTTTCCCGGTGGAAGGCGCTGAGCAGGCGGCTGACCGTTTCGGTGGTCAGGCCAAGGAAATCGGCTATGTCCGCGCGGGAAATGCCGGGATCGACAGGCCACAGTTCGCCCCGCCCCATGCGGGTCCCCTGCGCGATCAGGAAGGCGGCCAGCCGTTCGCGCGCGGTCTGGCGTCCCAGCATCAGCAGCCGGTTGTGCAGCCCCACCAGAAGCTGGCGCGCGGTGTTCAGCGATGCGGCGCAGGCACCGGGCGACGTTTCATGCAGGTGCCGCAGATAGGGCGTGGGCACGCACATCACCCGCAGCGTGTGCATGGCTTCGGCGCTGTAGTGGTAATGCGTGCAGGGATAGGCAGGCAGCACGTCCCCCTTATGGGCGAAACCGATGATCTGCCGCCGGCCGTCCGGAAGTGACTTGAACAGACGCGCCCCGCCGCTGACCACATGGAAATGCAGGTTGGCGGGCGTACTTTCCGTCATGAACTCCTGCCGGTTCATGTAATGGCGTTCCACCCCGGCCAGAGGACTATGAAGCTGCGTTAATGACATCTTTATCTTTTTCTGTTCCCGACAGGACTGCGTCAGTTCTGATTAATGACATCTTTTTGCCATAAGTTAATTTGTAAAATGCATGCAGAATAAACAGACGGAATTGTTTATATATCCGTACATCTTATATTTTTGCTTAATTGTAGGGTGGCTGCCACCGCCCGACCTGTAAGTATCTGGCCGTTCTGGCCGCATGGTGACGGGTGCCTGCCACGGTGCGATCCGGGTGTCGGCCTGCCCTGTCGGGCCTGGTCCCAACGGGTACGCATGTCTCCTGCCCGCCCGCGCATGAACTGCGTCACGTCACGCCTACAGAACCATTTCCCGATGGCGCGACCGGGTATCATGCCCGGTTTCCCGCGATCCGTCCGGGAATGGATCACGTCGTTCGCCTCCCTTTGCACCGTGGGGCATGCTGCCCGGTGGGTACGGTGCCAGTGTGTTGCCTCGCCTGTTGCAAGCGGGTGCGCTGCGCCCGGTGCGGTCTGTGTGCCCTGTGTCCCCCCGGCCGGTGGCAATGGGGGATGGGCGGCCTGCCTACACCCGCGTGGTCAGTGTAAAAGGCCGGGATGGTCAAGTAATAATCCCGCCTGTTTTGGGACAGGCGGGCACGCTTTCCCATTTTTACACCTGCCCTGCCCCACGTTACGGGGACATGGCGGATGCAGGTTGGTATGCCTTTCATGCAGTGGGCATGAGCCATGAATATCATGCTGACAGTTTAATATTTCATGAAAGTATATTGAAATATTTTGAAATAATTTAGTAAAAGATGTGATAGGCCTATGAAAAAAAATTGTTTTCAGTTCGTCGCAATCACAGGTCCGTGCCCGATTTTCATAAGGGGACATGCTGTCTCCCCATCGTTGAGCCGAAGGGAAACGGCATGAACCCTACCCCGTCACGGGCACGGAACGGCTCGTTCCACACGGTGGCGAACGGGGCTGCGCATGGGTATGGCAGGCGGCATGGATACCCCGGTGGGGCCATGGGGGATGGAAAATGACCGTCTGGCGACGGGATGCGGTGCCCTGCTTCTTTACCCGGCCCGCAACGCAATGGGGCGGGTACGCACCCGCGCACCCGCCCCATTTATTGTCCTGACAGGACGGGCAGCTTACTTCTTTGCAGCCGCGCGCTTGCCCAGAAGCGCGATTTCCGAGGCATTGACGCCTTCGGGGTCAAGGGCGGCCCTTTTGGCAATGGCCTGTTCTTCTTCCGTGGCATGTTCGCCGCCCTTCAGGACGTGTTCGGCCAGACGGATGGTTTCCGCTTTTGTCATGATGGCGGGGGAATGCGTGGCCTTGCGCACCAGATCGTGGATGGAACCGGCCGCATGCGGGACGCGATGCTCGCTCATGGTGAATAACTCCTTATGATATCACCATATGTTGAGCCTCCACCCCGGGGCATCAAGACACGGTTTGAAATATTTTCTATCTATCCGGCGTATCAATGCCGGAAAAACCATCTGACACGCGCAGGTCTCAACCCTTTCCCGGTGGCGGATGGCCGGGCATTCCCGTCAGGATCAAGGCGGTGGATGGCCGCGTGGCCGCCACATACAGCAGTTGCTGCGTTTCCAGCACGTTGGTGGTGGCACGGCGGGTAATGTCGCCTATATCCACGAATACACGGCCAAATGTGCTGCCCTGCGCGGTATGCACGGTCATGGCATAGACCGCCTGCAACCGCCCGATGCCGCGACGGAACACGAAGCGGTGCTGCCAGCGCGCGCGTTCTTCCGCCGCCTCGCGCCGCAGGCGGCGTTCGATGGCCGCCATGTCCGCGCCGGGCCGCAGGATGGGCACGGGCACTTCCTCCCCCGTCAGGGTGCGCAGCACCACGTCATGCACCGGCAGTTCGGTGGTCCAGCCCGCGACCTTTGACGTGGCGGGAAAGGCATGGCGCAGGATGGTGGGGCGGATATCGATCACCTCCGCCTCCTCATTGGTGGCGATGGCAACGCGCCGTCCCTCCACATCCATCACGGGGGCGCGGGCAATCACGCGTTCGCCCGCGACAAAGGGGGTTGGCGTCTCACCGCCATGCACCCAGCGGCGTACCATGCGGTTGACTGCCTCCACCCGTGCATTGGTCCAGCACAGATAGCGGAAGGCATCGCTGTCGGCGCGGAATTCGTCTGATGTAAAGGCACGCTGCATCCACGCATCGGGCGTGCGCGGCACGAACAGGCCCGCGCCGTCGTGGTGGTTGGCGCGGCACCATGACCAGTCCAGCGGCCCGCCCTGGCTTTCGCGTATGGTTGTGGCGGCGGCGACCAGCGGGTTGCCCGCCGCCTGCCGCACCACCGTTTCCAGATGCGAGGCCGAGCGGATGGCGAATGACGGGCTGATCGCCTCCCCCACCGGCGGCAGCTGCGCCGGATCGCCCACGAACAGCACGAAACGGTCGGGCACCAGTTCGCGCACCCAGCGCATGAGTTCCGATCCCACCATGGAACATTCGTCGATGATGATGACATCCGCCGTGATCGGTTCGGGCCGGTCGGCGCGTTGCAGCACCTCGCGCCCGCCATCCTGCGTGCCGGGCTGCAGCGACAGGACGTTATGGATGGTGCGGCATGGCGCCAGGTTGCCCACCCGCGCCTTCAGCACGGCGGTGGCCTTGTGGGTTGCGGCGGTAAAGACCACTTCCGCCCCCTGTTTGCGCAGTGCGCGGGCCACGCGCTGCATGAGCGTGGTCTTGCCCGTCCCGGCATAGCCGGTCAGCAGGTGCGTGGCACAGGTTTCGCGCGCGGTCAGGATTTCCGCCAGCGCGCGTTCCTGGCACGCTGTCAGTTCCAGACGCGACATGCGGCGGACCTGCGGGAATGATAAGCGGTATGCGGGGCCATCGGGCCGGGGGTGATCCTTGATCCATTGATGCCGTGAGGACGAGTATTAGGCCGCCCCACCCCATCGGGCCAGTGCAAATATGCGTCGTGGCCGGTTCCTTACGCAAGCGCATTGCTGCTGCCACATGCTGCCGCATCAGTCGGGACAACAGGCCGTCCCTGTCCTGCCATATGGAAAACGGGGACCAGATGGCACTATTGATAAAAATAAAAGTTCCTGGGTGCCGCCTTTTTTTAAGGCAGCGTTTTTCAGGGCTTTCTGAAAAACGCTTCACCGGAAACTTTTGTCAGTTTCAGGCGCTGCGACGGCCCGCGACCCACACTTCCTGCACCGTCAGGTCCGGCCCCATCACCACCATGTCCGCGCGGCGTCCATGCATGATGACACCCCGGTCATGCAGCCCCAGCCAATTGGCGGCATGCGTGCTGACCAGCGCCGCCGCCTGTGGCAGGGATGCGCCAGCCTGTATGGCGTTGCGCAGGGCCTGGTCCAGTGTCAGCACGCTGCCCGCCAGCGTCCCGTCGCGCAGGCGGGCCACGCCGTCATGCACCATCACGTCCTGCCCCCCCAGCGAACTGGCGCCATCACCAATGCCGGTGGCGCGCATGGCGTCGGTAACAAACACCAGCCGCCGCCCCATGACCCGGTGCGCAAGGCGGAACAGGGCGGGATGGACGTGATGGGTGTCGAAAATCATCTCGGCATAGGCGTCATCGCTGCACATCAGCGCCGTGGCCGGACCCGGCGCGCGCGCCATGATCGGCGGCATGGCATTGAACATGTGCGTGCCGCCCGCCACGCCGCCACCGCCACATATGCGGCAGATGGCGCGTTCGGCCTGTTCATGATCCGCCTGCGTATGGCCAAGATTGACCCGTATGCCCGCCTGTGTGAACTGCTGGATGGCGGTATCGGCGTGTTCCATTTCCGGCGCCAGCGTCACCAGCCTGACCGCCCCGGTCTTGATGACCGCACTGACCCGCACGGGCGTGGGCAACTGGGTATGCGCGGGCTGCGCACCGCGCCGGTGGGGGTTGATGAACGGCCCCTCCAGATGGGCGCCGGGAATGCTGGGGCCGCCCTGTGTCCCGTTGCGCATGACATCGACCACCGCATGCAGCGTATCGATTATGTCCGACCATGGGGCGGTCATGGTGGTGGGCAGCAGCGTGGTGGTGCCCTGCGCCATATGGAACATGGCCATGTGCCGGATCGCCATGATGCCATCCATGGTATCCGCCCCGTCGCCGCCATGGACATGGGCATCAATGAAGCCGGGCAGGATGTAGCGGTCGGGCACGTTGTGCAACAGGGGCCGCACATCGGTAATTGAGGTATCGAACACGACACGGCCCGGCATGACCCGGTCTGGCAGGACGATATGGCCATCAATATTCACGGTGCTGCTTTTCCTGTTCGCTCTGGGTTGACGCTGTCCGCCTGTGTTACCGCGTTGGCGCGGCGGATGCCATAACCTGCCGGACAAATCGCCGCAGCTCCGCCAGACGATACGGATTGACAACGAAACCGGAATTCGGGACCGTCAGCGCACCATGACAAAGAAAGGCAACGGCATGCGCGGGTTACGGAATGGTTACGGATTACGGTTTTCCCTGCGCCTGTTATGCACGGGCCTGACCCTTGCCCTGTCGCCGGTGGCGGCCCGGGCCGCGCCGGACATGACGGCGCTGTCCGGTCAGGTCGACCTGGCGCACTGGTACTGGGGGCCATACAATGCATGGTCATGGCGGCACATGCGCGAGATATTTCCCAGCGCCAACATCCCCCATGCCGGGACGCCGCAACCCTTGCCCGACGCCCCTGCCCGCCCGGCCGCGCAGTGGCGTGTTACGGATCACGACGGCGGCAGGGCGAAGCCGCTGGCGCAGGTCCTGTCGCGCAACCATGTCGATGCGTTCATGGTGATGCAGCACGGCAGGCCGGTAGTGGAATGGTACGCCAGCCCCGACCAGCAGCGCGTGCCGCACCTGATCATGTCCATGTCGAAATCCATGGTTGGCACGCTGGCCGAAATCCTGGTCGCCGAGGGCACGATCGATCCCGAACGGCAGCTGACGTCATGGCTGCCGGAAATGCGCGGCACGAATTACGATGGCGCGACGCTGCGCCAGGCGCTGGACATGCAGGTATCGGACCGGGTCTTTGAATCGGAAGCCAATGGCGCGCTGGATTATGAGGACAGCGACCGCGCGGGCGGCTGGCTGCCGCCCCACCCCGACAGCCCGCGTGACCTGCACGCGTGGCTGGCCACCCTGCACCACCCGCATGGGCCGCCGGGGGAACATTTCCTTTATCTGGACCAGGGGGCGAACGTGGTGGCGTGGGTGCTGGAACGCGCGACGGGCAAGCCGCTGTCCACGCTGCTGACGGAAAGGATATGGACGCCAATGGGCGCGCACGATGATGCCTATTATGTGCTGGACCGATCGCACGAAGCCTATGCATCCGCCGGGATGAACGCCACCCTGCGTGACATGGCCCTGTTTACACAGATGATGCTGCATGACGGGCGGGTCGATGGCCGTCAGGTCGTGCCCACTGCTGCGATCGATGCCCTGTACCACCGCGCGGATCGCGCCGTCTGGGCGCGTGACCGGCGCGGGCCGGAACTTACGGCGGACTTCCCCGGTTTCGAACACGGTGGCTATCGCAGCTTCTGGTATGACAGCAGCGAAAGCTGCCACCGTCTGGCCGGGATGGGCATCGGCGCGCAGTTCATGCTGGTCGACCCGCGCAATGACGTGACGGCGGTTGTGCTGTCCGCCACCCCGAAATCCGATGATGACGCCGCCGCCCTGGCGGTGGATTACCACGTCATTGACCAGATCGTGGCGCAGGTGGGTGGCCATCCCTGCGCGCCGTCGCGCTGACGGGGTGGTTTGACGCCACCATGGCGTCGTTCATGGCAACATACGGATAAAAAAGCTTTCCGGGCGCCGCCTTTTCCAAGAAAGCGGCGTTTCCATCAGCAATGTCCCGTTACCCTGCTGGCGGGCAGGACCCGGGCTGGTAGGCGGAAAACCATGCCGCCAGTTCTTCCGCCGGCAACGGCTTGGAGAACATGTAGCCCTGCAGCACGTCGCAATCCATGTCGGCCAGCAGGCGGCGCTGTTCCTCATGCTCGACGCCCTCGGCCACCACGGTCATGCCCAGGCTCTGCCCGATGCGGACCACGGCCATGACCACGGCGCGGACCTTTTCAATGCTTTCCAGCCCGGTCATGAAGCTGCGGTCGATCTTGACCTCGTTCACCGGCAGGCCCGCAAGGTTGGACAGGCTGGAAAAGCCGGTGCCGAAATCATCCATCGACATGCCGACCCCCATTTCCCGCAGCTTCTGCGCCACGCGGATGGTGCGTTCGTAATTGTCGATCATGGTGCTTTCGGTAATCTCTATCGTCAGGCGCTGCGGCGGGATGCCGGTTTCCTTCAGCAGCCTGTCCACGAATTCCGGCAGCGTTTCGTCACGGAAGTGCAGCGGCGACAGGTTGACCGACACCACCGGCACATCCACCCCGTCGCGCATCCACTGCGCCATCTGCATGCAGGCCGCGCGCAGGGACCACTTGCCAATGGCCTCGATCTGCCCGGTTTCCTCCGCCACGGTAATGAACCGCGCGGGCGAGACGAAGCCCAGTGACGGGTCGATCCAGCGTGACAGTGCCTCCACCCCGTACAACTGGCCGCTGCGGGCATGGACCTGTGGCTGGTAGAACAGGCGCAGCCGGTCGTGCGCGATGGCGTCGCGCAATGCGGCGGCCAGGATCAGCCGGTCACTGGCCTGCTGGTTCATGCGCGGGCTGAAGAAGCAGCAATGCCCGCCGCCATTCGCCTTGGCCTGGAACATGGCGGTTTCGGCGTTTTTCAGCAGGGTGTCCCCGTCCTCGCCATTTTCGGGATGGACGGCAACACCCAGGCTTGCGGACAGGCTGACCGGCACGGCGCCAATGTGGGTGGGCGTGCCCAGCACGCGCAGGATCGTGGCGCTGAGCGTCGAGGCATGCTGCTGTTCGCCATTGGTGACGATGGTGAACTGGTCCCCCCCGCTGCGCACCAGCGTGTCGTCAATGCTCAGCACGTCACGCAGCTGGCCGGCGATATGGGCGATCAGTTCATCGCCTGCCGTGTGGCCAAATACATCATTGATGTGCTTGAAGTTATCCACGCCCACGGTCAGCAGCATAAGGTTGCCGCGCACATGGCGGCGCAGCATGCGGGCCATGTTCTGGCGCAGCCAGCGACGGTTGGGCAGGCTGGTCAGCAGGTCGAAATCCGACAGGCGGTTGATGTGTTCCTTCGCCTCGTGCCGTTCAATGGCCAGCGTGCACAGGTGCAGGCTGGTGGCCACCGCCTTCTGGCACGCCGCATCGGGCAGCGTATCGGTGCGCGAATAGCACGTGAACACCCCCGCTACCCGGTTGTTGCGCAGGATGATGGGCGTCGCCCGCGCGGCCTTTATGCCGTTATGCAACGTCTGTTCACGCAGGTGCTGCCAGCGCGGGTCCTGGGCAATGTCCCGGCATTCGGTCACGGTGCCGGTGGCCGCGGCAAGGCCCGAACACGCGGCGCCGTCCCCGATGGGCAGCGTGTCATACAGCTTGACCAGCGACAGCGGCAGGCTGGCGCGGCCCTTGCATTTCAGGTGTTCGTCCTTTTCCACCAGGTAGATGGCGGGCATGACATCGGGAATGTAGTGTTCGATGCGGCGGCAGATGAAGTCCATGACTTCATGCAGGCTCAGGTCGCTGGATATCGCCTCCAGCGTGTCGCGCTGCAGGCTGTCAAGAAAATGCTGTTCGGTAATGTCGGTCAGGACGACGACAATGTTCTCGATCTCGCCACTTTCGCTGAATACCGGGTTCATCGCCGCTGAAACCCATATGTCGCGGCCGCTGGCGTGGCGGGCGCGGATTTCCAGCGTGAAGCCACGGGCGTTGCGTGCGCCTTCATGCAGCTTGTTCAGGATGCCGATATCCGTCGTGTCCCCCGCCAGGATGACCGACAGGCCATGCCCCGTCACCCGTTCGGGGCCGAAGCCGAACATGTCGCTGAAGGCGCGGTTGACGTAGATGATGCGGAATTCCGGGTCCAGGATGGCAACCCCACGGTCGGTTTCGCGCACCACCAGCGACAGCAGCCGGATCTTTTCACGGTCGTCCACTTCCTGCGAAATGTCGCGGATCAGCGCCATGTAGCCGATCTTGCCATCCACCGCGATGCGCGACAGCGACAGGTTGGCCCAGAAACTGGTGCCATCCAGCCGTTCCACCAGCACCTCGCGGCTGGTGCCGACGATCTTGTTGATCCCGGTTTCACGGTTGTGGCGGATCAGGTCGTCATGGGTGGAGCGGATATTGCGCGGCACCAGCACATTGACGTTGCGCCCGATCACGTCCTGGCGCGCGCAGTGCCACAGCCTTTCCGCCGCCCGGTTGAAAAAGGTGATGGTATTGTTTTCATCGATCAGGACAACACCAAGGATGGTCTGTTCCAGTGCAGGAAGGACGGTTACCTGCATGTCATCTATCATGTCGCGGGGCATCGGGCTGCTGGTCTCCTGCTGACTGGAAACGAACGGGGATGAAGCTGCAGTGTGGCGCCGGGCCGGAACCGTCCGAGCCACTGCAATAAGCGACAGCCAGCATGATGTTTCATGCACATGCCGGGGTTAAGAAAAGGTATATGGAAGTATATATAAAATATTGTATTACACATTCATGTATTCTCCCCTGATGCCGCGCGGGTCGCGGGTGCGCCGGGGGCGGTGCCGCGACTTTACATAAATGTGAGGTGTGTAAAAGTAAGCTGTTGCACCCTGCCCCATGGGGGTATGCTGCATCGCCTTCCATCACGCGCCCCGCCGGGGCCGTGCGGGGCGGCATAACCCCGGCCGGCACGGTGCAGCCCGCACCCGCCCCGGCCATGGCAGGAGCGGGGATGGTACTGACACGGCCCTATCATGCGATGATGACGGTCAACGGTCCCACCGGGTGGCCGCATGCCACGCCCCGGATGCGGGCATGGGCGCGCGTGGCATGAAATGGGCCACCGACCATATCCAGCCCAATGGCTGGCTGCTGGCGTGTGACGCGCGGCTGGAACGCATCGTGCGCTGGTCCGCCAACGCGCCGCACTGCCTTGGGCGCGACGGACTGACGGCCGGCCTGCTGCTGCGCGAGGTGGTGGGCCGGCAGGCGACCCACGCCATCCGCAATGCCCTCGCCACCCATGGGGAGGCCCACCGCCGGCCCGCCCTTGTCTTCGGGCAGGACGCGCCGGACGGCAGGCGCTATGACATCGCCATCCATACCGCCGGGGCGGACATCGTGCTGGAATGGGAACCGGCCGCCGACCCGGATGGGGATGGCGCGCACCTGTCGCTGCTGCGCACCATGATCGACCGGATCCGTGAAATCACGGATTTCGACCGCCTGTTCCGCACCGTGGTCCGGCTGTTCGCGGGCGTGCTGCATTTCGACCGCGTCATGCTCTACCGCTTTGCCGAAGACGGATCGGGGGAGGTCGCGGCCGAATACCACGCCCCCAACCTGGAAAGCTTCTTGGGCCAGTATTTCCCCGCAAGCGACATCCCCGATCCCGCCCGCAGGCTGTACAGCACCAACCTGATCCGGGTGATCGGTGACGTGGGCGCAACGCCCATTCCCATCATCTCACCCCCCGGCATGGCGCCGCCCGACCTGTCGCATGCCCACCTGCGCGCGGCCACCGCCAGGCATACGGACTACCTGTGCATGATGGGGATCGCGGGGTGCGTGTCCGTCTCGCTCATGGTTGACGGGCGGCTGTGGGGCATGATCGCGGGGCACCACTGCAGCCCGCGCGTGATGAACATGAGCGAGCGGATCGTGGCGCGCATGTTTGGCGAATTCCTGTCGCTGCAGATCACCAACCTGCTGCGCACCAAGCGGCTGGCCATGACGCGGCAGACCCATACCCTGATCGAGACGCTGCTGAAGGGCGCGGCCCCGGTGGCGGACATGCCGTCCTACCTCATGGCGCACCTGCCGGACATGCTGTCCTTCGTGCAGTGCGACGGGGCGGCGCTGTGGGTGGGCGGGCAATGGACCCTGCATGGCGCGCACCCGCCACCCGAAGCGATGGACAGGCTGCTGGGGCTGGCCCGCCTGTGCGCGGGCGCGCAGATCTGGCACACCACCTGCCTGGCGGCGCAGGTGCCGCAGGCGGCGGATTACGCGGCACAGGCGGCGGGCATGATGATCGTCCCGATTTCCTCGCAGCCGGGGGACTACCTGCTGGTGTTCCGGCGCGAGGTGGTGCGTACCCTGAAATGGGGCGCCGACCCCACCGACCGCAACTGCCAGCAGGCCGAGGACGGGTATTTCGGCCCGCGTAACAGTTTCGCCATCTGGACCCAGCAGGTCACGGGGGAATGCCTGCCATGGTCGGGTGACGACGTGGAGGCGGCGACCCTTGTCCGCTCCGCCCTGATCGAGGTGATGGGCGCGTACCACCAGTTGCAGCTGAGTGAACGCGCCACTGCCGACCTGCGCCAGCGCATGCTGAACGAGGAACTGAACCACCGTGTGAAGAACATCCTGTCGGTGGTGCAGTCGCTGGTCAGCCAGCCACTGGAACCCGGCGGCACGGTCGAAGGCCATGCCGAACGGCTGCGCGGGCGCATCCGCGCGCTGGCGCTGGCGCATGACCAGGCGGTGCGCAGCGAGGGCGGCGGCCTGCTGCGCGCGCTGCTGGATGCGGAACTTGCCCCCTACCGTGAACGTTGCTTCATCACATGCGACGGGCCGCCCATCTGGCTGACGGGCCGCGCCCTGTCGGTTCTGGCGCTGGTGGTGCATGAACTGGCCACCAATGCCGTCAAATATGGCGCGCTGGGCCATGCGCGCGGGCGGCTGGACATTACGTGGTCGCACGATGCGCAGATGGACGGATGGCGCATTGCATGGCGCGAAAGCGGGGGGCCGGGTATCGCGCCGCCCATGCGCCGGGGCTTCGGCTCCGTCCTGATCGAACGGGGCTTCCCACATGAACTGGGGGGGCGTGCGCATGTCAACTACCGCCCCGGCGGGCTGGAGGTGGTCATGGACCTGCCCGCCCGCCACGTAAACCC
>NZ_VWPI01000030.1 GCF_015155755.1 Komagataeibacter sp. FXV3 | reverse complement strand
ACGTAAACCCCGCCCCGCCACCTGTGGCGCAGGATGCGACGGCCGCCGCATCCCCCACGCCGGGAAAGGAAAAGAAAGTGACCGACGCCGATATCCTGCTGGTCGAGGACCAGTTCCTGATTGCGATGGAAGCCGAATGGGCGATCGAGGAAAGCAATCTGGGACAGGTCCGCACCGTGGCCTCGGTGTATGAAGCGTTGACCGCCATCCGCACCCGCGTGCCGGATGTCGCGATACTGGATGTCAACCTTGGTGACGAAAGCTCGATCGAGGTCGCGCACATGCTGCGCGCGCGGGGCGTGCCGTTCATTTTCGCCACCGGCTATGCCGACCGCACCATGATCCCCCCCGACCTGCGCGATGTCCCGGTGGAGCGCAAGCCATATTCCGCCACGGCCCTGGCCGAACGCATCCGCCAGCTTGTTTCGTGACCACGCCCGCCGCGCCGAGGAGCCATCCGATGCCCCGTATCCCCGCAGCCTTCATGGGCCGCGCCGCCATCATTGCGGCCCTGGTGGTCCCGGCCACCGCCGCGCTGGCCGCCCCGCGCACGGACCTGCTGCAGGTGCCGCAGGGGTTCCATGTCAGCATTGTGTCCGACCATGTGCCCAGTGCGCGTGAAATGGCCCGTGGCGCGCGGGGCACCATATTCGTCGGCAGCATGGCGGCGGGAAATGTCTATGCCCTGAGCGGTGTGGATGGCGGCGGGACGGTGCGGGTGCAGACCATTGCCCAGGGGCTGGACCTGCCGGTGGGCGTGGCCTACCACGATGGTGACCTGTATGTGTCCGACATGCGGCGCATTGTCGTGCTGCGCGCCATCGAGGACCATCTGGACGACCCGCCAAAGCCCGAGGTCGTGGCCGACAGCCTGCCCTACCGCGCCGGCGACCATTCATGGAAGTTCATTGCGTTTGGCCCGGACAACCGGCTGTATGTCCCCATTGGCGCACCGTGCAACATATGTGACGTGGGCCACGAATTCGGGCGTATCATTTCCATGAACGCCAGTGGCACGGACCGCCGCGACGTGGCGTATGGCATCCGCAACTCGGTCGGTTTCACGTGGCAGCCGGGCACGGGTGTCACGTGGTTTACCGATAACGGGCGCGACAACATGGGCGATGACGTGCCATCCGATGAACTGAACCGGGTGGACGTGCCGGGGCAGTCCTTCGGCTATCCCTACTGCCATCAGGGCAACGTGCCCGACCCGCAGTTCGGCAGCCAGCATCCATGCAGTGAGTTCACCCCACCCGCCCTGCTGCTGGGCGCGCATGTCGCGGCCCTGGGGCTGCGGTTTTATGAGGGCACCGAATTTCCCGCCGCCTATCATGGCAGCCTGATGATTGCCGAACACGGGTCATGGAACCGCAGCCAGCTATCGGGATACCAGGTGGTCAGCGTCAGCTTTGACGCGGACAACCGTCCCCGGCCCCCCACCGTGCTGGTCAGCGGCTTCCGGCAGGGGCAGCGGGCATGGGGCCGTCCGGCTGATGTCCTGCCCCTGCCCGATGGCAGCATGCTGATCAGCGACGACCTGTCGGGCGCCATCTACCGCCTGACCTATGGGGATGCCGCCCCCACGCACTGACCATGACGGGGCATGTCACCCGTTTTCCCTTAAACTGTTACGGAGGCCCCTGCCATGTCCCCGCGCGCCGCCGCACTGTTCACAGCCCTTGTCGCCCTGCTGGGTCCTGCATC
>NZ_VWPI01000003.1 GCF_015155755.1 Komagataeibacter sp. FXV3 | reverse complement strand
CCTCAGCCTGGCGGATCACACCCATGATCTGCGCGTCAGTAAAGCGATCACTCTTCATCAGAATCTCCTCATCCTTACGCTGAGAAAATTCTCATTCAAAAGCCACTCTTTTTATGGGGGGATTACCATAGATCTTAGTGGTATCGATGAAAAAGCCTTAAATGTCTGCCTTGGCGATGAATGGCGTCATGGAACAATAAGTCACTCATTGTTTGCAAGAAAAATAACCGATCCCACCACAGGTGAATCTGAAGTCGAAAATTGCTTTGAGTTGATATTTCGACTATTTTATTCAGCAAGATTACAGATGGATGCACAGACATCAAGAGCAGTTGCCCGCCTATCTGTCTCATTCGCCGGATTATTATCACACTGTAGTAGATTTAAAAGCGGAATTTCTTTTTGCCTTCATGCTATAAATCAGCTTGATTCATGCGAAGAATTTCGAAAAGAGACAACTTCTTTAAGAATTAAATTAGCTTATTTCTTAAGAATGAAAGATAGAGATCCGGAAGCCATCGAACAATGTAATCTTATAGATTTGTCCTCCCTGACCAATCGTCAAAAACAATCCGTTCTTATGACACGCGTACTTTGTTATATAGATATGGGGGAAAATAATAAAGCTTTAGGGCATGCTCGTGAAGTAATCCGGATTGAAAGGAATTCAGCCAGTGCGCTTCATGCCCAATTTGTCATTGCTCAAAATATCGAAGATAAAGTACGGCGCATTAGAGAGTTTAAGAAAATATTAAAGAAGTCACAGAAAGAAGACCATTCTATCCTATCTAACAATATACTAATAGAAATGTACGACGAAGAGGATGATAAGCTAAAAAGTAATATTTTGCAGGATATTATGCTACATAAAAATTCAGATTATTATAATTTTATGCGGGCATTAAGTAGGTATTTCCCTAAAAACGGTATGGACAAAGAATCTATAAAGAACAATACTATAGAAGCATATCATTTCCTTAGTGGACAACGATTAATGGGGTTATTTGATCGTTACCATAAAAAATTATGGGATATATTTGAAGAAAATTCTGAATACGATAATTTAATTCGTTTATTTAGGCAAAGTTCGTTTATTTGGCGCCTTGGAGACAAAGTCGAGATAGAGAATAAATATTTACGCAGACTAGATGACATTTTAAGTTCATCACCATCAAGATCATTGGGATATGATATGGATAGTATTTCATACTTTTTTATTAGAAAAGAGGCTTTACTAACATTGAATTGAATTAATTTTCAATAAAAATCCAGAGCCTCTCACCTTTCAGGATTTCTAATTTTAACCCAAGAGCTATACTGTATCTGTCCGCTACATGACTTACAATCCCAGTCCCCTGATTGGGGTAAAGCTCCAGTCGATTCCGCCATCACCGCGCGCAACCCCGGACACATGCCGTTCACGCCGCTTCTCCAGCGATGGCGTCCAGGGCACGAGTTGGAACTGGAGCCCGTCATCGATCATCGCATAGCGACCCGAAGCCAGCACCATGCGCTGACGATAGGTGCCCGTCACATACTCACCTGAAGCCGACTGGCTGAACGTCCGTCCCGTCTCGACGGCCAGCCGCTCTCCGACTTCCCGGACCTCGCGGTCCCTGAGCGTCCCGATCAGGTTGCGCGCCAGAACCACCCGCTGCGTCTGACGTTCGGTAACCGGCCGCTTAAGGCCGCCATTAATCATGCGGCCTGTTTGTGAAGATCTGTGAGAGGTTGCCAGTTCCATGGCAACAGTTCATGGAGCCGGTTGATCTTGTGCTCGTTGATACGGGCCAGGAC
>NZ_VWPI01000029.1 GCF_015155755.1 Komagataeibacter sp. FXV3 | reverse complement strand
ACACCACGCAGCCCGCCCCGCCCCAGCGGTCGTACCGGCATTTATGGACCGATGACAAAGGGATCAGCCACATCACCACCTGCCCAGTGCATGACTTTTTCCTTAAAAGCATGTCCCCGCCCGCCGGCCCGCAATGGCAGGACCCGATGGCCCCGCAGGTTGCAACCGTGATGGTGACAGTGCAGCCCGCGCGCTGGAACGGCACGTGGCACCCGGATCCCAGGCCCCAGTGGATCGTGCCCCTGCAGGGCCGGTGGTATGTCCGCGCCATGGACGGCACGCGGGTGGAAATGGGGCCGGGTGACATCCTGTTCGGCGAGGACCAGGGCGTGCGCCCCATGCAAACCGGCCCGTATCGGGGTAAAAAGGGACATGACGCGGGCAATATCGGCAGCGGGCCGGTGACGCTGATGGTCATCCAGTCCGCCAATGAACCGGTCATCAACCAGCCCTGCCGGTATCACTGAACTGATTGAAAGAATGGAAAAAGGTTCCTGGGTGCCGCCTTTTTTCCAAAGGGCGGTATTCCCCGAAGCTTTTTGAAAAAAGCTTCACCAGAAACTTTCTTTGCCTATCAATAATCTGTTCCAGATGATGGGTCTTTGGCTGGCGTTCGGACGGCCGCCCCGCTTTATCCACAGATTCCGGGGATAGGGAGAAAGATAACCCTGTGGAAAAAATTGGGAGATCCGTATTTTCCCTTTAGTTCCAATGTGTTTTCCAATGGTCGTGGAGTTTGCCCGCCCCCATGCCCCGCCTTCCGTCCGCATGGGGTTGCGGGAATGATTTTTGGACTGTGCAGACGGGTGCTTTACGGAAATAATAATGCGTTTTCGTAATGTAGGGGTTCAGTTGCAGCATGGATGAATTCGTTATCCGCGGTCATGTCATCAACCCGGTCGCCACCGACCGGGCCACCATGACAGACAGTGTGGTGCATGTGGGCGCGGATGGCACGATCATGGCCCGGCATGATGCCAGTACCCCCATGGCGGCACAGGTACTGGACCACGCCGCCCGCCATGGCATGGCCGTGCAGGTGCTTTCGCCCGCGCAACTGCTCATGCCGGGATTTGCCGACCTGCATGTCCATGCCCCGCAATGGCCGCAGATGGGCCGGGCGCTGGACCTGCCGCTGCGGGACTGGCTGGAACAGCGGACCTTTCCGCTGGAGGCCCGTTTTGCCGATCCCGCCTTTGCTGCCCCGGTCTATGATGAAATGGTCCGCACCCTGCTGGCCAATGGCACCACCACCGCCGTCTTTTTCGCCACCATTCATGAAGAAAGCAGCCTGCTGCTGGCGCGCACCTGCCTGCGCCACGGCCTGCGTGCCCATGTCGGGCTGGTGGCGATGGATGATCCGGCGCTGTGCCCCCCCACCTATCGCAATGCCGGCGTGGAACAGGCGCTGGACGCCACCCGCCGCTTCATCCATGCCGTGCGCGCCCTGCCGGGTAACGAAAGGGGCCTTGTGCGTCCCATGGTCACGCCACGCTTCATCCCGGCCTGCACGGATGGCCTGCTGCGCGGACTGGCCGCACTGGCGGCGGCGGAAGACTGCCTGATCCAGACCCACTGTTCCGAAAGTGACTGGGAACATGATTATGTCCGCCAGCGGACCGGCGTGAACGATACCGTGGCGCTGGACCGCTTCGGCCTGCTGCGGCGCGGCACGGTGCTGGCCCATTCGTGTTTCATGACAGCCGATGACATGGCGCTGGTCCACGCACGCGGCGCGGCCATTGCGCACTGCCCCGTTTCAAACGCCTATTTCGCCGGTGCGGTGCTGCCACTGCGCAAGGCATGGCAGGCGGGCGTGCATGTGGGGCTGGGCACGGATATTTCGGGCGGGTATTCCCCTTCCGTCGCGGTCAATGCCGCCATGGCGGTCACCGCATCGCGCATGCTTGATACCGGCACCGACCCCGCGCGCACGGCAGGGAAACGCGGCAGGCCGGGTGCGCGCCTGACCTTTACCGAAGGGTTGTGGCTGGCCACGCGCGGGGGGATGGCAGCGCTGGATATCGCGGCGGGACAGTTTGATGCGGGACAGGCGTTTGACGCCATCCTGATCGACCGTGCCGCCCCCGGCAGCAATATCCTGCCCCCTGGTCCGGGCCGTACGGACGACACTGCGGCGGATGTGGTGCAGCAGATGCTGTGTAATATGGGCCGCCCCGATATCCGTGCTGTCTGGGTGGCCGGACGCCGCGTACATGGGGATGTAGACTGAAGGCCAGTCCCGCCCCTTTCGTGTCCGGTAGTAACAAGCCGACATCTGGCATGGCATATTTTTCATACAGGAACTATTTGGTTCTGTATGATTAATTGCCAGATATATAAGGATTTACCAAAACCGCCATATTTTTCCACGATTGTTATTTGTTTATTACCTATTGACAGTTCTGGGTCACAGATTGTAACAGGATTTTGATGTTATTTTATAAATAAAGAACTGCAATATATGGCCCGGAAAAACAGGCAGACTATAAATAAAACGGAAGACAAAAACAAAAATAAGAAAGATCGTCCCCAAAAAAAAGGGATGAATTCAATTATTTATCTTCTGGTCATGCTTCTTTTCTGGGGCGTATTCAAATTCATTGATCCGATGGGGCTGGAATCCGCCACCAAGCAGTCATCGGCCACCATGTTCAACGCTATCAGCGCGCCATTTTATGGCATGTCATCGGATGCGACGCACCGCAATGTTGCCGTTGTCGCCATTACCGACCATACGCTGGATGCATACGATACATCCTTCCCGTTTGAATATAAGCGTCATATCGACACGCTAAACCGGATACTGGATGCACATCCGGCAGCGATCTTTGTCGACCTGCGGATGATGTATGAACGCCCCGGGGAATCACTGGATGAATTCAGGCCGGTAATCCAGCGCGCGAAAGACATGGGCGTGCCGCTGCTATTCGGCCGTGGCGATGATGGTAATGACCAGCCCGACCTGCCCGAACCCCTGATCCACAGCGAGGGTTACACCGCCGGCATCCGGGCCGAAGGCGGAGCCTATCCGCTGATCCATGAACCGGAGGAGGAAGGCGGAAAAAAAGCAAAACACGAACCTGAAACGCATGAGGAAGGTCCGCCCATAAGCGGTAACGCCGCCTATGACCTGTACAGTCGTCTGTGTCAGGACGGCTGGGGCGGGCGATGCCCCGGCTTCCGGCCCCAGGATTTCAGGTCGCCGATGATCATACAATGGGGTCTGAAACCCGATCCCGCACAGCATATGGTCAGTCAACTGGACGACTACTGGCAGGTGCGCTGCCAGACCCAGCAGTTCCTTGGCTGCGGGCGGCTGGGCATGGCGATGTCGCTGGGGTTCCACTACACCTTCCGCTACCGTACACCGGGCAAATACGTCTTTGCATTCTATCCGCTGGAAATCGGGGCGGAGCAGTTGGGCCAACGTGGCCTTGGCACGCCCGAGGGCTCCCCTGCGCTGGGATCCCTGCTTCAGGGGCGCGCGGTGTTCTACGGCACCGACCTGCGTGACCAGCATGACGATACCTACATCCCCATGCTGGGCCGTGTGCCGGGCGTGATCGTGCATGCCATGGCGTTCGACAACCTGGTGGTTTACGGCAAGCGCTATTTTCATGAACCGGGCGAATTCATCTGCCTTGACTGGGCGGAAATCGCGGAACTGGTCCTGTGGATGGGCTTCGCGCTGTATATGGTCGTGCGCCGCCAGTGGCCGCTGTACGACCGACAGAAACTGCGTTCATGGCCCGGCCTGCGGTTGTGCATCTATCATGGCCAGCGGCTGCTGGCGCATGCCCGGCGGTACCTTGCGCATGTTCACCAGAAATCGTTCCCGGTGGTGGATTCCATCGTGACTTTCCGCTGGTACTGGACGCGCTTTTTCGTCCTCTTTTCTGTCGCGATCTGCCTTTGGCTCATTGACCTGGTGCAGCGCGGCACCACGCATGGCTTGGGCAACCTGGTGGGTGCATATTTCCTGCTTGCCATGCTGTTTATGGTGACATGGGCCTGCCCCATCGTCATTTCCATGAAAAAACCCGCGCAACCGACGCAGGGCAAGCCGGAAGAGAAGCGGGAATCATCCTATCTTGCCAACCTGATCCTGCTGGCCACGCTTGCCGCAATCGGGTTCGTGCTGAACGGCGACGGCCCCCGCTGGCCCAATGCCGACTGGATCGGCCTGCTGCTGCTGCGCCTGGCCACGCAGGAAGCTGCCGAGCCCGGTGGCTTCGTCGCCTGGTTTTCAAACGTGGTGGGCGGCGGCGGACGCCTGCTGTCCGATTGGGGGCGTGGCTGGATGAACCGCGTCCTGACCATTTTTCACAAAAGGGAAATCTAGAAAATGAACCCAAGGCCTTTCATGTATCTTGTGACGGGTTGCATCCTGGCCCTGCCGCTGTCGGCGCAGGCTGCGGGCGGAAAGCAGATTACGGGCACCTTTGCCGAGACGGTTCCGGTCTACGGGCTGGACCACAAGCGTCTGGGGCAGTTCCCGGCCGCGGAACTGATTGGTGATCCCATCGTGGGGCAGGATGCCGGCACCGGCCTGCTGAAGGTTCGCACCGACAAGGGCGTGGTGCTGGTGAAGCCCGCCGCCGTGCAGACCAACATTACCTCCGCCCCGCCGGCTGAAACCGCGTGCGTGAAGATCGGCCCCGGCAGCATCGATCAGGCCGGCGGAATCAGCAACAACCTGGGCAGCGGGTGTCATGGCAGCTAGCGCGATGGGAAAACGCCTTGTGCTGTCGTCCGTGCTCTGCGCCACCATGGCGCTGGGCACCTGCCCGGTGGATGCGGTGGCGAAGGACAACACCCCGCTGATTACGCGCATCCAGCCGCGCACCAGCTATCCGGGCAGCATGGCGCTGCAGGACCTGCTGCGTCCGGCCAGCACGCACCCGACGGGTATTATCATTGACCCGCAGGTTTCCAACTATCCACAGTCCATCATCGATAGGCTGCTCACGCACTGGGACGGGGTGAAGCCAAAGGTCCAGGTTTTTCTGGTACCGACCGAGGATTTCACATCCGACGTATCGGAAGCCGGGGCGATCTTCATCAATGCCGGGCTGATCCAGTATTTCCACGACAATCGCGATATCCAGTCCGAAGATGCGCTGGCCTTCGTGCTGGCGCATGAACTGTCTCATGTGCTTCTGGGACATACCGTGGCCCAGCAGCGCAACACCAACATAAAGAATTATGCATCCGCCGCGGTAAAGTGGGGCACCCTGATCGGTGGGGCGGTCAGCCATGCCGGGTCGGTCGCGGGGGAGGCGCTGGTGTCCAACATGGGGGCCAAGGCGCTGGCCGATACGGCGCTGTTCCCGTCATGGTCGCGCGGGCAGGAAACCGAGGCCGATACCCTGGCCATCGACCTCATGGCGCGATCGGGCTACGTGCTGGACGAGGCACTGAAGGTGGAACGCGTACTGGTTGCGGAAGAAAAACGCGACGCGGAGAAAAACGCCAGGGCAAAAAAGACCGGCCCGCAGAAATTCCAGATAGACAGCGTCACCCTGACGGCTTCAAAGCCTGATGACCTTGATGGCAGGCTGGTCAGCGGCCTGAACACGCTGACCCAGCGGCACCCGCATGCGGAAGCGCGGCTGAAGGCGGTTTCCCAGTATATCGACCATGTTTATGCCGATCAGGACATTATCGCGCTGCATACCAGGCCCATGGTCACATGGATAAACAGCGCCGCTGTTACATCCTTCCTGAACCAGATGAATCTTTTGCAGAGTGCCGCGGAAGCCGTGGGGAATAACAACTGGTCCGCCGCCCGTCCGACGCTGGCAAAAATCGGGTTTCCCACCAACCAGAGCGCTTACTGGACATGGCTGCATTACATGGTGGAAGCCCATACCGGGAAGACCCTTGACGCCCTGCAGATCCTGATCAAGGCAGCCAACCGTCCCGATGTGACCCTGCCAATTGCCCTTGAGTGGGGAAAACTGCTGACGCAGCTAGGTAAGGCAGATGCGGCGGAAAAATACATGGCTGATGAGCAGAACAAGTTCAATGACCGGTCTTTCCTGCCCATTCGGCTACTGAACGCGCGCAAGAGCAAGAACGGTGTCATGAACGTGAAGCTGGAAGCGCAATGTGAGGCCATTGGCGATGACGGCATCGAGCAGCAGTGCATCGCGGCCCAGAAACAGACCCCATGATATCCCTGCCCGCCGCATTACGGCGGGCAGGGTTTATGGCAGGCCGCTTACCCCATCCACCGCCCAGTTCCAGTCATACAGTTCAAGGTCGTTCATCGTCGTCCCTTCGGCCACGCGCAACTGCCCATGCTGGTCATGGATGGGGCCGTTGAAGGGCGACCAGCCGCCCATGATCCGCGCGCGCACGGCGTCCGCCCGGTCGCGCACCGCCTGCGGCACGCGCTGGCCCCATGGGTCGCGGTCCACGCCCTGGCCCATCCTCAGCAGTTCCGGGACCGGCCGCCATGTGCCCGCCAGCCGCGCGCGCACCTGCGCAATATAGAACTGCGTGAAATCCAGCACGACGGATGCTACGTACGCATCCGGCCCGAACTGCCGTATGTCCTTGTTCCACATGGCCGCCCACAGCCCGCGTTCCTGCGCCACATGCAGGTAGCCCGCTTCGTCCATGATGCCGAACAGGAAGTCACACCCCTTGTCCGCCAGCGCGTTGGCGGCCTGAATGGCGGCCTGCGGGTCGAACCATGCATTGATGCTGATGACCTGCATGGTGGCGTCGGGGTTGACGCTGCGCGCGCCCATAAGCGTTGCATTGGCCCCGGCATAGGCCGAAGGCAGCGGGAAGGACGCGATGAAGCCCAGCTTTCCATCCCTGCTCAGCAGGCCCGCCGCCACACCGATCACGTAGCTGACATACCAGTGCGCGATGTAGTACCAGCTGACATTGCCCCGCAGGGGGCGTCCATCGCACTGCATGAAGGCGGTTTCGGGCGCGCGCGCCGCCACATCGGTCAGGAAGTCGCCATAATCCGCACCGGTCATGACCAGCTGCGCGCCCTCGGCCACGAATTCACGCAGCAGGCGCGTGGCGTCGGCCGAATACGGCACGCTTTCCACATACACCGTGCGCAGCTTCGGGAAGGTACGGCGCACGGCCTGCAGCGCCACATGGTGCATTTCGGTCCAGCCGCCATCGCTGGTCGGCCCGACATAGCCCAGCGCCAGCAGGGCGTCCTCCTCCGCCACGGGGGGCATGGGCGGCACGTTGGCATAGGGGGCGGCAAGCCCCGCCAGAAGCCGTTCGGTGGCCGTGGGTGCGGCCGCCCGGCCCGCACGGGGCAGCAACCCGGTGGAAAACGCGGCCCCCGCAGTGGCCAGAAGCTGCCGGCGCGGCAGGATCATGCATGTTATCCTTCAATAAAGGGCAGAAGGTGCGCAACCGTACCCTCAGGGTCCGCCACCTGCGGGGCATGGCCGGTATGCATGGTAACCACCTGCGCGCCGGGCACAAGGGCCTGCATCCGGCGCTGGACCGGCAGGATGACGGAACGGTCCTCCGTTGCCTCGACATACAGGCGCGGCACCTGCCCGAAGCGCCCCGCCGTCAGGCGCGCGCGCAGGTCCAGCCCATGGATCCCCTGTGGTGTCAGGCGGAGGGATGCGGCAATGGCCACATCCGCCGGGCAGTCATGCAGGAAGACCGCCACCGCCGCTTCCGGCGGCACGACCGATACGACGTCCGGTTCGGGCCAGCGCAGGTAGGGGTTGATGCCAGCTGCCTGCGGGTGGTCAGGCAGCACCTGTTCCACCGCCTGCCCGAAGCCCATGCCATCGGGCAGCATCATCCCGGCCAGATAGGCAATGCGCCGCACCCGGCCGGCAAACCGTTCCGCCACGGCGGACGCGACAACCCCGCCGCCGGAATGGGCGACAAGGCTGACCGATGCCGCCCCCAGCCGGTCCATGACCGCGCCCACATGGTCCACATAGCGGCCAAGCGTGGCGTCGCGCGCGGGCGTGCCATCCGCCCCGTTGCCCGGCAGGTCGACCGCATGGGCGCAAATGTCGGTACGCCGCTGCCAGGCCGCAAGGAAGCGGTCCCATACCCAGCTGCCCTGCCATGCGCCGTGGATCAGGATGACGGGATCTGGCCGGGTCATCGGCCATAGGTCCGGGTGTACATCGCGCGCAGGTGATCTTCCACCGTAACGGGTGGCCACAATGGCGCCTCCCCTGCCGGTACGCAGCCGGGCAGGCAGCTGATGACCTGATCGGGGTTGCCGGTATGGAAGAACGGCACCGAATACCGTTCCCGCCCCGACGTATTGATGACCCGGTGCAGCGTGGAACGGTAGCGGTTATTGGTCCAGCGCGCGATCATATCGCCCAGGTTGACGACAAAGGTGCCCGCGATGGGGGTGGCGTCCACCCAGTTCCCGTCGGGCGCACGAACCTGCAGGCCACCACTGTCATCCTGCAGCAGCAGGGTCAGGCCGCCAAAATCGGTATGTGCGCCCGCCCCCTTTTCCCCCGGCAGGGGCCGTGCGGGCTGCGGCGGGTAGTGCAGCAGGCGCAGCGTGGTCAGCGGATCATGGCAGAAGGTGGCGAAATAGTCCTCCGGCAGGTTAAGCGACAGCGCGATCCCCTGCATGAGGGTTTCCGCAAGCCGGGTCATGGCGGCGCTGTAGGTCATCATGACCGGCCGGAATTCGGGCAGCATCGCGGGCCACTGGTTTGGCCCCTGGTTGAACCGCCCGGCCATGACGGCGGGATCACATAACGGCTTTTCCGGGCCGATATAGAACCCTTCCTTCAGGTCCGGTGGCGTGCCGGGTTCCAGCGTCTGGTCGCGCAGGGGTTCATACCCCCGGTTGCAGGGGGAACGCCCCTTGTCCAGCGCCCGCCTGTCCGCTTCGGGCAACGCGAAGAAACGGCGCGACTGTTCGAATACCGCCGCGATCAGGTCCGGCGGGATCCGGTGGTCGGCACAGTAGAAAAAGCCCATGTCCCGGCAGGCGGCATGCAGCGCCGCCCCCACCGCACGACGCGCGGCAGGGTCCGGATCAAACAGGCCCGCGATGGAAATGACAGGCAGCCGTTGTCCCGCCGCGCAGGATGGGTGCTGTGACATGACGGATATCCCCCGGTATGGATTGATACTGGATAGCGGCCCCCGGGGGCACACGCGCCCCCGCGGCGGATATCAGTCCAGCTGCTGTATCCGCCGTGCCTGCCGCGTATGTTCACGCAGCATGTCGCCCAGGCCCGCCATCGTGGGTTCGCAGTTTTCCACCAGCACCCTTCCCGCCACGATGGTGGTCCCCGCCACGGTGGGGCCACAGCGCAGCCATGCCTCCACCGGGTCGGTCAGGGCGCCGGCCAGCGCCACGTCACTTGCATGCCAGATCACAAGATCGGCGCACGCGCCGGGGCGGAGGTGCCCGATCTCGTCTTCCCAGCCCAGGCAGGCGGCCCCGCCACGGGTTGCCATGTCCAGCGCCTCACGCGCGCCCATGGCCTGCGGGCCGTGGCTTATGCGGCCCAGCAGCATGGCGTTGCGCGTTTCCATCCACATGGAGGCATGGTCCGTCGTGGCCGACCCGTTGCAGCCAAGGCCCACGCGGATGCCCCGCTCGCGCATGTCCAGCGCATCGGCGCTGCCACCGCCGATCATCATGTTGGAACTGGGGCACTGCACCACGCTGACCCCGGCATCCGCAATGCGGTCGATTTCCGATGACGAGGGATAGATGTAATGCGCCACCCACGTGCGCGGACAGGCCCAGCCCATGCGCTCGAACTGTTCGGTGGGGGTGCAGCCGTACAGGCTCAGGCAGTAATCGTCCTCCTCCATATCCTCGGCCAGGTGGGTATGCAGGCGCAGGTCGAGCCGTTCGGCCATGGCGAGGGATTTGCGCATGATCCCTTCGGATGCCGAAAACAGCGAAACCGGACCCAGCGCCACCCGCCCCATCGCGCCCGGGCCGGGATCATGGTACGTGCTGGCCAGCCGTTCGCAGTCGGCCATGATCGTGTCTTCGTCCTGAACCACGGCGGTGGGGGGCAGGCCGCCATCTTCCTGCGCGCGCGTCATGCTGCCACGGGTTGCATAAAAGCGGAAACCGATTTCACGCGCGGCACGGAACTGTTCGTCAATCAGACGCGGACGGGGATGGATGAACATATGGTCCATGGAGGTGGTGCACCCCCCCATCAGCAGTTCCACCATGGCGACATAGCTTGAGACGAATACGGAATCCGCATCCAGCCCGGCCCATAGCGGGTACAGGGTCTGCAGCCATGGGAACAGCCGCATCCGCGTGGCGGGGGCGTAGGACCGCGTCAGGTTCTGGTACATATGATGGTGTGCATTGACCAGGCCGGGCGTGACCAGCCGGCCACGCGCGTTCATGACGCGCGTGGCCGGCGGCGGGGGCTGTCCGGGGCCGCCGACGGAATGGACGCGATCTTTTTCAATGGCGATCCAGCCGCCGGGAATCTCCCATTCGCGGTCAATGTACAGGTGGGCATCACAAATCAGAATATCGATCATTACTTAACCATACTGTTCCAGTCCCGATGCGCATGGGATGGGGGAAATCCGACACACCGGAAAACTGGACGCGTGAATACTGAACCAATCACTACTTAAGTAAATTATTTAAGTGTTTTTTTGGAACATGCCATCATCATGCGTGTCTGTCCATATGTATAGATGCGGACATGTCGGGAAATATCAGCAACAACAACCTCGGATTGTGAAAAAACAATGCATCTGGATGCAGTGGAGTTTCCATGGCGGCTGTATTGATTACAAACAATTAACTAAAAGCAGCATTTATGTACACCAAAAGGAGTAAGGGTCTTCCTTCCATCGGGCGATAAGTTATCAGGAATGTACATTTATCCTAATAGGTCCATAAGCTTAACTTCCGGTTAAAACATGATTACATCACAAGAATACCCGCAGTCATCATGCTGTTTGTAGGTATTGTTTCCTAATCCCCGGAGGCGGAATGGCTTCGGGAGCGAATACAGGAATGTCATCCATCAGGTTAAACCGGGATGGGGTATTGGTCATTTGCGATTTTCTGTAATCATTGTATTAAAAAATGTAAATCAAGCCCTATCAGCTATTTAATGTTTCATAGTGTTGCTAAATTGCGCGCTGCCTTGATCGCGCCATATTCCTGATTGCGAAAACATCGCCGCGCCCTGCGTCGCGCCATGCCTGTCGCCCCGCAGGGCGCGCGGTCGGCATGCTTCAAAAAGTCTATATTAAATATTTATGACACATGCCGATGCACGCAACCATCAGTTGCAACTGACTTTATTCCCGCCCGCCCCTCGCCATGATGTGATCGGATCGTTCCGCATGGTGGCCCGATCATGGTGATGGCTTGCATTCCCCCTGCCCCGTGGCGGATACCATGATGCAGGGCGGGAACCCTCCCGCCATCAATGGAACAAGGGGCATGCTGGTTCACGAAGGGGCAACGCGCAGTATCGGCACCGACCTGCGCCTGGGCTGCACGCTGGCGGCGGTGGCGGGCGCGGTCAATGTGGCGGGGTTTCTGGCCATCGGGTATTACACCGCCAACATGACCGGCAACCTATCGGCGCTGGCCGTTGGCGTGGGCGACGGGGGCATGGTGTCCATGCTGTCATGCGCGGGCGTGCTGGCGGCGTTCGTTGCGGGCGGCTGCGGCGCGACACTGATGGTGGGCATGGGCCGCAGGCGGGGCATGCGCGCGGTCCATGCCGCGAGCATCGCGCTGGAGGGCACGCTGCTGATCGCCCTTGGCGTCCTGTCGCGGGTGCTGCCCGCGTGGATGGAGGCAGGCGGGCTGGGCTGCGGGCTGGGTTTCCTTATGGGATTGCAGAACGCCACCGTCACCCATATTTCCGGCGCGCGGGTGCGTACCACCCACATGACCGGCATGCTGACCGACCTTGGCATGGAACTGGGGCAATGGCTGCTCGATCCCGGTGCTTCGCGGGTGCGCGAACGGCTGCGGCTGCATGGTGCGATCATTGCCTGTTTCGTGCTGGGCGGGATCGTGGGTGCGGCGGGCTACCGGATGTATGGCATAGGGATGCTGGTGTTCATGGGGGCCGGGCTGGTGGCCCTTGCGCTGCCGGGGCTGCGGCGGGCGATGCGGCGCTGACCCGCCGCGGCAAGTGCTTGCAATGGCACCCGGTGCTATTTTATCCTTGATGCTGAAAATGCGGGCAGGCCCGCAACACGCCGGGAGCATCACGTGACGAAACAGACCAAAGCCACCGAATTCCTGACCGCCAGCGGCGTGTCCTTTTCGGTGCATGATTACGAATACGCGCCCGGTGGCGGGCTGATCGGGATGCAGGCGGCGCAGTCCATCGGGGCGGACCCGGGCTGCGTGCTCAAGACGCTGGTGGTGGAAGTGGATCGCAAGACGCCGGTATGCCTGGTGGTGCCTGCCGACCACAAGGTGAATTTCAAGAAGGTCGCCGCCCTGTTTGACGGGCGCAACGCACGGATGATGAGTCCGGAAAAATCAGCGGAACTGACCGGCTTCCGCTCTGGCGGGACCAGCCCGTTCGGTCAGGCACACCAGTTGCCCGTCATCGTGTCGGCGGATGCCATGGCCTGCCCGCATGTCTATATTAATGCGGGCGACCAGGGGCTGGTGGTGCGCATTGCCCCCGCTGATGCGCAGAAGGCGGTGGCGGCACGCGTGGCCGATATTTCCGCCGCCCCCGCCCCGGTGGAACCAATCAAAAATTAACCTTTGACGTCCATAACCCGTCCCTGAACAGAACAGGGACAGGATGCACGATGGCTGTTTCCCCGAACAATGCGGAAATGGCTGATGAATGGGCCATGTTCGATCCCGCATGGTACCGCGCCCGTTACGCGGCGATGCTGGACCTTATGGACATTCCCGCGCAACAGGCACAGGAATTCTATGACACGCATGGCGCTGCGCTGGGTCATGCGCCCAACCCCTTTTTTGATGAGGCATGGTACCGCGCCACCTATCCCGATGTCGCGGCACAGGTGGCGGCCGGCACATGGCGCAGCGGGTTCGACCACTACCTGAACGCGGGCGCGCGCACCCATAACCCACACTGGCTGTTTGATGAACGCGCCTATCTGGCGGCCTGTCCCGACATAACCCCCGCCACGCTGGACGCGGGCGGATACCGCAACGCCTATGACCATTACCTGCGCGCGGGTGATGGGGAAATGCGCAGCGGGTCATGCTTTTTCGACCCCGAAACCTGCATTGCCCTGCTGGCGGAATGCGACCGCGGCGGCACGCAACGCCCCTTTGCCACATACCTGCGACACGGCATGGACGCGCTGCCATGCCGCAGCCTGTCGCTGTATTTCGATGCGGAATGGTACGTGCAGGCCTATCCCGAAGCCCATGCGGAAATCACGCAGGGCCTGTGGCGCAGCGCCCTGCATCATTACCTGTGCAACACCACGCCGCAGGCGTTCGACCCGGGACCGTTCTTTTCTGAATCCTTCTACGCCATGGTCAACCCCGACGTGCAGGCCGCGATCGAGGCCGGGGCCCTGCGCAATGGCTACGCCCATTTCCTCAGCGACGGGGTGCATGAACAGCGCAAGCCGTGTTCCACGCTGGATCTTGCGCAGTATATGCGCGACCCCGGCGTGCAGGCCGATATCGCCCGCCGCCGCGCGCGTGACGGTCTGGGCCATTACCTGGCCGCCCGCCCCGACCTGAAGCCACCGCCGCCGCCGCAGGTCACGGAAAACCAGGCCCGCGCCCTGTTCCGCCACATGTGCGCCGCCCGCCTGCCGCTGCTGCTGGATGGCGGGATTGATTTCACGACCGACGCCCCCCCTGCCCTGAGCGTCATTATCGTGGCGCATGACCAGTTTGAACTGACCATGTCCACCCTTGCCTCGCTCCGGGCGAATTACCATGGGCCGATGCAGGTGGTGATGGTGGATTCCGGATCACGTGACGGCGTGGCCCGTATCGAGGACCATGTGCGCGGGATCGAGGTGCTGCGCTTCGCGGGCAATATCGGCTTCGTGCGTGGGTGTAACGCCGGCCTGCGCCGGGTGCGCGCACCTGCCACGCTGTTCCTCAATAATGATGTGGACCTGCAATACGGCGCCATTGCAAACGCCCTGTCGCGGCTTGTGGCGGATGAAACGACGGGCGCGGTCGGCGGACGCATCATCCGCACGCACGGCATGCTGCAGGAAGCAGGCAGCATGATCTGGCGCGACGGATCGGTGCAGGGCTACATGCGCGACGCCCACCCCTGTGTGCCCGAAGCGGGGTTCGTGCGCGCGGTGGATTTCTGTTCGGGCGTGTTCCTGATGGTCCGGACCGAAGTGGTGCAGGTGCTGGATGGTTTTGATGAAAGCTTCGCGCCCGCCTATTTTGAGGAAACCGACCTGTGCGTGCGTATCCAGGCGCTGGGGTACCGGATCCTGTACGATCCGGCCGTCTGCCTGGTCCATTATGAATGCGGCACGTCGGACGGGGCCAGCGCATCGCGCCTGATCGCGCGCAACAGCGACCTGTTCATCCGCCGCCACACTTCCGGCCTGCGGCGCAGGCTGCTGCGGCATGCACCGAACGAGGCCCGCGCGCGCCATGCCGATGACGGGCGGCATATCCTGTTCATCGAGGACAGGCTGCCGCTGCGCCATCTGGGTTCGGGCTTTACCCGGTCGAATGACATCGTGACCACGTTGGCCGGCCTTGGCTACCACGTCACGATCTATCCCATGTTCCGCCCGATCGAGGACGCCGCGACGCTGGCCGCGGCCTTCCCCGAGGATGTGGAGGTCATCCATGACCGCGAGTTGCCCGACCTGCCCGATTTCCTGCGCGCGCGCAGCGGGTGTTTCGATGCGATATGGATCGCCCGCACCCATAACGCCGCCCGCGTGGCCAGTATCCTGAACGACGCGGCGTCGTACATTCCTGCCGGGCGCATCGTGGTCGATACCGAGGCACTGGCCGCCTGCCGGGACATGGAATACGACCGCCTGCACGCGATCACGCCCCTGCGCCCGCTGGGCGCGCGACTGGCGGATGAACTGCGCCCGCTGTTCCTGGCGCAGCGTGTGGTGGCGGTCAACGCGGCGGAGGCCGACCTGCTGCGTGGCGCCGGATTTGATAACGTGTCGGTGCTGGGCCATGTGCAGGTGCCGCGTGCCACCGGGCCGGAATGGGCGGCGCGGCGTGATATCCTGTTCCTTGGCGCGGTGCATGACATGGCATCCCCCAACCTTGATTCACTGGCATGGTTCAGCGGGCAGGTCCTGCCGCTGCTGGTGGACCAGCTGGGGCCTGACATCCGTTTCAGCGTGTGTGGCCATGCCAGCCCGCGCGTTGACCTTGGCCCGCTGCGCCACCATCCCAACGTGCGCATGCTGGGCCGCGTGGCCGATACCGCCCCGGTCTATGACCACCATCGCGTATTCGTTGCCCCCACCCGTTACGGCGCCGGCATTGCCTACAAACTGCATGAAGCCGCCGCCAACGGCCTGCCGGTTGTCGGGTCGCCCCTGTTATGCCGGCAGGCAGGCTGGCGCGATGGTCAGGACATGCTATGCGCCAGCATTACCGATCCCGCGGATTTTGCGCGGCAGGTGGTCCGCCTCTATCATGACAGGACATTGTGGGACACAGTGCGCGACAATGCGCTGACACGCATCACAACCGAACATGCCCCGCTGGATTACCGCAACGCGGTAGCCGCAATCATGGACACCGTATTCATGCAAGGCTAGCGGCCGGGCCTGTTTCCGGCGCCCAACCGACAGGAACCGGATACCATGGACCAGACGGACATTATTTCCTTCGCTCCCGGCATTGACGCCGCCCTTCAGGCGCGCGTGCTGGCCGCGCCGCATTTCCGGCGGTGGTATGACGGGATGCGCACGCGCTTTACCCTGCGTCATGTGCTGGTGCGCGACGCCATTGCCTTTGACGCGCAACGCATGGGGTTCATACTGGTCGAAGCCGACGCCCTGCATGAAGGCAACCCCGTGCCGGGACTGGCCCTGCTGCGCGGGGATTCCGTATCGGTGCTGCTGGTGCTGAAATGTCCGGGCTATCCCGACCGCACCGTACTGACATGCGAGGCACGGGTACCCGTGGCGAAACCTGACCTGCTGGCGCTGCCCGCCGGGATGCTGGACGGTGGCGCGTTTGTCAGCACCGCGGTGCGTGAACTGTCGGAAGAAGTCGGCGCCGACCTGCAGGTGCGCGCGCAGGATCTGGTGAAGCTGACCGATGTCTGGCTGTCCCCCGGCGGCTGTGATGAGGCAATAGGCCTGTATTATGCCGAACTGAACATAAACGAGACGCTGGCCAAGGCCCTGCGCGACCGGCAGACCGGCGTTGCACGGGAACATGAACACATCCACCTGCGGGTCATTGACCTGTCGGCGGTGCCCGATATTGGCATGACGGACGCGAAAACGTTGCTTTCATGGCACATGTACCAGGCCCGTCGGTAAGCGCCGCTTTTTTTGTTGACACAACCCCGTGAGGACAATCATAAGGGTCGGAAGCAGACTGCCTTGTGCAACTGCTTCTTGGACGTTTCCTCCCTAAACTCAGCGGTGCATATGCACCGCTTTTTTTTGGCCCGTCTTATATAAATTTCCTATAACTGTATGTCGTGTAGTATAGTCGGGTCCCCACACATACGAGAGACGGGAAAGAGAGCAGAATGAGCGGTATCTTCAATGACGTCATGGGCAAGCTGAATGACCTGGCGGGCGCATCGGGCCTGTCGCAGCAGGTGCATTCCTACCTGTCGCAGCTGCTGACGCCCGCGACCATCGGTTCACTGGTAACGCAGGCGGAACAGGCCGGGCTGGGGGACAAGGTGCGTTCGTGGATCGGAGATGGCCACAACCTGCCCATCTCCACAGATGAACTGCGCAGCCTGCTCAGCAGCCAGCAGGTTCAGGCCATGGTGGACAAGACCGGCCTGCCGGCCGCCACCATCCTGCCGGTTCTGGCGCACCTGCTGCCCGAAGCCGTCAATACCCAGACACCGCAGGGCGCGGTACCCACCAAGACTGCCTGATATGCGACAGGGGCCGGGTATCATGCCCGGCCTTTTTTCATTCCGCCGCCTGCTGCTCCAGCATGCCGCCATACTGTACCAGGCGGTCCACCAGATCCCCCAGCACGACCTGCAATGCCGTAAAGCCCGCATGGGGGGCGAGTGTATCCTGATCCATGTACAGCGCCCGGCAGATTTCCAGCTGCAGCGCCTGCACGCCCCGGCGCGGGCGGCCGTAATGCCGCGTGACGTAGCCACCGGCAAACGGGACATTGCGCGCGACACTGTACCCATGGGCCAGCAGCGTGCGTTCCACCAGCGCCGTCAGTTGCGGCGAACACGCCGTGCCCCACGCATTCCCCAGAACAAAATCCGGCTGTGCGCCCCGCCCCTTCAGCATGGGCATGGAATGGGCATCCAGCAGGATACAGCCGCCATGCCGTGCCACATTGTCGGCCACAAGACCGGCCAGCGCATCATGATAGGGCTGCCAGCAGGTGCGGATGCGGGCCTCGGCCTCGCTGAAGGGCAGCGGGCGGGGATAGATCGGCCCGTCATGGGAAACAATGCGCGCGATCGTGCCAAAGCCCGCCCGTACCTTGCGGCTGGTGGTATTGCACCAGTCAGGCAGTTTTTCACGGAACATGGTGGGGTCAAGTTCCCATGCCTCGCGGTTGGCATCGCAATAGGCACGGGGAAAGGTCGCGTGCAGTAATGTCGCACCCCGCCCCGGTGCGGATGCGAACAGCTGATCCACGTAACAGTCCTCGCTGCGGCGCAGGGACCGTGCATCCAGCCGCGACATACGCAGGAATTCCGCCGGATAATTCCGGCCCGAATGTGGCGACGCCACGATGACGGGCGTCCCCGCCCCATCGGGGTGGTGGATATGAAACGGCGGCATGGCGGGGTCCGTCACGGCGTTTTTGCCGCGGGTAACGGCCACGGACAGCCCCGGATGGCCACAGGCGGGAAAGCAGTACAGCACATGCCTGCCATAGGGACAGGAGGCCGGTTTGCGGTCAATGCGATTTTTTTTAAAACAGGGGTTGCATCCCCCTGAAAGGGCAAGTAAAAGCCACCTCACCGGAGCGGTTAGGGCGCATAGCTCAGCGGTAGAGCACTACCTTGACATGGTAGGGGTCACAGGTTCAATCCCTGTTGCGCCCACCACCGCTCCGGTCAGAACTCCCATAAAATCAATATGATGCGCGATAGTCTCCCAGCAGGGGTAAGCTTGCGCCCGTCTGTCAGGGGCCATGGAAATCCGTCCGCATGCATGGAATTCCCGTGAAGCCGTTCTGGCCTTTGCCCCGTACACTTCTTCCTCGCCGCGCCTGAGCGCATATTATGGGATGCCGCGAGCGGGAACGGACGTGGTGATCCTGCCCATCATCAGGCAATGATGCCTTACCCCATCCCCCAGGCTTCAACTGCGGTGGAGGCAGGCCGACTTCCCTGCCCCGCTGGCAGCGGGTTTTTACACCCGCGCCAGACCGGATCAGGCGGGCACAAGCTCCGCCTCGACAGGCCGCATGACAGGCGGGGCATGCCAGCGGCCCTGGTCCACATCCGCGATCTCGCGGTCAATCTCGGCAATGACCTGCCGCGAAAACGGGCCAAGATGCAGGTATAGCGCGCTGGTCATCACCACATAGGGCAGCGCGCGCGGGTTATGCAGGGCGCAATCCAGCATCATGCGCCAGAACTGTCTGGCTGTTCCCGGTCCCGCGCGGTGGATACGGAACATCAGCCGGACAAAGCTGCGCAGGTCGCCCTTTATCATCCGGTGCGCGCGCCCGCGCTTCAGCATCCGGCCCAGCCCGCGGACACGGCCGAAATAGGCGACCGGTTCATAGATGGCCGCAAGCACCGTCCTGTAATCGTTCAGCACGTCGCGACGCGGGCGGCTGGTGGCGAAATTCAGCCCGGCCGTACACTGGTCACCCGACTGCGTCTGTTCGCTGCCGGAAAAAAGACGGCCTTCCGCCAGCAGGCGGCGCGTCAGCTGCGTCGTGGGCAGGGCATAAAGCAGGCCGACCATGCAGACCGGGATCGACGTATCCTCGATACAGTCGATCATGCCCTGGGCAACGCTGCCCTTTTCACTGTCGAAGCCCACGATGAAGCCCGCATTGACGAAAATCCCGGCCTTGTGGATTGTCTCGATACTCTGCTGCAGGCTACGCCGTGTGTTCTGCTTTTTCTGCATCAGCACGAGGGAGTCCGTATCCGGGCTTTCGATACCGACGAATATGGCAAAGAAATTCGTGTCCGACAGGCTGCGCAGCAGGTCTGGATCATCCGCGAGGTTGATGGAGGCCTCGGTCGAAAATTCGAAGGGAAATTTCTTCTCATCCTGCCAGCGTTTCAGGTCGGGCAGGAATTTCTTCAGCGCCTTCTTGTTGCCAATCAGGTTGTCATCAACAAAATCCACATGCCCGCGATAGCCAAGGGCGTACAGGGCATCGAGTTCGGCCATGACCTGTGCATTGGTCTTGGTGCGCGGCACCCGGCCATACAGTTCGATAATATCACAGAATTCGCAACTGAACGGGCACCCGCGCGAAAACTGGACGCCAACATGCAGGTACTGGTCCAGCTTCAGCAGGTCAAAGCGGGGCAGCGGGCTTTTGGTGACATCGGTCTTGCCCATCGGCGCTTCGAACACGCCCTGCCGGTCACCGCGCCGCCAGGCGGCGATGAAATCGACCATGATTTCCTCGGCTTCGCCCAGGACCTGAAAATTCGCATCACTGTAAAGCGCGGGGCTGGATGTGACATCGGGGCCGCCAACCACCACCGGTTTGTCACAGGCACGGCACATTTCGATAATGCGGAGGGCATCGTTACGCTGCGGCAGCATGCCGCCGGTCATCACGATATCAGCCCATGCGAAATCCGCATCATCCAGCTGTTCTGTATTGCGGTTGACCAGCCGGATTTCCCAGTTTTCGGGCAGCAGGGCCGCAACGGTAATCAGGCCGAGCGGTGCGGCCGGATAGCGCGCACCGGCCAGATCACAGGCTTCCTGATAGTTCCAGAATGAATTGGCGTTGAAGAGCGGGAAGATCATCAGGACCTTGCAGGTATCGGTCATTATGATGAAATTCCTTGATCTGCCTCCCCTTCATGATTGAAACGGCCTCCCTGGCTGGTGGCAGGGCGCATGCGGACGGACTGATCCATCTTTGTTGGAATGGCTCTATTCCGGCGAACGGTCGTCATGTGGGTCTTCCATCTGGATGAAGGGAGTCTGTACACCTCTTGCCCCACAATAGCGATAGAAGAGCATTTGCAATGTCGGATAGCCACTTTGCAAAATGTAACAGAAATACGAAAACCCCCGTCGGCCCTGCCTGACACGCCGGTGCCCGATGCCTGCCCCGCGCGCATCGCGGCGCGCTTTTATCCATGATGCCCGATGGACAGACCGCCGCGTCCGGGTCCACGGCATGCCCGGCGCGGGCCGATATGATGCGTGGGGCAGGCAAATTTTTTCCATGGTCCGGCATTGTCACACCGAAGGGCCTTTGGCCGCATGGGGGACGGAACGCCCCGCCAGCCACCTGGAACAGGAGCATGGATCATGCCGCGTGGTGACAAATCCGCCTACACGGACAAGCAGAAACGACAGGCCGAACATATCGGGGAAAGCTACGAAGCCCATGGCGTCAGCGCGGACGAGGCCGAACGCCGCGCCTGGGCCACCGTCAACAAGGAGACAGGGGGCGGCAAAAAAAGCGGTTCAGGCCGGGGCCACGCCACAACGCACGAACCCGCGCGCAGGGGCGGAAAGGCCGGCGGGGCGGCGTCGGCGCGCCGCACGGCGGAAGAACGTTCGGCCTCGGCAAAAAAGGCGGCTGAAACCCGCCGGAAAAACGCGGGAAAGTAGACCGTACCCGTGGCGCATGCCGACACCCGGCATGGCGGGTCCGGGTACCGGCCATGGCATGGCACGGTTTTCGACAAGGCCCGGACAGGCCGTATAATGCAGCCCCCTGCCCTGCACACGCCTGGAGACCGGAACGCCATGACACCAGATACCCGCACGCCGATCGACAATACCCTTTCCGGCCGTGTCGCGATCGTAACCGGCGGATCACGCGGGATCGGTCGCGCGGTGGCCCTTGCCCTTGGGCGGGCGGGGGTGCATGTCGCCGTCAATTACCATTCTGATGAAGCCGCCGCCCGCGAAGTCTGCGCCAGGATCGAGGCCATGGGGTCCCGTGCGGTCGCCATCCGTGCCGATGTGGGCGAAGCGGATGATGTCGCAGCCCTTGTGCGCAAGGCACGCGATACCCTCGGTACCGTGACAGTTCTGGTCAATAACGCCGGGATTTCCCGTCTGGTGCCGCTGGACCGGATTGAACTGCAGGACTGGAACGACCTGCTGCGCACCAACCTGACATCCGCCTTCCTCATGACACAGGCCGTCCTGCCCCCGATGCGGCAGGCGCGGTGGGGCCGGATCATCAACATGTCATCCATCGCGGCACAGACTGGCGGCGTGATCGGCCCGCATTATGCGGCATCCAAGGCGGGCATGCTGGGACTGACGCATTCCTACGCCAACCTGCTGGCGCGTGAAGGCATTACAGTCAACGCGATCGCACCCGCGCTGATCGAAAGTGACATGATTGCCAACAATCCCGCCATACGTCCCGACATGATCCCGATGGGCCGGTTTGGCACGGCGGATGAGGTCGCGGACCTGACGGTCGCGACGCTGCGCAACGGCTATGTCACGGGGCAGACAATCAACCTCAACGGCGGGTGGTACATGAACTGACCGCCCGGACCCTATCCGTGCGACAGGGGCGCAGGCACGACCGTCAGGACACCATCGTTCAGCGGGCGCTGCAGGCGCAGGGCCTCGGGTGCGGGCGCATTCATCCATGTATCCAGTTCATCCGGCGTGGTCAGGATGACGGGCATGGCCCTGGGGTGGATTGATCCCACTTCCCGATTGGCGGCAGTGGTCAGGAATCCGAACAGGTCATCCGTCGTCTCGCCATCCGCCAGCCTGCGCACCGATGTCCACTGGCACCAGACCCCGGCAAAGAAAGCCAGCTTCACCCCGTCGGTACGGGCGAACCAGACCGGCCTGCTGGTTCCATCGGGCTGGCGTTCCGGCTCAGAAAAGGCCGTAAGCGGTACAAGGCAGCGATACGCGACCCCTTCCCAGCGTTTCCACCATGCTGATGCCGGATTGCGGATATTGGTCACGCCCCGGTCGACACGGCGCCCCTTCAGGTAATTCGGCGGCGTGGGCATACCCCAGCGCGCCATGACCAGTTCGCGGCCGCCAGACGTGTTGCGCACGATTGGCGCCAGGGTATTGGGCCAGATATCGGGCAGAGGCGCCAGGTTGCCGGTACGGTCCGTCATGACCCGCGCTGCCGCACGGACCGCCTGCTGCCCGGCTGTCATGGCATAAAGGTTGCACATTTCCGCTCCTCCCCATTTTTCACCATAACGCCCGCGGGACCGCATGGATATGCGCCGGGGTATGGGGGAAACGTGAAGCATGGTGGGCTGGCGCCCCGATACCGCCCCGCCGGAACAGGTCAACGGCCCCCCTTCCCGACCGTTCGGGAAAGGAAGCCGTTACCATCAGCCATGTCCGGTCATGACGTTGCCTGTATGTCAGGCCGTATCAGAAATCGAGGGACGTCTTGACGTAATACATCCCGCCATTGAACCCATAGGGGGAATAGGATGCATATTTCGCCAGTCCCTGCTGCGAATTGGCGATCGCGCTGGAAATGCGGGTCGGGTACTTGTTGCCAAGGTTGTTGGCGCCGACACCGATGGTCCACCGCGGAATGGGCTTGTAGTCCACTTCCAGGTTGGTGATGAAGGCCGGGTTCTGTTCAAACGGAACGGAACCGGGACCGGTCGGGGCCGCCATGTAGGTGATGGAGCCATAACGCATTTCCTGCAGGAATACCGACCATTTCTTATACTGCCAGTTCACGCTGATCTGCTCGCGGTTCTTGGGCGCGGAATGCAGGACCATTTCCTTGGTGTATTCGTTCACCAGGTTGTTGCGGGCGGAACGGATCTCGTTATCGGAGAAGTTGATGCCCATGGCGAAGCGGAACTTGCCAAAGCGGTGCGTATGCAGCGTGTAATCTGCGCTCAGGTCACCGCCGAATGTCTGGGTGTTGTACAGGTTGGCATAGTATGACAGCGACGTTGCGCTGGAAATATTCGCCGCTGCCAGCAGTTTTTCCAGTTCGGTATCATTGGCATTGACCGTATAGGATTTCGTGCTGCCCAGGCGGTCATTGATCGCGATGTAGTACAGGTTGCCCGTGATGTGGAAGTCATCAACCGGCGTCGCATCCAGCCCGATCGTATAGCTGCGCGAATACTCGCCCTTCATGGTGCCGGCACCCAGGTATTTGGCAACGGCGCTGTTCGCGGGCACCTGGTCCACGGTGTAACCGGGATAGGGCGCTGAATAGAAATAGGACATTTCACCCAGCGTGGGCGGCCGGTAGCCGGAATTGATGTTGGCGCGGATGGCCCAGCGCTTGTTGAAGTTGTAGCGCGTGCCGATGGACCCGGTCTCGACAGTGGCCAGGTTGTTGTAGCTGTCAACCCGACCGCCCATCGTCCATTCCCACTTCTTGGTGATGTAGAAATCAAGGTTGACGAAACCTTCATACACGTCACGGTTCTGGTTCGTGACCGCCATGGGTACGTTACCGGGGTGATCGGTTGCCCCCTGCCCGCCCCATGATGCGGTTTCACCCTGCGTCATCTGGAAGGTATCGTGACGGTATTCCGCGCCAAATTTCAGGTTGATGTCCTTGGGCAGCAGGCCGGTGTGGAACGAACGCGATCCCCGCAGCCCCGTCGTCAGTTCGGACGAAATCGACTCACCATCATAAAACGATGTCTGGGTGGGGTCATAGACGTAGGATCCACCCGACATCGTGGCGTTTTCGGAATCCTTGGTACCGTATTTCTGCTGGTCACGGCCATAGGTTACGTACGCATCCCACGCGAAACCGAATTTGCGCGCGCGGATGCCGTTATCCGTCTCGAAATCATACTGGTCCATGGTGATGTAGGGCTGGTCACCATTGGGGTAGAGCGACGGGTTGATCCATTCATCCGCCCCTGAATTGGCGCGGTATGTTTCAGGCACGTTGGCGCGACGGTGCGAGAAGGTGGACGTGCTGTAGAAGCTGAACCCGTGCGCGAAGGGAACGGACATGTTTTCGCTCAGCGTCTCAAGCGTGGACTTGGGCAGGCCCAGGCCACGCTGCACGTTACGGTCCGCCGTTGCATTGCGCGTGGCATCGGAAAACAGGGTGCCATAGAAATCACCGCCGCGCGTCGTGGGCAGCTGGTGGGTGACCTGTGCCGCAAGGTCAAGGTAGCCGCCCTTGTTACCCAGCGCCATGGCATAGCTGGCCGAACCATCCAGCCCCTGCCCGTCGCCCGCGTAATAGCCGCTGTTCTTGAAATTGACGGTGCCGCCATGCGTGTCACGCTTCAGCACGATATTGACCGCGCCGGCAATGGCGTCCTGACCGTACAGCGCGGACGCGCCTTCGGTAATGACTTCGATATGGTCGATCGCCGTGATGGGGATAAGCGAGATATCGGCCGGTTCACTGCCCCAGTTGGTGCCCGCGTTGGAATTGAAGTTGGCACCGATATGGCGGCGATGGCCGTTCACCAGGATCAGCGTGTCATCAGGCGACTGCCCGCGCAGCTGCATGGTCTGGACAAAGGAGCTTGCGCCACCACCGGGCAGGGCGGCTGTGGTAATGGCGGGGTTGGCCTGCGCCAGCGCGGAAAGCACATTGGTCTGGCCGGTCTTGAGCAGTTCCGCACCGGTCACGACCGTCACCTGCGTGGTGCTGTGGCGCGCTGCCCCCGGTGAGAAGATGGAGTTGGTCTGGTGGCCACCCACATGGATCACTTCCGGCTGGTCGGACGCGCGCAGCGCCGTGGGCGTGGCGTGCTTTACGACCGTCGTCTTTTTGGTGGGGGCAACCCTGTAATGTTTTTCAGGGGATGAAACGGCTGCCGTCGCGGCTTCACCCACAACCGGTACGAACGTACCGAACGCGACCCCAGCCACCAGATATAACTTCCGCTTTGATAGGCCTGACATCTGCCTTCCCCCCCTGAAAACGCGAACCGGACGTTTGGTAACGAATATGTGCAAGGTTATGATGCGCATTCGTTACGATGTGGCGTCATATGGATTATTGATATGTTCAGGGACGGCTGCGGTTCTTATTGGGGTTTGATGAATTATATAACTGAAAATGCTTCAGTTTTTTGGACCCGTCGCATTTTGGACACTATACATCGCAAGTATCAGGAATCCTGTTTCGAAAACGGATCAAGCCGTCATGCCCCGCCCCTGCGCGCACAAAGCGTTCATTTGCCGAAACGTTCCGTACGCACATGACAATATATTGACAATTCCAGAAATATCCCTATTATCAATGGAATAAAGCCCAAGCCTATAATATTTATGGAGTTCCAGTTGGATATACGGCGACTGCAGGCTTTTATTAAAATCATCGACCTTGGCAGCATTTCCCGTGCGGCTGACCTGCTGAATATTGCACAGCCCGCGTTGAGCCAGCAGCTGGCCACGCTTGAAAACGCCTTCAAGCAGAAACTTGTCATCAGAAGTAAAAGCGGCGTCACACCCACCACGGCAGGGTCGGAACTGTACCGGCACGCGCAGACCCTGACCAAACAGTTCGACCGGGCCATGGTTGAAATAACCCAGGGGGCCGGACCGCTGGTGGGCAAGGTATCGGTCGGGCTGTCACCCTACAGCGCGGGGTCCACGCTGTCGGTCAAGCTGCTGCAGCGCGTGCGCGCGTGCCTGCCCAACATCACGCTGCACCTGACCGAAAGCTTTGATGACATCTACAGTGAACTGATCATGACCGGGCGGCTGGACATGGCGGTCATCCACGGCGCGGGACCGATCAAGGGGGTTATCTTCACCCCGCTGATGAAGGAGGAATTCTTCCTGCTCGCCCCCCACGGGCTAGAATTCCCGCAGGATGAAACCGGGGCGGTGCAACTGGTGGACATAGCCGACACGCCCCTGCTCCTGCCGCCCAGGCACAACTTTGTCCGCAAGAGCGTGGACATGGCCTTCATGCGCAAACAGCTTGAACCGCGCATCGTTGCGGAAATCGAGGCACTGATTACCTTGCAGGGCGCGATAGAGGAAGGCATTGGCAGCACCATCCTGCCATGGTCCGTCGCCAGCCGTATTGTCGTACCGGGACGTTCGCGCATTTACCCGCTGCGCAACCCGGTCATTCAGGAAGACGTGTCACTGTGCGTTCCTGAAATCATTCCTGAAACGGAAGCGTCCGTCGCGGTGCGCGAACTGCTCATTGAACTGGCCCAGGCCATGGCCGCCTCGCATAACTGGCCCGGCGCCCAGCCTTTCGGCTGACGGGTTCAGCCCGCCCGCCCGACATTGGGGCGGGTCAGCGCATCGGGGCGCAGCAGGGCCGCAAGCCGTTCGGGGGAAAGCAGGCCGTCTTCCACGATCAGGTCCGTCACCCTGCGGTTTTCCGCCAGCGCGCGCTTGGCAATGGTTGAACACGTATCGTAACCCAGCACCGGCACCAGCGCCGTGATGATGCCGATATTGATGTCCGACAGGTACTGGCACCGCGCCCGGTCAACGGTAATACCGTTGATGCAGCGCGTGGTCAGGGTTTCGATGGCGGCACGCAATGTCCTGATGGATGTAAACAGGCAGTAGCCAATCATCGGTTCAAACGCATTCAGCTGCAACTGCCCGCCATCGGCACACATGGTAATGGTCATGTCATGGCCCGCGACCAGATAGGCCACCTGATTGACGGCTTCGGGTATGACGGGATTGACCTTGCCCGGCATGATGGATGATCCCGCCTGCACCGCCGGCAGCACGATTTCACCCAGTCCCGTGCGCGGCCCGCTGGACAGCAGGCGCAGGTCGCTGGACATCTTTGACAGTTTCAGCGCCAGGCGCTTCAGCACGCCGGAAAACAGGACAAAGGCGCCCACATCCGATGTCGCCTCGATCAAATCTGGCGCACTGGCCATGGGTCGTCCGGTCAGGTGGCGCAGTTCCGTCATGACGGTCGATGCATAACGCGGATCGGTATTCAGTCCCGTCCCGATGGCCGTCCCACCCAGATTGACCTGCTCGAACGCTGCGGCATGGGTTTTCATACTGCTGATTTCCGTGGCGATGGCCGTGCGGAACGCCCCGAATTCCTGCCCCACGGTCATGGGTACGGCATCGCGCAACTGCGTGCGGCCGACCTTCAGGATCGCGCCAAACGCTTCCGCCTTTTCACCCAACGCCCCGTGCAGCCCCTCAAGGGCGCGCACCAGCGGGTCAACCGCCAGCAACAGGCCCAGACGGAGTGCTGTCGGATAAACGTCATTGGTGGACTGCGCCATGTTGACATGGTCATTGGGGTGCAGCACCGCATATGTGCCCGGCTTTTCCCCCAGCAGCCCAAGGGCCACATTGGCAATGACCTCATTGGCGTTCATGTTTGTCGATGTGCCAGCCCCGCCCTGCATGGCGTCCACGACAAACTGGTCATGACAGGCGGGATTTTCCAGTATCCACCGGCATGCGCCCTCAATGGCGTCGGCGCGCGTGCGATCCAGGTAACCCAGCGCAAGATTGGCCCGGGCCGCCGCCTGCTTGACCGTCACCAGTCCCTGCACCAGTTCCCCGAACGTGCCAACCGTCGTGCCGCTTATGGGAAAGTTATCCAGCGCGCGCTTTGTATGCACGCCCCACAGGGCACCGGGGGGAATGATGACCTCGCCCAACAGGTCGCGCTCCGTGCGCTGACCGGGCACTGCCGTCCCCGGCTTCACGGGCCGGGCCTGGCCTGCGGGGGTACAGGTCGCGGCGTCTGGTGCCGAAGGGGGCATATTCATCATTTCAGCCTATGCAGGTTAAAAGATTGCCTTGAAACAATCTGTTGATGAAACAATAAAAGTTTCCGGATGCCGTCTTTTTTCAAAAAGGCTGCATTCTTCGAAGCTTTTTGAAAAAAGCTTTACCAAAAACGTTCTTATGATTGTGGGATCTTTACTGACCCAAACCGGACCAGCGCCCGCAATAACGGCACCATCCACGAAGTCCCGTGCATGCTGCCCACATGTCACGTCAATAAAACAGCACGCCCGACCGCGCCGAATACTGTTGCCCGTATGGCGCACAGTATTCGGCCGGTGTGTATCAGTCGGGCTGGATGTGCATGACGGTCGCGCCATATCCGACCAGCGCGCCGGGCTGTCCCACAACATCCACCACCGTGCCTGCCACCGGCGCGATAACCGGCACCTGCAGGCTGTCCAGTGTCAGGAGGGCAACCACATCCCCCTGCGCCACCCCTGTCCCCACCGGGGCAAAGGGCGTATCGCGCGACGGATGGGTCAGGCACAGGTGACCGAAATAGGGCGTTTTTACCGCAACATGCCCTGCCCCGGCATCCTCCTGCGGGGCCGCGGCCTGCGCTGCGGGCGGGGCCGTGCCTGCCTGTCCCACACGGATGCGCAGCTTCAGTCCCGCCGCCTCATTCGTCAGTTCCAGACTGTCCAGCCCCGCCTGCGCCAGCCATGTCGCCATCTGCGCGATCTGTTCGGGTTCGGGCAGGCGGTCAAAGTGGGGCACCAACTGTTCGGACCGGTTGTTCATGGGGCCGTCCTCTGTGCAAGCCAGCGTTCAAGATAGTGGATGTCCACCCCGCCATGCCGGAAATCCGGGTCCGCCAGCAGGTCACGGTGCAGGGCGATATTGGTTGACACCCCTTCCACCTTCATTTCCGCCAGCGCCACCTGCATCCGCGCAATGGCTTCGGCACGGGTTGCGCCATGGCTTATGATCTTGCCGATCAGCGAGTCATAATAGGGCTGCACCGTATAGCCCGCGACAACATGCGTATCGACCCGGATACCCGGCCCACCGGGCAGGTCCCAGCGCGTGATGGTACCCGGCGAGGGCATGAAGGTGAACGGATCTTCCGCATTCAGGCGGCATTCGATGGAATGCCCCAGCAGCGGAATGTCCGACTGCGCGATATCCAGCGCTTCGCCCTGGGCCACGCGCAACTGCCCGGCCACGATATCGATGCCTGTCGTTTCTTCCGTAATCGGATGTTCGACCTGCACGCGGGTATTCATTTCGATGAAGGCGAACACGCCGTCTTCATACAGGAATTCGAACGTGCCCGCGCCACGGTAGCCGATACGGCGGCAGGCTTCGGCGCAGCGTTCGCCAATTTCGGCAATCGTTTCGGGTGCGATGCCGGGGGCGGACGCCTCCTCCAGCACCTTCTGGTGGCGACGCTGCAATGAGCAGTCGCGTGCCCCCAGCCACAGTGCCGTGCCGTGCGTGTCACACAGCACCTGTATTTCGATATGGCGCGGCTTCTGCATGAAGCGTTCAAGGTACAGCGTCGGGTTGCCAAATGCCTGCTGCGCTTCCTTGGCGGTCAGTGTGACGGCCTGCGCCAGGTCGGCCTCGCGCTCGACCACGCGCATGCCGCGCCCGCCACCACCGCCCGATGCCTTGACAATGACCGGGAAGCCCACCTGCGACGCAATGGCCTTCACCGCGTCCATGTCCGCGGGCAGCGGCCCGTCCGATCCCGGCACGCACGGCACGCCCGCGTCGCGCATGGCGCGCTTGGCGGTAATCTTGTCGCCCATCATGCGGATCGACGCACCCGTCGGCCCGATGAAGGTCAGGCCCGCTGCCTCCACCGCATCGGCGAAATCGGCATTTTCCGACAGGAAGCCGTAACCGGGATGGATGGCCTGCGCCCCGGTCAGGCGGGCGGCCAGCAGCAGCCCGTCAGCATCCAGATAGCTGCGCGCGGCGGCGGCCGGGCCGATGCACAGGGCGATATCGGCCTCGTGCACATGGCGGCTGTCGGCATCGGCTTCGGAATACACGGCCACCGTCTCCAGCCCAAGCTGGCGGCAGGCACGTTGGATACGCAGCGCGATTTCGCCACGATTGGCGATCAGCACCCGGTTGAAACGTGGGGTCTCACTCATGCCAGCCGGAACAGGGGGGTCCCCGCCTCCACTTCGGTGCCGTCTTCCACCAGCACGGCGGCGATCCTGCCAGCCTGCGTGGTGCGGACAGCGTTGAACACCTTCATGGCCTCGACCAGTCCCACTTCCTGCCCGGCCTGCACGTCCTGCCCCACCGTGACGTAGGGCGCCGCACCGGGCGATGGCGAGAGATGGAACACACCATAGGACGGGGCCGTGATGACGGCGTCCGCCACGGGCGCTGCCGGCGCGGGGGCCGTGGCCACAGGCGCACTGCCCGTGTCCACGGCGGCGATTGCAGGTGCGGGGGTTGCGGCAGGCTGCGTGCCACCACCACGGGCGATGCGGATACGGCAGCCACCTTCCTCAACCTCAAGCTCCGTCACCGGGGCATGGGCCATAAGGTCGATCAGCCGCCTGACATACGTGAGATCCACCAGTCTTACGCCGCGCCGGACGTCTTCTTGGCGAAGTTCAGGCCGCCCACCACCTGCATGGTCGGCAGCACTTCCATGAAGCTGACATTCATGCGCTGCGGCGCCATGACGGCAAAGGCGACGGAGTTGGCGATGTCTTCGGGCAGCAGGGACTCATATTCATCGAAAAAGCGCTTCTTCGCTTCTTCCATGTTGCCGATCAGGCGACCGAACACTTCGGTTTCGCACCGCGCGGGCGAGACCTCGGTCACGCGGATGCGGTGGCCGAACAGGTCACAGCGCAGCTGCTGCGACAGCGAATGCACGCCGGCCTTGGTGGCATGATAGACCGTGTTGCCGCCCGCAAAGGCATAATGCCCGGCAATGGAGGTGATGTTGACGATATGCCCGCGGTCACGTTCGATCATGCCCGCGACCACCAGCCGGGTCAGCTGCAGCACCGCACGCAGGTTCACGTCAACCAGCGCATCGATATCTTCCGGCGTGGTATTGGTGATGTTGCCCGTGCGCGACTGTCCGGCATTGTTGACCAGGATGTCGATTTCCAGCCCCTTGACCAGCGCCTCGATCCCCGCCTGGTCGGATACGCTGACGGCATGCACGACGCAGCCGGTTTCCCGTGACAGCTGTTCCAGTCGCGCCGCGTCACGCGCCAGGGCATGCACCTCGATCCCTTCTTTTGACAGGCGGCGGACGATTTCCGCGCCAATGCCGGAGGATGCGCCGGTGACGAGGGCGGTACGGTACGGCTGGTTGCTCATGGTAAGAAAACCCGATCCTGAACAGAGAAACTAATCCCACCCGGCCCCACAACGGATCCCGGATGCTCAGCTATTCACTACATGCTACCGACCCCGTGCCGCCAGCGCCAAGAGCACTTCGTTCTCACGCCATAACAATATACGATGGCCCGGCTATCACCCTGATCCATAAGATTATCCAATAGCCATACAACCAGAATTGCACTGTTCATCGTTACGCAAACGGCCATAATTTGCACGTCGGCACCAGATGCCGCGAAACCTGTATTATCATGGTTCAGGCCCGATACCGGATCCTGTCATTTTCCGGGATATGACCAGCACTGTTCCAGGGACTGTGTATTTTGAACACGGATATGAAGAACGACGTGGCGCGCGACACCCGTGCAGCACCCACCATCAGCATGATCGGCACCCGTGCCATGCTGTTCGAGGCGCCGGGGGATTTCACCATGGCCCACCAGCGCCGGATCTGGGCACTGATGGACGCGGCACAGGCACGGCCCGATGTGTGCGAACTCATTCCGGGCGTGACCAACCTCATGCTGATCTTCGCGGCACCCCCCGGCAGCCCGCAGGCCGTGGCCGACTGGCTGCGCCATGCATGGGACACCCTGCCCGAACGGCATATCGAAGGCCGCCTGTTTGAAATCGGCGTACGCTATGGCGGTGAACTGGGCAATGACCTGGCCGCTGTCGCCGCCCATGCGGGCCTGCCGCCCGAAGAGGTCATCGCCATTCACCACGGCAGTGAATACACCGTCTGCGCCATAGGCAGCGCGCCGGGCTTTGGCTACCTGCACGGGCTGGACCCGCGCATCGCCACCCCGCGCAAGACCGTGCCATCACTGAACATGCTGGCCGGGACCGTCACCATTGGCGGCATGCAGGCGGGCATTTCCGCGCTGACAGGGCCGAACGGGTGGAATTCCATCGGCTATACCGACATAAACCTGTTCGATCCCGACAGGCAGCCGCCCGCCCTGTTCGCCATTGGTGACCGTATCCGCTTTTATCCCGAAAGCATCGCGCTGTGATTACCATCCTTGAAACATCCGCCCTGAACACGGTGCAGGATCTGGGCCGCCCCGGTTACCGCAACCTTGGCGTGGGCACATCGGGCGTGATGGACACCCTTGCGCTGCGGGTGGGCAATATCCTGCTGGGCAACCCCGTGGATGATGCCTGTATCGAACTGCAGACCTATCCCTTCGTGCTGCGCTTTGACGCACCGGCCAGCCTTGCGGTGACAGGCATTGACGCCGCAATCGAAATCGATGGCCGCACCATGCTGCCATGGATGGTTGAAACCGTATCGGCGGGACAGGTGCTGCGCGTGGGGCCACCCAGGTCGGGCGCGCGCGGCTATATCTGCATCGCGGGCGGGATCGAGGTGCCCGTGGTGCTGGGATCGCGCAGCACGCAGCTGCGTGGCGGCTTTGGTGGTCTGGACGGTCGCCCGCTGGAAGCAGGCGATACGCTGAAAACCACGGGGGCCACGCTGGATGTGTCGGGTTACGGCGCCCTGCCCCCCGCAACGGTGCTGGATGCCGTGTCCCGCGAGGATGATGCGAAGGTCATCAGCCTGCGCGCGATGCCGGCGACCGATTACGAACTGTTCACCCCTGAATCCCGGCAGCGCCTGTGGGATACCCCATGGCGCATCACACCGCAGAGCAACCGCGTGGGCTACCGCCTGTCGGGCGCGCCGCTGGAACTGCACCACCGGGTTGAACTGCGCTCCTACGGTGTCATTGCCGGTATCGTGCAGGTGCCACCGGCGGGCGAGCCGATCGTGCAGTTGGCCGATGCCAATACCGTGGGCGGCTATCCCCGCATCGCCACTGTGATCGAAGCCGATCTGTGGCGGCTGGCGCAGGCGCGGATCGGCACGCGCATCCGCTTTCATGAATGCAGCTTTGCCGAAGGGGTCGCCGCCATGCGGCCGGTCGATGCCTACCTGGACGACCTGCGCATGATGGTCGCCCGTTACCGCACATCCGCGCGCTGCCGCGCTGGCATCAAGTCTGGAGACAAGGCATGAAGATCGACCTCAATTCCGACATGGGCGAAGGCTTCGGCCGGTGGCGCATTGCCGATGATGACGGGCTGATGGATACCGTGTCTTCGGCCAATATCGCCTGCGGGTTCCATGCCGGTGACTACGCCATCATGGACCGCACCGTGCAGATGGCGAAGGAAAAGGGCGTTGGCATCGGTGCCCATCCCGGCCTGCCGGACCTTATGGGTTTCGGGCGGCGCAACATGGCCGTGTCGGACGCGGACATGGAATCCATGATGTGCTACCAGATCGGCGCGTTGCAGGGCATTGCCGCCCGCCATGGCCACCGTGTCACCCATGTCAGCTACCATGCGGCGTTCGGCAACATGGCCAATGCGGATGAAGCCCTTGCCCTGCGCCTGACGCGGGCCATTGCCGCCCTTGACCGGAACCTGAGTGTATTCTGCATGCCCGGTCAGGCGACCGAGCGCGCGGCGGAAAAAGCCGGGCTGCGGGCACGGACGCTGTTCCTGGCCGATCGGGCCTATACCACGGCGGGCACGTTGGTGCCGCGTGGGCAGCCAGGGGCGGTCATTCACGACCTGGCGGGCGTGCGCGCACGTGTAAGGCAGTTCCTGCAGGACGGGTCGGTCACGACCATTGACGGCAAGCGCCTGCCGGTAAAGGCCCGGTCCATTCTGGTACACAGCGACACGCCGGGGTCACTGGAACTGGCGCGCGCCATCCGTGCGGAAATCGAGGCCAGTGGCGGCGTGCTGACGCCTGCCTGCCAGCTTGGGGACTGATCCGTCCCCTACCCATAAGAATTTCTTATTGCGCCGCAACGAACTCCTATGACCCGGGATGCGCCCCATGCGTTACGGTGTCGTAACGTGAAAACAGGCGGGGATGACCGGCCAGACTGATCTTTCATGAAGCGCGCTCCCGTCCATGTCGTGCAGTTGAGGTACGGACAAAATGAAGCATGACCTGAAACGTGGTGCCCTTCTTCTGGCATCGGCAACATTTTTTACCGCCGCCCTCAATGCCCTGCAGAAACTGACCGGGTCGTCGCTGCCCGCGCTGGAAATCATTTTCTTCCGCAACCTGTTTTCCCTGCCCTTCGTGCTGCTGATCGCATCGCGCACGGGCATTGTCCTGAAAACACGCCATTTTGGCGGTCATGTCCTGCGTTCGGTCGTTGGCCTGATCAGCATGATCATGGTGGTGATTACCGTGACGCGCCTGCCGCTGGCTGAACAGCAGGTGCTGTCCTACACGCAGCCGCTGTTCCTGGTGCTGCTGTCCATTCCGCTGCTGCATGAACGGCCGTCGCTGCAGCGCTGGATCGCGGTCTGCCTGGGGTTTTCGGGCGTGATCGTGGTCGCCCTTGGCAAGGGGCTGCTGCATGGTGCGGGCGGCGCGGTGCCCGGCTGGGCCTATTTCGTTGCCCTGGCGCAGGGCGCGGTGGGGGCGCTGACCACCATGCAGATCCGCCAGCTTTCGGCCACGGAATCCAGCACCACCATCGCATTGTGGCAGGCAATCCTGATGACGCTCATGACCGCGCTGCCCCTGCCCTTCATCTGGACCACACCCGGCATGACCGAGGCCGCATGCCTTGTCGCCGTCGGTGCCTTTGCAGGGATCGCGCAGGTCCTGCAGACCGAGGCCTTTGCCTCGGCGCAGGTGTCCGCCATTGGCCCCTTTGCCTATTCCGGGCTGTTGTGGGCGGCGCTGATCGGGTGGTTCGGGTTCGGTGAAATACCCGGCGTCGCCATGGTGATTGGCGGGCTGCTGATCATCGGCTCCGGCGTGTGGATGCTGCGCCATGACCGCCCCGCAAAGCAGAAAGCCGTGGCGGAGGGCACGATGGACGCGGCCACCGGCACCCCACCATGAGGCACGGTCCACGCATGGCGGTCCCCACCCAATCGTAATTCACGGCACACCAGGAGTCCTACAGCGTGACAACAGGTGAAATGACCACCGACGCACGAAGCGGGCGTGCCATTCCGGCCCGCTACGTGTTTTTCTTTCTTGTGTTCCTGATGTACGCCATCAGCTATGGCGACCGTGCCGCGCTGTCGATTGCCCTGCCTTCGATGGGCAGGGAGTTTTCCCTTACACCGGTGCAGATGGGCTGGGTTTCATCCAGTTTCCTGTGGTCGTATTTCCTGCTCAACCTGCCATCGACCATCGTGCTGGACATGGTGGGCGCGCGCGCCATCGGCAGTTTTGCCGTGGGCATATGGTCTTTCGCCATGCTGCTGGGCGGCATGGCGCAGAACATCACGCAGTTCCTGCTGACGCGCGTGCTGCTGGGGGTGGGCGAGGCACCGACCTTTGGCGTGGGGGCCACCGTGGTGCGCAACTGGGCGCAGCCACGCGAACGCGGGTCGGTCATGACCGTGCTGCTGACGGGCATGCAGCTTGGGCTGGCCGGTGGCACGATCGCGGGGGCGTACCTGATTACTTTTTTCGGGTGGCGGTGCGAATTCATGGCGCTGGGCGCGGTGGGCATCGCATGGGCGCTGGTGTGGTGGCTGGTGTACCGCAACCCCGCACGGAAGGCCGATGCCGCGCCGCGCAGGCCCATCACCGTGCGGGAAATCAGGAACCTGTTCCGCTCGTCGTCCTTCCTGGGGATACTGGTGGTGCAGTGTACGCAGAATTACCTGAATTTCCTGGTCATGTCGTGGATGCCGCTGTACCTGATCCATGAACTGCACATCAACACCACCGGCACCGGCAACAGCACGGCCCTGTGCTATCTGGCCGCGGCCATTGGCGCGGTCGTTATCGGGCGGGTGCTGGAACATGTGGTCTTCCGCAATGGCATTCATCCGCCCTCCCGCCGTTTTGTTGTCGCCACCTGCCTGATCGGTGCCGCCACGATCGGGCTGCTGCCGCAGTTCCATACGATGATGCCCATCCTGCTGGTCCTGTCGGGTGCGCTGGCCTGCCTTATGGCGGCCAATGGCGCCAATACCGCGCTGCTGACCGACATGGTGGAAGATGGCCAGAAAATGGGCGCCGTGACCGGCGTGACGCTGACATGCAGCAATTCGCTGGGGCTGCTGTCGCCCATCCTGACCGGATATATCGTGGCATGGACCGGCAGTTTTGACATGGCGTGGTATATGTGCGCCGCCGCGCTGGTCATTGCGGCCGGGCTGTCGCTAGCCATGGTGCGCAACCCGATCCGCATGGATGGACAGGCGGGGTAAGGCGCAATCCGGCCTTCATAGTATTGTTGTATGGGGCCAGATGATTTTCGTCGGTATCTAAGCCGCGTCGAAACGATTTACGATGCGGTGTGAGCATTGTGTCCTGTTACATGAGTAGAAGTGGAGAGAACGTCTGATGCCTGGGTTTGCGGATCGACTGAATGGAATTGGGATTTCGGCTTCCGCCGCGATGACCGACAAGGCATCGATGCTGAAGGCGGAAGGGATGAAGATCGTCAGCCTGTCATCAGGCGAACCCGACTTCCCCACCCCCGAACATGTCGTGGACGCCGCGATTGCCGCAGCACGCGCGGGTGACACCAAATACCCGCCGCAGGATGGCAAGCCCGCGCTGAAAAAGGCGGTGCAGGGCAAGTTCCAGCGTGAAAATCACCTTGATTACGCACTGGATGAAATCCTGGTGGCCAACGGCGCCAAGCAGATCATCTATGACGCCATGATGGCCACCATCAACCCCGGTGACGAGGTGGTGCTGCCCACACCAAGCTGGATCAGCTATGCCGATATCGCCCGCCTTGCCGGGGCTTCCATCGTGTCCGTGGCCTGCCCCGCCGAAGGGGGCTTCCGCCTGTCGGCCGCGGCACTCGAAGCCGCGATCACGCCAAAGACCAAGTGGCTGGTCCTGAACTTCCCCGGCAATCCCACCGGTGCATGCTGCCCGCGCGCGGACATGGAAGCCATCGCCGCCGTCCTGCTGAAACATCCGCAGGTCTGGATCATGACCGATGACATCTACGAACACCTGATCTATGACGGCTTCACCTTCTGCACGATCGCCGAGGTCGAACCACGGCTGAAGGACCGTGTCCTGACCGTCAACGGCGTGTCCAAGGCCTATGCCATGACCGGCTGGCGCGTCGGCTACTGTGGCGGCCCCCGCGAACTGATTGCGGCCATGAACAACATGCAGGGCCAGTCCACCAGCGGCATCAACACGCTGGCGCAGGCCGCCGCCGTGGCCGCGCTGAACGGCCCGCAGGATTTCCTGAAGGACCGTGCGGCGGAATATCAGGCGCGGCGTGACCTGGTGGTCTCCCTGCTCAACGCCATTCCCGGCGTGCAGTGCCATACGCCGCAGGGTGCGTTCTATGTCTATCCCGATATCAGCGGGTGCATGGGCAAGACTTCGGCCGGTGGCCGCCTGATCGCGACAGACGCCGATTTTGTCATGGCGCTGCTGGAAGAACAGCAGGTGGCGTCCGTGCAGGGCGCGGCCTATGGCATGAGTCCGTTTTTCCGTATTTCCTATGCCACAAGCACGGATACCCTGCGCGAAGGATGCCGCCGTATCGCGGCCTTTGTGGATGGGCTGAAGTAAAAAACCGTCTAAAAAACAGTTTGTTTATAAAAATAAAGGTTTTCGGGCGCTGCCTTTTTTGAAAAAAAGCGGCGTTCCTTTTGAAGCTTTCCGCAAATCGCTTTACCGAAAACTTCCATTGATTTCAAAGCACTGTCATGAATTGACTTTTCAAACAGTCTATAAGGGCGGGAGCCATATGCATAAAAAAGCCGGGGCATCGGAATGGTGCCCCGGCTTTTTTTATGGTCGTACGGTTGCGTTGCGCGGGAACAAGGCAAAGGCGCACAGGATCGCGCGCGGGTAATGGCCACTGGGAAATCATGCACGATCAGCGGCACAGTGCCCATGGCAGGACGGCCCCGTCCACCCGCCGGGCCGTGACCCCGTAAACCGTGCGCATGATGTCATCATCCAGCACCTGCGTGGCCGGGCCATGACGGATGACGGCGCCCTTGTCCATCAGTACCAGTTCATCACAGAACCGGGTTGCCAGCACCAGGTCATGCAGTACGACGACAATGCCCTTCCCCTGCCCCGCCTGCTGGCGGAAAAGCTGCATCATCGACAGGGCATGCGCCGGGTCGAGTGCCGCGATCGGTTCATCGGCCAGTATGACCGGCGCATCAGTGGCCAGTGCGCGCGCCAGGTTCATGCGCGCCCGTTCCCCGCCGGACAGGTGGCTGGCCGGGCGCGCGCACAGGTCCAGCAGGCCGGTGGCGCCCAGGGCATACGCCACCGCCGGGTGATGGGCGGCATGTGCATTGACCTGCCCATGCGGCAGACGGCCCAGTGCCACCAGCGCGCGCACGGGCATGGGGGGTGGCGTCCCGCCATCCTGTGGCACGAAGGCAAGCTGCCGGGCGCGTAATGTCGGGCTGATCCGGCTCATGTCATCGCCCAGCAGCGTGACATGCCCGCAATCAGGGGGCTGCAGCCCCGCCAGCATGCGCATGAACGTGCTTTTCCCCGCCC
>NZ_VWPI01000028.1 GCF_015155755.1 Komagataeibacter sp. FXV3 | reverse complement strand
CACGCTGACCGCCCCAAGTGCCGCCCCGCCCGATACCCCCAGAATGCCGGGATCAGCCAGCGGGTTGCGCAGGTACCCCTGCAACACTGCCCCCGACAGGCCCAGCGTCCCCCCTACCATGACGGCAAGAAGCGTGCGCGGCAGGCGCAACTGCCCGACAATGATCGCGCCTGCGCTCTCCCGCCCCGCCAGCAGGTCGGCCAGCGCGTGCGCGAACATGACGCGGGTTTCCCCCCACATGAGCGACGCGCAGGACAGCCCCACCACTCCGGCCAGCAGCATGATGTTCAGTAACAGGGCATTAGGGGCAGGTTTCACCGGATGGTCCCCAGTCTATCGCGGGCGGCACGCAGCATGGCGACACTGTCCAGTGTCTGCGGCAGGCCACACAACCACAGCCGTGCGGGCAGATCCAGATGGTGCGGCCCGGCAAAGGCCCGTTTCAGCGCCGGATGGTCCAGCATGGACTGGGCAAGCGACGTGCCCTGCCCCGAACGGTCCAGCACCAGCAGGTCGGGCGGGCGCGCGATCAGGACTTCCATGGAAAAGCGGGCCGTCCCCTGCCGGTCCATGACGGTTGCATGATTGCGCAGGCCCGCATGGGTCAGGACATCATCGGGCAATGACCCCGCGCGGCTGACGAAACCATTGGCGGCATAGATCGCGGCCGTCGGGCCGGTGGGGTCGGGTACGGTGGACAGGGCAGCAAGGCGGCTGGCGAAATCCGTGGCCAGCGCGTGTCCCCGCACACCTGCGCCAATGGCGTTCGCCACCGCCATGATCTGACCGGGAATATCCGCCAGCGCCTGTGCCGGGGGCAGGACAACAACCCGCGCGCCCCGCTCGCGCGCCGCCTGAATGGCGACGGCCGCCGTATAGCTTTCGCCCAGCACGACATCAGGGTGGGACGCCACGACATTTTCCGCCGTGGGACGCAGGACCGGCACATGCCGCGCCTGTTCACACAGCACGGCATTCCAGCAGTCGCGCGCAAGCGGCGTGACGCCCACGATCTGCCCCGGTCCGGCCAGCAGCAGCAATAACTGGTCGGTGCAGACATTCAGCGACACCACGCGTGGCAGGGGCTGTGCCCAGGCCATCGGGGCACAGGCAAGAAGGCCCGCGACAATGCCCGCCATTACCCCCTTCATGTCAGTAATTCAGCATGAAACCGCCATAACCGGCGCGACCGGGCTGCAGGTAGCCGATCGGCTCCTCGAACTGGCGGTCCAGCAGGTTGTCGGCGCGGGCATAGACGGACACATAGCGGTTGATCCTGTAATTGGCGGCCACGTCGATGGTGAAATACCCATGCCCTTTGGCACAGGTGCTGCATGTCTCGCTGCCGATGACCGGCAGGTCGCGCCAGCCGCTGGTATACAGGATATTGCCTGAAAAGGTCAGGTCGCGGATGGGGGTCCATGTCGTGTTGAAATTGAATTTGTGCTGCGGGCGCTGCTGCAGTTCGTTGTGGTTCGTCGCATCGCGCGCATGGGTCCAGGTGTAGCTGAGATTGAATTCCAGACTGCGCAGCGCCTTCCAGTTCACGAAGGCTTCCACGCCATACATCCGCGCCTTCGCCACATTGGCGTAGGAGTAATTGTAGTCATATGACGAATCAATCGAAAGCGAGGACTGGATCAGGTTCCTGACCCTGTTGTCATACCATGTCGCGCCAAAATTCAGGTGGTCATGCAACAGTTTCTGCTCCACGCCCGCGTCATAGCCGATCAGCTGTTCGGCCTTCAGGTCCGGGTTGCCCTTTTCGGAATACCCTGTGCCCATCTGGCTTGCGAACAGCTGGTACAGCGACGGGCCATGGAAGCCCGAACCGGCGCTGGCCTTGATGATGGTCCCCGTGCCCGGCACATGGATCGCGGGCGCCACGCGCCATGTCACGTGGTTGCCATAACGCGAATTGGCGTCATAACGGATATTGGCCGCGCCGTACAGGATATGGCGCCAGTTGCCCTGATACTGCCCGTAACCCGCGGTCGTATCCATGCTGGCGGTGGTATTGTATCCACTGTCCCAGATATCGGCGGCTGTATGGCTGGTGTTGAACGTGTCATGGAAATGTTCGGCCCCGACCAGCAACTGGCCATACTGCCGGAAATTGAACGTGCCGTGCCAGTCCACCTTCAGCCGGCTGGAACGGTAATAGTCAGGGTCGGGATTGACCGGGCTGCCATAGCTTGTGCCCGTTTCCGTCCAGCGGTTGCGGTTGGTCATGTAACCAAGGCCAAGCACCTGATCGAACAGGCCGTGGAAGGACACCAGATGCGCCGTGCCGCGCACGATGGCCGCGTTCTGGGTGGTCTGTTCGCGCACACCCCTGTCACCGTACAGATTTTCGCTTTGCAGGTCATACACCGAATAGGAATGATTGTTGTCCTGTATCAGCCGCGCCGTAAGCCCCAGGTCGAAATTGCGGGTGACATCATAACCCAGCCGGATATTGACGCCACGGTTGTCATTGCGGTTGCCTTCATGGCGCTGCTGCTGGTCCGCGCCATAATGGCGTTCGATATAGGACGGAATGTTATGGAACCCGTCCATGCGGTAGTGGGAGAATTCAACATTGTAATGAAAACGCCCTTTGCTGCCCCGCGCACCGAATGTCTGGTTGAACGTGCCGTAGCCACCGCCTTCGATCCGGACGAACGGCCTGAAGCGTCCCTGCCCCTGTGCCGTGGTGATGTCGATGACCCCTGCCATGGCGTCCGCGCCGTACAGGCCGCTCTGCGGGCCGCGCAGGATTTCGATCCGTCCCATGCCGTCGGTCACGAATGTCCCGGCATCAAACATGCCGGTCGAGGAACTGCCGTCGTTTATGTCCATGCCGTCAAGGCGGACCTTGACCTCGTTGGCGTTATTGCCCCGCATGAAAATGGATGACGTGCCGCCCGCCCCACCCGTCTGCACCACGTTCAGGCCCGGCTGGCGCGCAAGGATATCGCTCAGGCCGCGCCGCTGCTGGGTCTGGATCTGCTGTTCGGTAATGATGGTCATGCTGGTGCCGATATCATCGGCCGCCGTGGGCCGGCGGGCGGCACTGACGCTGATCAGTTCGGGCAGGCCTGTATCGCCGGGTGAAACAACGGCTTTCGCTTTCTGGTTCCTGACCCCATACTGCTTGGCAGGCTGCCTTTGTGGGGTGTCCTGCCCGGCAGGGGTATCAGCATGCGCTACCGCCGCCCCCATTGTCATCAATGTGGTGGAAGCAATCAGCAGATTACGGAAAAGGGTCATCGGACTAAGGTCTCGCGGTCACATCATCGTTGCCACGAGAGCGTGCCGCCACACGGTTTCCAATCCGTAGGGAAACCCGTAACGCCACACCGCCGGGACACCCCGCCCGACAGTTCCCGGTCGCAACCATCATGACGGCAGGTCTCCTGGCTCACGGCGTGACATCCTGCACAGCCTTCCCGGAAACCGCAGTTTCCAGTGGCCCGGACCATGATATCCGGTAATGCAAGGACAGACCGCTTACAGTTGCGGGGACAGCCGGGGCATTGGATCGCAATCCGCACCCCGTTCCCTTTTCATCCCCCCGCAGGGGGAACCGTCGGCATGGTTCTGATCGTGCGGGGCGGCCGTGTCAACCCGGACGCTCCCGCGCCCGACGTCCGCTGGCAGCCGTTAGCGGGCGGCGGCCCGGGCCTGCTGCAGCAATGCCGCGATCCGGGCACAGGCATCTTCCCCCGCCCCCCTGGCAAAGGGGGAACTGCGCGCTTCGTAGGTATGGCGGTCATAGCTGCGCGCATCGGGCATGTATTTGGCCCCGCCATCAACCATCGTCGCCACCATGGTATGCGCAAAGGGCGAATGCGCGCGGATCCGGGCACCAAGGGCTGCGGCCAGTTCCGGCTGCACGCCCACCAGCGCCAGGTCACCGATACGGACCAGCACGACAGGCAGCGAAACCGGTGGCCCGGCAGTATAGGAAAAAGTGGCGACCGGCCCCGTGGCGCGGCCCATGCGTGGCGAGAACGCCTGTGACGCCACCTGTATGCTTTCACGCCGGATGTCGAGTGTCGGCATATCGGTAGCCCGGATCTTCTCCGCCACATCCACGACCTGTGCGCCAAGGCGCGCGCCCAGAACGTCAACAATCGCGAACCCGGCATCGTGAATATCCATCCGGCCCGCCCTGCCACCCGCATTGACGACGGGGCGGTTCGCCTGAAGATAGGGTGCCTGATCGCCCGCCGCCCCGACCATGAACAGGGCGGCCGTGTCGGGACCGTACCGTGCCTCGACATATCGCATGGCCGCACCGGCAAGGTCCGCCGTCATGAGCCTGCCGCCCGTGCTGGTGACCGATCCATCCATGACCGAGGACTGCACGGCAAAATTCGTCATGACCGCCAGCGGCCTGCCATCCAGCCGGTCAATGCGCAGCACGCTTACGGTCGGGTCCGTATCACCCGCGTCATCCGCGCCCAGCCACCAGCCATATGGGGTTTGCACGTCACGGTTCACGCTGACCCGGCTTGTCCCCACGTCCGCACCCACACGCGCGGGCTGCATGGACGCATGGGCGCGCGTCGTGGCCTGCCGTGCCGACTGGATGACCGCCTGCCATGCGGCGGCATTGGCCTGTATATCCGTGCCCGGCGGCGTCTGCCCTGCCGCGAATATGTGCGGCGCGGAAAAGGTGTGGCTGGCGCTGACAATGATGTTGGGGGCGGCAATACCCGCAACATCCGTCACGATGGCCTTGATCGCGGTGATCAGGTCACCAAAAATGGATGTCAGGTCCACCACGACAATGGCGAGCCGGGTTGTCCCGTCTTCCAGCAACACGATGCGCACGGCCAGCGGGTCGTGCTGTCCGGTAAAGCCATCAATGGGAAACTGCCCGGGCGGAAAAACGATATCGGCCCGCCCGCTGCCCGCACGAAACGTCGGCTTTCCGGTCGTGGCGGCACGTACCGGTCCCGCGCCCAGCGCCACAAGGGCGCCAGAGCCCATGGCCGCCATGAAATCCCGTCTTGATGGCACGACCTGGTCCCCTTTTTCATTGCGTTTCATGGGCACGATATCAGTGCGCCCATCTGTAACAAAAAAAGGCCCGGCAATATGCCGGGCCTTTCGGGTAGCAAGTGGATCAGTTGGAGCCGTTGTTCTGGTTCCAGCCACCGTTGCGGTCACCACCATGCTCACCCCGGCCACCATTCTGGTTGTCGCCACCGCGGCCGCCGCCGTGCTCGCCCCAGCCACCATTCTGGTTGTCGCCACCGCGACCGCCGCCGTGTTCGCCCCAGCCGCCATTCTGGCTGTCGCCACCGCGGTTGCCCTGTCCACCAAAGCCACCGTTCCGGTCGCCACGACCTTCGCCGCCACGTTCATTACCCTGGCCGCCGTTCTGGTCGCCACCACCCTGGAAATCGCCACCCTGGCCGCCACGGTTGCCTTCGCCGCCGCCATGGCGACCACCATGATGACCGTGACCACCACGACCACCATGTTCGCCCTGTTCACCGCCCTGGTTCCAGTCACCGGACTGCGCATGTGCTGCCAGCGGGAGGGAGGCGCCAAGTGCCAGTGCGAAAAGAATTGAACGCTTCATAATATGATATCCTTTAATTCGACCTTTAATATATTATGCCGCATGATCGGGAATGTAAGACTGCATGATGTAATAAACAGTATCAGACAGGCCAGCAGCCGGATAACGTTAATTCCGATACCGTAACCATGCCGGTAAATATTCCATATATTCGTTGTATATTCAGGAATGTAGGAATCTGCATCCAGACATTTACAGATCGCGACGCAATCGCCGACAAAAAAATAACGAATACTCGGCATGGTTATGGGAAATATTTCCTAACATCCTGACCTGTCAGTTCAGGGCAATCCCTGTTTGCGGCCTGCCTGATCGCCAGCGCCAGCATGGTCGTTGGCCGCAGGCCTGCACGTAGTCAGCCCATATGGCGGAAAATGGCCCCCTGTCCCCATCGGGAGATCCTGCCGCCGGATCCGCTGCATGGGCCAGAGGGAATGCAGGACAGGACACCGTATTTTCTGCTTGGCCACAACATACCGCATGTGAATGGCCGCTGCGGGTCCGGCAGGACTGTCCATGTAATCCGTCATGGCTTTCAGCACCAAGACGCCTGCAAGGCGTGTCGTTCCTGCAGGACGTCATATAACCGTTTCATTTTCCGGTATCATCCTGGCATTTTCCCAACCGGTTTTTTTACGGCGCGCCATGCGATGCATCGCTGAAACCCATGGGGAGCAAACAGGAAAACCTTCATCAAGAACGTTATCATGATCCGTATGATGCCATACAGACCGGTTTTTCAAGGACCCTTTATAAAAACGCGCATTGACATAAAAAACGCTGCCTGATCGAAAACATGCCCACAACCGGTATTAAATCGGGATTTACCTGTGGTTACTGCAAAGGAATACTGCATCAGGGCACAGGATACTCTTGAACTGTGCCTTGATGAAATCCTGCGCTGCCAGCGCCCAATGGAATTCTCCGGCAGGATTTCCATCTCTTCCCTGCCGAGTGTGAGTGGCGTTTCAATCACCGCTCACTCAGCAAACGCCTGCAAACCCTCGCTCAATGGGCTAACATCACGGTCGGAGACCTCACTTAATCTCCTTACCTATGACATCCCCAAAATTTTTATTACTTTATCATTTATTTGTTCTAAAGCAGACTTTCCGTCATGGTCATTCCCATCCTTTTATTGGCAGATATTGCGTTTCTGACAGGACAGGCTTCCCTGCCCTGCCGGCACCATCAGGTATCCAATGTCGCTGCCTTACGGGCATGCCCATGAATTGTAAGGGTCTCCCCTTTTGCCAGCACCCCCACGATCAGGGCGGTCTGTCCCGTATTCCATGCCATTGCAAGCAGGATGCCGGGAATGTCCGCATCGCCCGATGGTGACAGCATGCCCATCGTATAGGATGTCAGGCGGCCATACTCCCCTGCTGTATACGTCACGCCGTGGCAGCGGCCTGTCCTGCCCGCGGGATAGAGCAGGAACAGCGGGTCATCTTCATACATGGCCTCGGGCGGGTAATCAGGTTCGTACCAGTCCACGACGGCATCATGGCGATGGTCACGTCCCGGCTTCATCATGATTTCCGCATTCCCTGCCGTGACGACCAGCACCAGCCTGACCTGGCTACGGGATCCTGCCCCGTTCAATGCCTTGTCCAGCGTGGCCTTCATGGGACTGTTGTCGGTATTGTCGCCGGTTCCATCTGCTGTCAGCACGGCAACCGCACCGCAATCAGCCAGCCGTTCGCTCAGCGCTGGCGCACCCAGCGCGGGTGGCAGCACGACATGTACCGCACCGATGCGGATGCATGCCAGAATGGCAACCACGCTTTCCACCATCAGGGGCAGATGGATCGCCACCCTGTCGCCACGCTGTACCCCCTGGTCCGTCAGGGCATTGGCAAGGCGGCAGACGCGTTCATGCAGGTCACGGTAGGATACGGGTTGCGCGTCGGCTCCCTGCCGGGATATGGCCGGTCCGTCCGCATGGTCCCCCAGATGGCGGTCCACACACAGGGCGGAAATGTTCAGCATGCGCTGTCCATGTACAGGCGACAGCGGCATGTCCTGAAGGACCGCATGGCCCGCCATTTGCGGAAATGCCCGCCCCATGGCAGGGGTCGACAGAATGGAAACGTCATCATGCATCATATGGGTCATGGTCGTGTTCCTTGGCGTTCAGTGCCAGCGCGAAGCGCCATGCAGGGGGCTGCAGTCAATCAACGGCGGTGTTGCACGTGAATCGGTCCGGGGTATCGGGTGCCTGAAACGGCAGTTATTATGTTTATTCTTGCCCGACCCTGGCGTTCGTCTTTACGGCTCTTGTTTTTGTTGATGGGGACTGTGACAAATCCCGGTTGCAAACGGAAGACGTTTTGCCGTTTAAAAGAGTGAACATCACGAAGCGGATTGCAAAGATTGCAAAGATGAAAAAACCCGCCACCAAGACCTTTACCGGATCGCGCATCCGCCACCAGCGCACCCGTATCGGCATGACACAGAGCGCACTGGCCCGGAAGCTGGACATATCCGCCAGTTACCTGAACCAGATCGAACACGACACCCGCCCCCTGCCGCTGACCCTGCTTGATGCGCTGTGCAAGGTTTTTTCCGTTGGCGTGGATTATTTCAGCGATACTGAAGAAACGCGCGGCATACAGACATTACGTGAAATAATGGCCGACCCGGTATTCGATACCGATGCCGTAAGGCTGGACAGCATTCAGGCCGCCATGCGCGTCGCACCCGATCTGTGTGCGCAGTTCATCCGGCTCTATCGTGCCTATCTTTTGCGGCAGGAACATACAGCCGCCCCCCTGATCGGCCCCGACCGGCCGCAACAGGGCGGGGCGCGGGATGCGCCAGACCGGGTGGAACCCTACGAAGCCGTCAATGACTGGGTACAGGCCCAGCGCAACTATTTTGATGAAGTGGACCGCACGGCCGAACGGCAGGCCGAGCGGATGCGGCTGGATGAGGGCAATCCGGGCGAACAGCTGACCCGCTACCTTCTGGACCAGCATGGCATCCGCACCGAAATCGACCTTGCCCTGGGGCAGAAGGGCCTGATGTGGCGCATGGACCGGCGGCACCGCACCCTGTTCCTGTCACGCATCATCCCATCGGAAAGCAGCACGTTCTGGATGGCGCAGGCGCTGGGCCAGCTTGAGCACCAAGGGGTGTTTGCCCGCACGATCCGCCGTTCCCGCCTGCGTGAAAGTGAGGCACGGGGACTGGCGCGCGTCTATCTGACCAATTATTTCGCGGGCGCACTGCTTCTGCCCTATGACCGTTTCCGGGCAACAGCCCGTGACGTACGTCATGACCTGGAACAGTTACAGCGCCATTTCGGGGTCAGTTTCGAACAGGCCTGCCAACGGCTGAGCACCATGCAGCGACCCGGGAGCGAGGGCGTTCCCTTCTACTTCCTCAAGACGGATATCGCGGGCAATATCCTCAAAAGCTTCAGTGCGAACCGTTTCACCCAGTCCCGTTTTGGCGGTCCCTGCCCGTTATGGAATATTTTCCGCGCCTTCAGCACGCCCCAGCAGGTGCAGGTCCAGCTGTCACAGACGACCGATGGCGCGCTTTACCTCAACATAGCGCGGACAGTGGGGCGCAGCAGCATATCCTACCTTGACCGCCCGCGCCTTACGGCTGTGGTTCTGGGCTGTTCGATAGCGGATGCGCGGCACCTGGTCTATTCCGCCGGGCTGGACCTGAATGACCCGCGCATGATCATTCCCATCGGGCCGGGGTGCCGGGCCTGCACGCGCGAAAACTGCCATCACCGCGCGCTGCCAATGGTCGGGCACCGTGTCGATATTGATAATGAGGGGCGCGGCATCGCCCCCTATCGCACGGCATTGTAGCAGCCGCTTAAAATTATGAAAAAGCCTCAAAGAACGCCGCCTTTTTGAAGAAAAGACAGCACCCGGAAACTTTTGTTTCTATTTCTCAATCAGTTCCATACGACCTGCTTCATCACTACACGGACGCGGTCATGCCGCCATCAACCATAAGGACATGCCCGTTTACAAAACTGGATGCATCAGACGACAGAAAGACCGCAGCACCCACCAGTTCCTCCACATCGCCCCACCGCCCGGCGGGCGTGCGCTGGCACAGCCACTGGGTAAATTCCCTGTCAGCCACCAGTTTTTCGTTCATTTCCGTCCTGAAGTAACCGGGTGCGAGGCCATTGATCTGTAGCCCATGCCGCGCCCAGTCCGTCGCCATGCCCTTGGTCAGGTTTTTGACCGCCCCCTTGGTCGCGGTATAGGGCGCGATACCGGGCCGGGCCAGTTCGCTCTGGACCGAGCAGATATTGATGATCTTGCCCCGTCCACGCGGCAGCATGTGGCGCGCAACCGCCTGACCCACAAAGAAAACCGCGTTGAGGTTGGTGGCGATCAGCGCATCCCAGTCCGCCCGGCTGAACTGATCCAGCGGCGCGCGGCGCTGGATGCCCGCATTGTTGATCAGGATGTCGATCGGCCCCTGCTCGTGTTCGATTTTTTCAATTCCCGCGATAACGGCATCCTGATCGGTTACGTCAAACGGGGCGGTTGCAACATCCAGCCCTTCGTTTTCCAGCATGGCACGCGCCGTCTCCAGCCGTTCGGGATTGCGACCGTTCAGCACGATTTTCGCCCCAAATCGGCCCAGCCCCCGCGCAAGGGTCAGCCCGATGCCACGCGATCCCCCGGTGACAAGGGCGCGCCTGCCCGCAAGCGAAAAAAGGGTATCAGCCTGCATGATGCTTTCCTTCATTTTCATGGTATTTCAGGGGAGCGCAGAACGCCCTTCCGGCCATAAGCCATGGAAAATGGTAACGTTTCGTCCATGAAGATCAGGAAGCAGCCTAGCCGCCTTCGCCACCGGCACGATGTAACGAACCCGGCATCATGCCTGTCCCGCAACAGGGAAATTGAAGGTCGCTTAAAAAACGTCGATAAAAATTACAGAAGTTTCCGGGTGTCGCCTTTCTTCAGACAGGCCACATGCGTGAAGCTTTTTGTACAAAGCTTCACCAAAAATTTTCTTCTGATCCACGGAAGAAGCCGAGGACAAATGCAAAACGGCTTCCGTGATGCCGGAAGCCGCCTGTCATGTATCCTGTCCCCCCACCTTATGGCAGGGGACATGAAGGGATTATCAGGCCTTCTGCGTTGAAGCCCTGAAGATCTGCGCGATGGACTTTGCAAGGGCTGCGTCAAATTCCGCATCCGTCATGGTGTAGCGCAGGTCTTCGAGCAGCGCGCGCGAGAAGCTGGCGATCAT
>NZ_VWPI01000027.1 GCF_015155755.1 Komagataeibacter sp. FXV3 | reverse complement strand
GTAATGCCGCAGCGCACCCGGTGTTGATCCCCCGCTCTGGTCCAGGGCCGCGATGAAACCCGCGTTCTCCGACATGTTCTTACGCATCTGGTCAACTGGCATGGTTATTTATCCTATGTTCAGTATTTATATACCACCGAGGCGATGATCGGACATCAGGCAGAATGTCCCGGGTATGCATTGATTAATAAGTTAAAATGCAGGGGAATGGACGTAAATACAAAAATCATTCAACCGGTCGCTGTCCACGCTGACATCCCCGCATGCACCAGGCAACCGGGACATGACTGGCCTGCGCGCCAACAGTATTCTCCTGCATCGTATAAAAAAACATCATCCCTGATATGGGAGCACCCGTCACACGCTGCAATGACATACATCAGGCCGTGCGGCGGATGGCGTCGGTCATCATGCTGCAGACAGGGGAATACGGCCGGTACCGGGCCTCTGTTTCCCGCCTGCCACGACCCCGGAATACCGCACGCACAACCCTGAAACCGGGGGTGGATATGGATCATGACCCGTGTTTGACTGGGGCATGGACGATTTTCAGCACGAAACGGGATACGGACGGTTGGCAACAGGCTTCAGGGCACGGTTTTCCATTTCCCTTCTGGCTTGCACGGCCTGCCTTGTCATGAAGCAGTCGCCTGCCATGGCCGGCTGCCAGTCGGTGCATGTGCCCACCCCACCTGCCGCCAATACCACGCACCCGCAGGCCCCGTTCTTTATCGACCTGTCCGGACTTGCGCCTGATGGCCACATACCCCGGCGCGACCCGCATGATGCCCATTACCCCGCGGCGCGCGACCTGCCGGATGGTGCCGTTCCGCCACTGGCGGCCAATGGCAATTTCGTGCTGGGGCCAACCCATATGGCCGCTGCGGAATTCGCTGCAGCCCGCACCGCGCCGCATGGGCGCGTGGTCTCCTTCACCATGAATTCCGGCCAGAGCGTCCTGTTCAATTCCGGCATTGTGCGCGATGACCCGGATGGCTGCCCCAACGGCGCGATCTATACGGCCCGTTCCGCCGCCGGCGACCCGTCCGATCTGCGCCTGACCAGCAGCCATTCCGGCCCGTGGATACGGCAGGTGGATGTCTATGTGCCCGCGCAGTACAAACCCGGCACCAAGGCGCCATTCCTTGTTTTTGGCGATGGCGGGGCAGATGGTTTCTATCCCGGCCGGGACCTGTTCGCGGCACTGGACGCGCTGATCAACAGCCATCGGCTGCCGCCCATCATCGCCATTGGCATCGGCGCGGGCGGGCAGGATGCGCAGGGCAGCGAACGCGGGCTGGAATATGACACGGTATCGGGCACCTATGCCGAATGGGTTGAACGCGAGGTGCTGCCCCTGGCCCAGCGGCAGGCAGGTGTCAGCCTGACCCATGATCCCGATGGCAGGGCCACGATGGGGGTCAGTTCCAGCGGGGGTGCGGCCTTTGGCATGGCGTGGTTCCATCCCGACCTGTACCGCCGCGTGCTGGCCTATTCCCCAACGCTGACCAACCAGCAATGGCCGCATGATCCGGCCATGCCGGGCGGGGCATGGCAGTATCATTCCCCCTGGGCGGGCAATCCTGCCGCCACGGGCAGCCTGCCGGGGGCGGCGCTGGTGCCCAATGCCGCGCGCAAGCCGGTCCGGTTCTGGTTTGCCGCGGGCGACCGGGACCTGTTCTATCCCGCACCCGCCATGCCCGATGGCATGCATGACTGGGTGCTGGCCAGTGAAAACATGTCGCGTGTCCTGGCAACAAAAAGATATGACTACCAGTTTGTCCTGTCCCGCAACGCGGGGCATGTGGATGGTCCGACAATCGCGCAGACCCTGCCCGAAGCCCTGTTGTGGCTATGGCAGGGCTATACCCCGCAGCGGGACTGATCTGGATACTTGCCGGCGGGCGGACCCGTTCCGTGCCATGTGGGCTCAAGGACAGTGTGAAAAATCATCCGGGAAGCATTCCTGCGATCGGACGTTTTCTGGTGAAGCTTTTTTCAGAAAGTTTCAGGGAACACCGCCTTCCTGAAAAAAGACGGCACCCAAAAACCTTTATTTTTTCAAACGGCCCTGTGTCGTCGCCACCGGAAATGCCAGGCCCTGCATTATGCCCATTTCGGCTTATGGCTTATGAACTGACTTTCACCAGCAGTTTGCCCCTGTTTTTCCCTTCCAGCATGCCGATGAAGGCTTCCGGGGCATTTTCCAGACCGTCCACGATATCTTCAAAGACACGGATGTTCCCGCTTTCGACAAGTGGCTGCATGTCGTGCAGGAATTCGGTATAAAATTCGCCATAGTGGTCCATAATGATAAATCCCTGCACCCGCAGGCGACGGATCAGGATCTGCGCCATGAAGGCAGGTAGCCGATCAGGCCCGGGGCCAGTACTGGCACCACCATCATACACGCTGTCGTTATAGTGGGCGATCAAGCCACAGACCGGGATACGCGCGAAAGTGTTGAGCAGCGGCAGGACGGCATCAAACACCTTGCCGCCCACGCTTTCGAAATAGACATCTATGCCCCTGGGGCATGCCGCCGCCAGTTGGGCCGCGAAATCAGGGTCGCGATGGTCAAGGCAGGCGTCAAAACCCAGTTCCTCACGCACGCGACGGCATTTTTCCGGGCCACCCGCAACACCCACCACGGTTGCGCCATGCAGCCGGGCCAGTTGCCCGACCACGGCCCCGACAGGTCCGCTGGCCGCCGCCACCACCACGGTTTCGCCCGCTTTGGGCGCGCCGATTTTCAGCAGGCCATACCAGGCCGTAAAACCGGGCATGCCCAGAACGCCCAGCGCGCGTGACAGGTGGGACATGCCAGCGGGCAGGACCATAAGGTCGCTCCCGTCCGAAACGGCATAATCCTGCCACCCACCATAGGACAGGACGATATCGCCCGGCCTGTATCCTTCCACGCCAGACTGTTCAACCCGCGCCACGGTTCCGCCCACCATCACATCCCCCACGGCGACGGGCGGGGCATAGGATGGCGCGGCGCTCATACGGCCCCGCATATAGGGGTCCAGCGACAGCCACAGCGTCCTGAGCAGCACCTGCCCCGTGCCCACCGGGGGAACCGGCACCCGTTCCAGACGGAAATTGGCCGGGGTCGGCGCGCCCGACGGGCGGGATGCCAGCACGATCCGGCGGTTCTGCGGCGTATCAGGACTGTTCATGAAATGGCTCCATGGTCTGGCCGACCTCCTGATGCCGGGTAAGCGGAATCCGGTCGGCAATGACGGTTAACGCACTGTTCTGATTATTGTTCTCATACCATGTCATGTCGGGGTTCACGGTTTCAATGCCAGGCGCAGGTACCTGTTCTGCGGGAAAAAAGCTTATCTATCGTCATTATGTTCGATAATTACATAACCGGAAAACCTGAAAACCGTCTGCCCTCCGTCAGAAAATCCGGCCGTAGAATCAAGCAATTTCAGGCGCGTTTCCCCCTTCCCCGCTCCCGGTTCCGACAACATCACGCAGCATCTGCAAAAGCCGATATAGCGGTGACGATTTTTGGGTTATAGGGGGCAATCATGAGCACAGACACACCCAACCTCCTCTCCCCCAGCCCGGTCTACAAGCCCTTCCGCTATCCATGGGCGTTCGAGGCATGGAAAACCCAGCAGTCCCTGCACTGGCTGCCCGAGGAAATCCCCCTGGGCGATGACGTGAAGGACTGGAACAACAACCTGTCCGAGACGGAAAAATATCTGGTTACGCAGATTTTCCGCCTGTTCACCCAGCAGGATACCGAGGTCGAGAACGCCTATATCGACCTGTACATGCCCCGCTTCAAACCGACCGAAGTGCGCATGATGCTGTCGGCGTTCACGAACATGGAATCCATCCACCAGGCCGCATACAGTCACCTGCTGGACACCATCGGCATGCCGGAAACCGAATATGCCGCCTTCCTTGAATACGAGGAAATGGCTGCAAAGCATGAGTTCCTGCAGCGGTTCAACATGGATGACCACTACAATACCGCGCTGTCCATGGCCGTGTTCGCGGGCTTTACCGAAGGGCTGCAGCTTTTCGCGTCCTTCGCCATGCTGCTCAACTTCCCCCGCCACAACCTGATGAAGGGCATGGGGCAGGTCGTGACGTGGTCCGTGCGTGACGAGAGCCTGCACGTTGAATCCATCACGCGCCTGTTCAAGACATACATGCAGGAGTTCGGACACCAGATCGACAAGCCCGCCGTGGCGGATGCGATCCATCTGGCCTGCCGCGAGATCGTGACCAACGAGGACCGCTTCATCGACCTCGCCTTCCGCATGGGGCCGGTCAAGGGCCTGACAGCGGCCGAGGTCAAGCAGTATATCCGCTTCATCGCCAACCGTCGCCTGATCGGGCTGGAACTGGAACCGATCTATGACGTGCCCAGCAATCCCCTGCCGTGGATTGACGAGATGATGAACGCGGTCGAACACGCCAACTTCTTCGAAAACCGGGCAACCGAATACAGCCGGGGCGCCACGCTGGGGACTTGGGACGAGGCATTCGCCTGAGGCATCCGGGGCCACTGGCCTGCGGGGCGGGAACGACATGACCGGCACATGTTCCCGCCCGTTCCTGCCCTTTCCCGCCATGGCAGGAAAAGGTGCCTGATATGCGGATCGTGGTCCCATGGACCAGCGACCCCGACATATCGGCGCACAGTGCCATCCGGCCTGCCGCGATATGCCTGTTCAGGATGGCCGTCTGTGGGAATTCATGGCTGGCATCGCCCGATGCGTCATTGCATGCGGTCTGTATTTATACATACAACGCGTGATGGCGCATGCTGATAACGGAAGCCCCATGAAACCCACCATGATCCCGCTGGCCACGCTGCTGGCCGCCCTCACCCTTGTCATGTCACTGACCGCCTGCGCGGACCGGGACCCGCGCATGGATCGCAATGCGCGTGCCGCCTATGAC
>NZ_VWPI01000026.1 GCF_015155755.1 Komagataeibacter sp. FXV3 | reverse complement strand
ACTTCTTCTGCAAGCTCAAGGAGTTCAAGCGCATCGCCATGCGAAGCGACAAGACCGACAGATCATTCGCAGCGATGATTTATCTCACCGCTGCAATCATCAATTCGCGTTAATTCCCAACAGACCCTAGAAAACTGTTTTAAAATAGTATTTTACCGTTTCAGGAATGATTATCAGGGGCTGCCATCATGGGAAACCGGAATTTTCCCCGCCTTGATGGCCTTCGTAAACCGTACCCAGTCGGTTTTCGTCTGGTCCGCGTAACGGGCGGAAAAACAGCCTATGGCATCGGAAAACACCCTCCCCTTGCCCAGATAGCCACTGATGAAGGCGCCATCCCCCGAACGTGCATGCGCGCGGGCCAGCGTCCTGCCGTATAATTGTGCGTAATCGGCCAGTCCTTCGGGCGTTACAGCCGCCCCGATGGCGGCCAGCCGGGCATCTTTCAGGCGGCGGACGTAAAACTGCCGCCCCGCCCCGGACAGGTCTGGTGTCACAGGGTCCGCATCAGGCTGGGACCGGGTATGCGTGCAACCCAGGAATATGTCTGTTTCCGCCTGCATGATACGTTGGCCGACCACCACGCGCTGGCCCTGGTTATGAAACAGCGATGCCCCGGCAAAGGGCGCCAGCACCGACTGCTGGGCTTCCTTGATCTGCAGCAGCAGCGTCTCCCCATCCGCCGTGGCGAACAGGCCGATGGCGCAGAAGGTGCCGACACTGCCAATGCCAACCACCTTGAAAACCACGTCACGCAGGACGTAGCGGTCCAGCAGGACCGCCAGTTCGGCTGGCTGTGTCGCGACGTAGCGGGCAAAGGCATGGCGGATCGTGTCCTCATGCGCGGGCAGGCGCATGACCAGCGGCGGATGTTCGCACAGCGATGGCAGGCCGCCGCCCGCATCTATCAGGCCATAATGACAGCGCGCGCTGTCCATGCGCTCCCGCAACAGGACTTCAGCCCGCGCCCGCGCGTGGCGGTCCGAAAACGCGGCAATGGCGGCGGACAGGTCAATGGGGTTGCCCCAGATCTCCAGCGGGGACAGCAGGGACAGCCGCTTCATTTCCACGGCATAGGTCCGTGCCATGGATACCGCCAGATTACGCGCCTTCTTTTCCGACAGGCCACCCTCGCGCCCGGCCAGCACCAGCGACGTGCCAAGGCGCTTGATATCCCATTCAAACGGGGCGGGCAGCGTTTCGTCAAAGTCGTTGATGTCGAAAACCGGTGTACCCTCGGGCGAGGCATAGCTGCCGAAATTGGCCAGATGGCAATCCCCGCAGGCCTGCACGCGCGGACCTGCGGCGGGCGTATGCGCAAGATCGGACGCCATGACAGCCGCCGCCCCGCGTAGGAACGCGAAAGGCGAGGCCATCATCCGCCCATAGCGCACCGGCAGCAGGTCGCGTATCCGGCTTTCCCCCTGCCGGACCAGCAGCTCAACCGGGTCAGGCCGCCCCTTTGGCGCATGCCATTGCGCATGGTGGGCGCGCATCGTCTTGCGGCGCAAGGCCACGCCGCGCGCGTGACGCTGCGCGCGGCCAAGACTGCGGTGGTCCCATTGCATGGTACGGATGGCGGCGTGTTCATGATCCATGCCATGACAATACCATTTTTAACATATTGTGTCAGCAGCACACGCCCTGCATCACGGCGGCGGCCATGACGGCCTGCGCACGGGCCATTCCCGCATCCCTGCCACCCACCGGGTGATTGATACACATCAACGACGTTATTTTCATAAAATCCTGCTATAAACGGCAGGGTTTTAAATCCGACCAACCGCCCGGGCCACGGCCGGCCCCAGAAGAGGCAGAAATTCCATGCGCTATGCCCACAGTAACTTCGAAGCTTTCGTCCGCCCCGAAAAACCGGCCGGTATCGACACCCGATCGGCATGGATCGTGGGGGGTGGCCTTGGCGGCATGGCGGCAGCCGCCTTCCTGATCCGCGATGCGGGGATGACGCCATCACGAATTACCATCCTGGAAGCATCGGACGCCGATGGCGGGGCGCTGGATGGCGCGGGCAACGCCGAAACCGGCTGGCTGATCCGTGGCGGCCGGGAAATGGAGGAACAGTTCCAGTGCCTGTGGGATCTGTACCGTTCCATTCCGTCACTGGAGGTGCCCGGCGCCTCGGTGCTGGATGAGTTCTATCGCCTCAACCGCGTTGATCCATCCTCCAGCCCGGTGCGGGCCATGTGCGGGTGCGGGCAGCCCCTGCCCGACCGTAACAGCCTGAAACTGAACGGGAAGGCACGACGGGAAATCATTTCCCTGATCCTGACGGATGAGGAAAAGCTGGACGGCAGGACGATCAGCGATGTCCTGTCCGCCGATTTCATGAAGTCGAATTTCTGGCTGTTCTGGCGGTCCATGTTCGCGTTCGAGACATGGCACAGCGCGATCGAGATGAAGCGCTACCTTGCCCGTTTCGTGCACCAGATCCTTGGGCTGAAGGACCTGCATACGCTGAAGTTCACCCGCTTCAACCAGCAGGAATCCCTCAGCCTGCCGCTGGCCACGTGGCTGGCGGATCAGGGCGTGGTATTCCGCCACGGCGTGCAGGTGACCAATGTGCGCGTCGATACAGCGGGCGTGAAGAAGGTGGCGACCCATATCGACTGGCTTGAAAACGGCACGGCGGGCGGCACCGCAGTCGGCGCGCGGGATCTGGTGTTCGTCACCAATGGCTCCATGGTCGAAAACTCCCGCTGGGGCGACCACCATACGCCCGCACCGATTGACGCCACAATCGCGCAGGGCAATGTCTGGCAGTTGTGGCGCAATATCGCGGCACAGGACCCGGCGTTTGGCCAGCCGGACGTATTCTGTGGCGACACCACCAAATCACGCTGGGAATCCGCCACCGTCACAACGCTGGATGCCCGCATCCCGGCCCTGGTGCACAGGGTGACGGGACGCGATCCCTTTTCGGGCCGGACCGTGACGGGGGGACCGATCACGATCGCGGACTCCGCATGGCTCATGAGCTGGGTCGTCAGCCGCCAGCCCCATTTCAAGGGCCAGCCGAAGGGCCAGATGGTGGCCTGGCTGTATGGCCTCTTCAGCGACGTGCCGGGCAATTACGTGAAGAAACCCATGCAGGACTGCACGGGCGAGGAAATCACCCGCGAATGGCTGTACCACATGGGTGTGCCCGAGACGGAGATTGACGACATGGCGGCCACGGGCGCCATCACCCACCCATGCATGATGCCCTTCATCACCGCGCAGTTCATGCCACGCGCCGTGGGTGACAGGCCGAAGGTGGTGCCCGATGGCAGCGTCAACCTCGCCTTCCTTGGCCAGTTTGCCGAAACCCCGCGCGATACGGTGTTCACGACCGAATATTCCGTCCGTACCGCGATGGAGGCAGTCTACACGCTGCTGGATATCGACCGTGCCGTGCCGGAAGTCTTTGGCAGTGTGTATGACGTGCGCATGCTGGTGCAGGCAGCGGCGGAAATGCGCGACGGAAAGAAAATACCGGCCGCGACCCTGATCCATCACCTGACGGGCGGGACGGAAGTGGACACCCTGCTTGAACGCTACGGGCTGATCTGATCGCGCCGGGCGCCGCAGGGACGGGTCAGGTCACGCCCGTCCCTGCCGGATGCCGCGCGCAAGCCCCACGCAGGCAATCATGATGGCGACACCCAACGGCACCAGCCACGTAAAGGCGATGGCATGCCCATAGGGCCGCCAGAACAGCATCGCGCCACACACCACGGCCAGCGTCGCGATGAACGCAGGCAGCACGTCACGCCTGTCCGCCCGCCTGCTGAACAGGGCAAACACGAATACCCCCAGCATGGGACCATACGCGCATGACGCCACCGACAGGCCGAACACCACAGCCGGACCATGGCTATGGGCAAACCCCAGCGCCACCACCACCAGCGCGACAGCCCACAGCGCAGTCACAAGCCGCGCGAAGCCCAGCGGCGACAGACGCACCCATCGCGCCATGGCCCGGCAGGGGGCGGCAAAATCCAGCAAGGTCGCACTGGTCATGGCGTTGAGGGTGGCGGAAAGCGAGCCCATCGTCGCACTCAGCAGACCCGCAACCAGCAGTCCCGCCAGCCCGTGGGGCAGGCCATGCACAATAAAATCCGGGAACAATGCATCCGACGTCGGCAGCCCCATGGCGGCCAGCGACCTTTCGTCATTGCGTGCCCATAGCAGCATGCCCACCAGCGACAGCAGCGCGAACAGGCAGCCCACCATGACACCGCTGCCCACCAGCGCCTTTCGGGCATCCGCCAGGCTTCGCGCCGCAAGGACACGCTGCACCAGAAGCTGGTCCGTCCCATGTGACGCCATGGCCATGATCGCCCCGCCGATCATGGCGGCACACGGCGTATAGGGATCAAGGAAATACAGGCGGGATTTATGAAACAGGTGAAACCGGTTGGAATGGCGCAGCATATGGATCTGCATGCCGGTTGCATGATGGTACAGCAACGCGACACAGGCCGCCGCCCCCACGACATATACAACCAGCTGTATCGCATCGGACCAGACCACGGCCCGCAGGCCGCCCAGCACCGTGTAACCTAGCGTCAGCCCGACAATCACCACCATGACCAGCCATTGCGGCAACGGCAGTTCCATGGCGGACACGATGGCGGCAACCGGCAGCATGCCCGCGAACAGCCTAATCCCTTCGGCCAGCACGCGCGTAATCAGGAACGTGACGGATACGGTACGCTCCATCGCCTGCCCGAAACGCTGGCCCAGATACTGGTACACGCTGCCCACGTGCCCGGAAAAATAATGGGGCAGGAACAGCCACGCCACCAGCGCACGCCCGATGACATACCCTACCCCCAGCCCCACGAACACCATGCCCCCGCCATAGGCGATGCCGGGTATGCTGATGATGGTCAGGGTGGAGGTTTCCGTCGCGACAAGGGACAGGCAGATGGCCCACCACGGCAGGTCATGCCGGCCACCAACATAGGTGGAAACGGAATCCTGCCGCCCCGACAGGGCGAACGCGATGAAGGGCAGGCTCAGGCAATAGATGCAGATAACCGAAAGATCGATCGCGGACATACGGATTCCATCACGTAACGAAGTAAAGACCATATGACCAGACCGAGGCCATATGAAAGCCCCGGACGACCCGGAGAACCGGGACAGCCTGCGCATTCCCATCGTGCATGAAAACCGGTCAGGCATGCTGCGGCACCGTCATGTCATGGCTTTTGCCCCGTCCCCGGTTGGCGCGGCGGCCGGATCGTTGTCATTGCGGGCGGGATAATGATATCGTCCCCGTATCAGGCATCCGGCATGCCGTCTTTTAACGGGCCTTTTGCACCATGCATGTTTTTCCAGCCGCCCCCGGGCTGAAGCGCCGCCATGTCCTGATGCTGACGGGTGCCGCAACCCTTGCAGCCTGCGCGCCCCACGCGCAGGCGGGCCAGTCACCTGCCCCGGACATGCGCGATGTGGATCGCAGGCTGCAACAGGCCGTGAAACGGGGCGAAGCGCCCGGCGTGGTCTGCGCCATAGGCCACGACCAGCAGGTCGTGCACCGGGCCGTGTATGGCAGGCGTGCCGTAACACCCGCGCCCGAAGCCATGACATGGGACACGGTGTTCGACATGGCATCCTTGACCAAGCCGGTTATTACCGCGCCCTGTGTCATGCAGTTGTGGGAACAGGGGCGGTTCGGGCTGGATGACCCGGTTTCACGCTACCTGCCGCAGTTTGCCGCCGCGGGAAAGGCCACCATTACCATCCGGCACCTGCTGACCCATTATTCCGGCCTGCCGCCCGACCTGGACCTGACCCACCCGTGGCAGGGACGTGATGCCGCCTTCCGCCTGACCATGGAAACCGCACCCGAACAGCCACCGGGCAGCGGGTTCGTTTACAGCGACATCAATTTCATCACACTGGGCTTCCTGGTCGAAAAACTGTCCGGCATGACGCTGGATACCTATGCCACGCGCTTTATCCTGACACCGCTGGGCATGCGACAGTCACGATTCCTGCCACCCGATACGTGGTCCGCGCGCATCGCCCCCACCCAGACCGATGAACGGGGCCAGATGCTGCGGGGGCAGGTCAATGACCCCTCGGCGCGGCGCATGGGTGGGGTTGCAGGACATGCGGGCCTGTTTTCCACGGCTGATGACATGTGCCTGTACGCGCAGGCCCTGCTGGACCGGCGCGCGAGCCGACCATCCGCCTATCCGCTGCGAGCGGACACACTCATGTTGATGACCACCGCACAACAGCCACAGGGCAGGACCGACCTGCGCGGGCTGGGGTGGGATATCGCCACGCATTATTCCTCTGTCCGGGGGGACAGGTTTCCCGTGGGTTCCTTTGGCCATACCGGCTTTACCGGCACGTCGCTGTGGCTGGATCCCGGCAGCGACAGTTATGTCCTGATCCTGACCAGCCGCCTCCATCCCGATGGCCATGGCAATGTCGTGCACCTGCGTCATGACGTGGCAACGGCGGCGGCCCTTGCGCTGATCCCGCCACGGGGCTGAGGGGCTGCCTGAAAAGCCGGATCGGGTCACATCCTTCAGTCATATGAAAGTTTCTGGTGAAGCTTTTTCCCTCATTTGCAGATAAGTCAGGTTACATGACCCCGAACAGCAGCACGCCCACCCCTATCATCGCGACAGAAGGACAGGACCCCCGCTACGCGGATGTGGATGTCTGGCCTGTCGCCTCCGTGCTGGATGCACTGGTGGAATCACAGATGAGCGCCATCGCCGCCGTCCGCGCCGCGACAGCGGAACTGGAACGCGCGGTGGGCAGCGCCCTGCCCCGGCTTCTGGCGGGGGGACGGCTGTTCTATGTCGGCGCGGGCACGTCCGGGCGGATCGGCATGCAGGATGGGGTGGAACTGCTGCCCACCTTCGGCTGGGAACCGGGGCGGCTTGTGCTGCTGCTGGCAGGCGGGCAGGACGCCGTGTATCAGGCGGCGGAAGGGGCCGAGGACCGCGAGGACGTGGCGCGCGCGGACATACTGGCCCACAATCCCGGTCCCGATGACGTGGTGCTGGGCATCGCGGCCAGTGGGTCCACGCCCTATACCTGTGCCGCGATTGCGGCTGCGCGCGCGGCAGGCAGCCTGACCATAGGCATTGCGTGCAATCGCGGCGGCAGGTTGCTGGACGTGGCGGAACAGGGCATTGCGGTGGTAACGGGGCCGGAAGTCATTTCCGGTTCCACGCGACTGAAGGCCGGCACGGCACAGAAAGCCACCCTGAACCTGATTTCCACAACGCTCATGATCCGTATGGGCCATGCCTATCGCGGGCAGATGGTGGACATGCGGGTCGTCAATGCCAAGCTGCGGGACAGGGCATGCCGCATGGTCCGCAACCTGACCGGCAGTACCGAACAGGAGGCGCAGCAGGCGCTGGAGGCAACGGGGTTCAATGTCAAACGGGCCGTCATGATCTGTTCGGGCATTCCCGCCGATCAGGTCGAGGCACAGCTTGCGGCGCATGGCGGCAACCTGCGTTCAGTTCTCGGGCAGGACGACAGCCCCCCTGCCGCCCCGTAAAACATTGTCCGAAAAATAAACGTTTCCGGATGCCGCCTTTTTGACAGGCAGCCCCGGACCACCCGGATACACGCGGCATAATGGACAGGTGCCGGACGTCACGTTTTTGTCCCGTCGCCCTGTTCTTTATGATGTCGTGGTAAAATGCTGCATGCGGGAGGAACAGGCATGAAGCCTATGCTTACGGTCATCGGCCTTATGAGTGGCACGTCACTTGATGGTGTGGACGCAGCCATCATCCATACCGATGGTGAACGGATCGCGGGGTTCGGGCCGGATATCAGCCTGCCTTACACGGCGGCCCTGCGCCAGCGCGCGCGCAGGCTTCTGGACCATGCGCCCACCCTGTCCCCTGATGATCCCGAACTGAAAGCGGTCGAACACGCGATAACCCGCCATCACATTGACGCAGTGCGACAGTTGCAGGCCCGGGTGCCGGATATCGACCTGATCGGGTTCCATGGCCAGACCATCCTGCATGCACCACAACGCCACCAGACATGGCAGATTGGTGATGCGGAACTTCTGTCACGCGCGACCGGACTGGCTGTCATCCATGATTTCCGCAGCGCCGACGTGGCGGCAGGCGGCGAAGGCGCGCCACTGGTGCCGTGGTTCCACGCAGCCCTGCTGCATGATGTGCCGGGGCCGGTTGCCGTTCTGAATATCGGTGGCGTTGCGAATGTCACGTTGATTGATGCCGATAATACGATCCATGCCTGTGACACCGGCCCGGGCAATGCCCTGCTGGATGACTGGGCGATGCGCCATACCGGCACGGCCTGCGACGTTGATGGCGCACTGGCGCGTGCGGGCACGGTCAACCGGGCCATTGTGGAACAGTTGCTGGCTGATCCCTATTTTGCCCGCCTTGCCCCCAAATCGCTGGATCGGCAGAGTTTTGCCACGGCCCTTGACCGGGTGGCCGCCTGCACCCCGGCCGATGGGGCGGCGACACTGGCCGCCTTTACCATCGAAGCCGTACGGCGCATGCCCCTGCCCGTCCGGCCCGCACGCTGGTATGTCTGTGGCGGAGGGCGGCATAACCCTGTCCTGATGCAGGGATTGCAGACGGCGCTGGGCGCCCCGGTGGTGGGCGTGGACCACCTTGGCTGGAACGGGGATGCGCTGGAGGCGCAATGTTTCGGTTTTCTGGCCGCACGCAGCGTACGCGGCCTGCCGTTATCAGCGTCCACCATAACGGGCGGGCCGGATGGCCTGTCCGGTGGCCGCCTGACCTGTGCGGGCCTTATGCCTGTGCCATCATGGATCCATGCAACCGGCGGGAGGTCTTCATGAAACTTGTCATCGTACCGGATCAGGACACGGCCTGCGCCCATGTGGCGGACATGCTGTACATGTGCTGCGCGCGCAACCCGGCAGCCGTACTGGGCCTTGCAACCGGGCGCACGATGGAACGGGTCTATGGCCACCTTGTCCGCCGCATTCACGACAGGCCGGTCAATCTTGCAGGCTGCACGACGTTCAACCTGGATGAATATTGCGGGCCGGTTGCCCGGACCGCGCAGTCATACCGTGCCTATATGCAGCATCACCTGTTCCGTCATCTGGATATTCCGCCCACGCGGACGCATCTGCCCCCCGGTGATACCGATGATGTTACGGCGGCATGCGCACGATACGAAACCGCCATCCGTGCCGCAGGTGGTATTGACCTGCAACTGCTGGGGATAGGTCACACCGGCCATATCGGTTTTAACGAACCCCTTTCCTCCTTCGCATCGCGCACGCGCCGTGTCAGGCTTGCCCCCGCCACGCGTGTCCAGAATGCCGAAATGTTTGGCGACTGCCCGGATGATGTGCCGCAGCATGCGCTGACTGTTGGTGTCGGGACCATTCTGGAAACCCGGCGCGCGGTCCTGCTGGCGACAGGCCCCGGCAAGGCGGCGATCGTCACCCGCGTTATTGAAGGGGCGATTTCGGCCATGACCAGTGCCTCGGCACTTCATTTCCATCCTGATTGCACATTCGTACTGGATGAAGACGCAGCCATGGACCTGTCGGATGAATGCCGATGGATGGCGGACTACCTCCCGCCCCGTCACTGACCCATTGCGCATGCCGGAAACAGTCATTGGAGGTCGCTGCGATATCGTGCGCATCATAAAGACGTTTGTGGTGAAGTTTTTTTCAGAAAGCTTCGTTACATGCTGCCTTCCTGGAAAAGGGTCACCCAGAAACTTCTATCTTTTCCATCAATAATTCTGTTTTCAAACAGTCTGTCATTCGTGTTGTTTGGACCTGCATATTCCAATGGCTGGACCATCGCGATTTTTTCTGCATCTGGCGCGGTGCCATGGGTTGCATGTTTACACATGCCGGGCATCCGGCCTTATATCGTTCTTATAAAATAACGAGTTAAATGACTGGTATGCATTGAAAAAATTTGCAATAATTTTTAGTAAAAATAATGGAATTCTTGTGTGCCCTGTTTTTTCAAGGAAACGACAGGTCATGAAGCTTTTTGAAAAAAGCTTCACCAAAAACCTTGCATGATCCGTGCCCCGTTGCCTGGATGGATTCATGGCAGGAAAACTTTTCCCCAAAACCGCCTGACCTGATCACAGGAACGCAATTGTGCAAATAATGTTCCCAAGAAAATACAAGTGGAAAGTTATGCCACATAGCGCACGATAAATTAATATACGAAATAAAAAAACCGCGCCCTCATAAAAACGTTTAAACGCCACACAAATAAAACCAATAATATACCAGTGGCCGTACAATGAAATATTTTACGCATCGACGTGGAAAATTCGCGATATTGTATTTCGGTTTTTCCATGTATGTGGTGATCGGCGCGCATGACGCGCCCGCCAATAGCGTTGTAAACGGAAGCCAGGGCAATGATGCCAGTTATGCGCTGCGTAACAGCGCCCAGCACCCGGCTTCAACCATGACAGGAGATTGGGGTGGGTACAGAACCTATCTGCGTGACATAGGGATAGACCTGGCGGCGGCATGGACAAACGAAACCGCCGGAAATGCGACAGGCGGCGACCGGCGCACTGCGGCCGAAACCAACCAGATCGCGGCGATTATGGATATCGATGCGGAAAAACTGGTGAAATGGAAAGGGGCGACCTTCAATTTCACCTTTACCAGCCGCTGGGGCAGCAACCTGATTACACGGGCGGGCCTGTATACCCTGCAACAGCCACAGGAAGTATGGGGACGTGGACAGACCACTCGACTGACCGGATTGTGGTATAACCAGAAACTGGGCAACCACTTCAGTTTCAAGATCGGCCGCCTGCCAACCGGTGCTGATTTTGACAATGTGCCCTGCCTGACAATGATCAATTATTTCTGCGGCGCGACAACGGGCAACATGGATGGTAATCGCTGGCTGAACTGGCCTGTCAGCACCTGGGGTGGTTACCTTAAATACAACAGTCCCCTGTGGTACCTGCAGGGGGGCGCTTATGAACAGAACATGCGCAACCTGGATAACAAGTTTTTCCTTGGTTACGTCCATGGGGCAACCGGCGCGCTGCTGCCTTTCGAAACCGGGCTGCGCCTTCATGTGGGATCGCACCATTATCCGGGGGTGTACCGCATTGGCGGGTGGATCAATACGGCCAGCGCACCGGATGTTTTACTGGCGACCAATGGGCAACCTGCTGTTACCGGCGGGTTGCCAATGCTGGAACGGGGCAGTTCCCATGGCGGGTATCTGTGGTTCCAGCAGCAGTTGACGGGTACCTTTACCGAAAAGCCCGGACAGGATGCGGTGGTCGTGCAGGGTCTGACCGCCTATGTCACGCTGACCATGGTTGACAGGGAAACAAGCCCCATCTCATCACAGGTAACGGGCAGCCTGCGCTATTTCGGACTACCATGGCGCAGGCATGACGCCGTGACACTTGCGGTTGGCACCAATCATGTCAATTCGCGCCTTGCGACATTGGAATGGTATCAGGCAGGTAAAAAGGGGCCACGACGGAATTCGGAATTTGCCGTTGAAACAGATTACACCATCCAGTTTACCCCTTGGGCCTATATCGAACCAAACGTCCAGTTCTGGGTTAATCCCGGCGGTTATACCCAGCGCAGCACGGTCACGGTTATTGGTATGAAAACAGGCTTTACCTTCTAGGGAAATTTCAAAACAGATCTTGATAATAAAAATGAAAGTTTTTGGGTGCCGCCTTTTTTCAAAAAGGCGGCATTCTTTGAATGTTTCTTAAAAAAATCTTCACCAAAAAACGTCTTCATGATGCCGCAAAACCGAATTTTCGGACAGTATGCAAGAAAATACAGGCCATATTCCTGTAACGGAGAATGGCCTGTATTTTTTACTGTCTGGAATTGCCGGGACTGTCCGGCTCGGACCATCCCCTACGAATGGAACCCGTTTGCCGTATCGGTGGCGACTGCATTATCCAGATCATCCGTCGCGCCACTGACCCCAACCGCCCCGATCAGGTATTTGCCACTCATGACCGGACACGATCCGGGCACGGCCGTAATACCGGGCAATGTCGCCAGAAACGCCTGGTTCTGGCTGATACGCTGGGCCAGTACCTTGCCTGGTGAATGATACAGCGCGGCTGTGCGGGCTTTCTTGATGGCTGTCTCGTCCGTTCCGGTCTGTGAATCATCCATGCGGGTGAAGGCCAGCAGCCTGCCCGATGCATCCACCACTGCGATGCTGACCTGCATGCCCTTCTGCCGCGCCTCCTCCTCGGCCGCATTCAGCAGGCTTTTCGCACCGGCGTTACTGAGTTGCGGGCGGGTCAGCAACTTGGCGTCATCCGCGTGTGCCACGCCAAAGGCAGGAAAGCACGCCAGAATGGCCAGCGGCCCGATATGTCTGATTTTCATGGGAGATCCTGATGCAAGATTGTCTGGATACTGTTTTTTTTACGCTGAAGACCGTTTCAGTGAAAATGCTTGGCCGTATCGACAACCAGCGCCTGTTCATTTTCATTGGTGTCGCCGCTAGTGCCGATACTGCCGACGACCACATCACCCTGCTTGAAAACCGCACCACCTGCGGATGGCAGGATACCGGGGACAAAACCGATGGGCAGGTTCTGCGTGCGCACGGCGTCAAAGAACTCGATCGTATTGCGGGCAAACCGCGCCGCCGATTTTGCCTTCGCGATCGAGGCCTCCACACATCCGGCATAGGCACCCTGCATGCGGATGAAGGCCACCAGGTTTCCATCCGTGTCCTCGACCGCTATGCAAAGCTTGAGATGCCGGTTTTCCGCCAGGCCAACCGCATAATGGGCCATGTCCATTGCCGCGTCGGTCGTGATGTTGAACTGCGGCGCGGTGGAGGAAGATGACGGCTGCGCAAGTGCGGGGGTCGCGCACGACGTCAGCACCGCAAGGACTTTAAGCAGATGCTTCATTTCAAGGGTTACCTTATTCTCAATGTTATTATTGAACCCCTGACGACGCTTCATGTTCGGCCAGACCGATCCATATCGGGAAAATAAAGACGTCGTTCAGTTCAGATTATACGATAGAACCGATGTCATATCGCACAGAACATTCTATTACAGTTTTTTGCGCGCAGACAAATAACAATTAATAACTCGCGCGCATGTGATAGATAATCCAAGCTGGCGCCATGAAAGGGTGCCAGGAGACCATAGAAAAAAAGTGGACGAAACAAGTATTAAAACGCGCTACCGTCCAATTCAAATATCACGACGCACATGATCGGGGCGGCCGGATACACATAACTGCAGCAGGAACCCAGGCATCAGCCCACGGGCGATCAGCCAGCCATCAATCGAGAACTTTCCCGCCCCCGCAACCGAAAAACTGGCAAAGGCCACGATCATCAGCATCGGGTATTCCCAGCCGCCTACGGGGGGATTGTTCCATGTAAACCCGTCACCGAAATGCCGGCCATAATGGTTGGCGATCAGGTAATACAGCGCCCCGCCCATCCCGGCCAGACGGGTCATGAAACCCATTCCCACGCCAATCGCGACTGACAGTTCACACAATCCACCAATAATGACCGCCTGCCCATCGGGCGGGAACCCGAATCCGACAAAAACCTGTTCCATGTGGTGGAATGCCTGTATGCCCGCGAAAAGTTTTTCGGAAAAATGCCCAACCATGTCGAAACCAAAATATATACGCAGTATTGCTACCTGCCATTGCAGGTGATTATTCCACCCGCCAATGCTGCATGCCCTCCAGTCATGGATCATGCAGTCCGCATACAGTAAAAGATAGATGATGAACGTGGCGGTGGAGCACGCCATGCCCGGCACCGACCCATGAATGGCCGCCACCCTCCAGCTGATGACGAATGGAAGGAGTGATGTAAGGAAACCGACGACAAAATTCCGCGGCATCACCGCAACCGTGACAGCCAGCGCAAGACCGTCAAGCCCGATGGTGGACAGGCAGGCCAGGTCCGGTATGACCGGCACGACAAAGGACGAATAGACCATGGCCGCGGTCGTGCCAGCCAGGGCCAGCCACAACAGCCAGTAAGGCACATGCCGCGGACGCATTGCCGCGAAGGATGGTGGGAGCGTATTCGACTTCATGTACATCTTGTTTTTCTTCTTTGACGGGTGTCGAACCGTATTGCAGCTCTTTTAGGGCCATGGGCGGGATCATGTGCCCGCCCGGCCTGTCATGTGTATTTATCGCTTCCTTCCGGTGTCATGCATGCTGAACGATCGAAACGGCGGATCGGGTTCGCAGGGACAATCAATAAATAACCGGCTCTGGCACCGGGGGGCCGAAATCGGTCTGGAGGAAGTCGAAGTCACACCCTTCATTCGCCTGCCGCATGTGATGTGCGGCCATCCAGCCATATCCACGTCCGTAACGCGGCGCAGGCGGCGTCCATGCCGCACGGCGGCGTGCCAGTTCCGTATCCGATACCTCCATGTTGACTGAACGCGCCGCTACGTCCACCGCGATGATATCCCCCGTTTTCAGTAGCGCCAGCGGTCCACCGACATAGCTTTCGGGCGCGACATGCAGGATGCATGCGCCGTAGCTGGTGCCACTCATCCGGGCGTCGGACAGGCGCAGCATATCGCGATAGCCTTCCTTCACCAGGCGTTTGGGCATGGGCAGCATTCCCCATTCCGGCATGCCCGGACCACCCAGCGGGCCTGCATTGCGCAGCACAAGGACATGATCGGGGGTCACGTCCAGCGTTTCGTCATCCAGCGCTTTCTTCATGGTGGGGTAATCGTCAAACACCAGCGCCGGTCCCCGGTGCTTATGGAATTTGGGGTCACAGCACGCGGGCTTCATCACGCAGCCATCGGGGGCAAGGTTGCCACGCAGGACCGTCAGCGCACCACCCGCCTCCCCCGTGAACATCGGTTTGTCCAGCGGCCTTATGACATCATCATTCCAGACCTTTGCATCGCGGATATTCTCCCCCACGCTGCGGCCGGTCACCGTCAGGCAGTCCAGGTCAAGGAAACTGGAAATCCGGTTCATCAGCGCGGCAATCCCGCCAGCGTAGTAGAAATCCTCCATAAGGTAGGTCGTGCCCGTTGGCCGGACATTGGCGATCACCGGGACCTCACGGCTGGCACGGTCGAAATCGTCCAGCCCGATGTCAACACCCGCGCGCCGCGCCATGGCGATCACGTGTATGATGGCGTTGGTCGAGCACCCCATGGCCATCGCCACCGCAATGGCGTTGCGAAAGGCGGCATGGGTCTGGATTTTCGACGGTTTCAGGTCTTCCCACACCATATCGACAATCCGCCGCCCGGAACTCTTGGCCATGCGGATATGGTTGGAATCCACCGCCGGGATGGAACTGGCCCCCGGCAGGGACAGGCCGATCGCCTCGGCAATGGCGGTCATGGTACTGGCCGTGCCCATGGTCATGCAGGTGCCCGCGCTGCGGGCAATGCCGGCCTCGACCCCCTGCCAGTCTGCGGGGGTAATCTTGCCCGCGCGCAGTTCATCCCAGTATTTCCATGAATCCGACCCCGAACCCAGCGTCTTTCCCTGCCAGTTCCCGCGCAGCATCGGGCCTGCGGGCACATAGATCGCGGGGATATCCATGCTGGTTGCCCCCAGCAGCAGGCCGGGCGTGGTCTTGTCACATCCGCCCATCAGCACCGCGCCATCAGCGGGATAGGCCCGCAGCAGTTCTTCCGCCTCCATCGCCAGCATGTTGCGGTACAGCATGGTGGTGGGCTTCATGAAGTTTTCGGACAGTGAAATGGCGGGCAACTCCATGGGAAATCCACCGGCTTCCAGCACGCCCCGCTTTACATCCTCCACGCGCTGGCGGAAATGCATGTGGCATGGATTGATGTCGGACCATGTATTCAGGATGGCGATGACGGGCTTTCCCTCCCAGTCCTGCGGATCATAACCCATCTGCATCGCACGGGAACGATGGCCGAAGCTGCGCAGGTCGGCGGGGCCAAACCAGCGCTCGCTGCGCAGCCTGCGTTCTGCCTGCGCTGCAGTCTTCCCGCCATCTGGCCGTTTTCCGGCTTCTTGCGTCATGCCTTTGTTCTCCCTGCACGCCCCCGGTCAGTCACAATGGCCTGATAACAAGGGTGTTTGTTACTGCAGTTAGGGCAAGACAGTTCTGGCGTGTCCAGATTAGATACAGCATGGATTGAGACAGGATTGATATTGATGCTTCAGCTCACGCAGGTCCGGTGTTTTGTCACGGTAGCGGAGGAACTGCATTTCGGCCGCGCGGCGGCACGGCTGAACATGACCCAGCCACCGCTGAGCCGACAGGTCCAGCTTCTGGAACACGCACTTGGTGTTGAATTGCTGGAACGCAACAGCCGCAGCGTCCGGCTGACGCCGGCTGGCGCGATCTTCCTGCCCGAAGCCCGCCGCCTGCTGCGCAGCGCGCAGGATGCGGTCCTGCTGGCCCGCCGGGCGCGGCGCGGCGCGCTGGGACAGGTCGCGATCGGGTTTACGCCATCCAGCAGCTATGACTTCCTGCCCCGGCTGATCCATGGGCTGCGGGCGGCCTATCCCGATATTGAGCTGACACTGGAGGAAATGGTCACGCGCGATCAGGTCGCGGCCCTTGCCTCCCACCGGATCGACCTTGCCTTCGTCCGCCCGCCGTTCGAGGCAAGGGAAACCCGCGCATGCAGGGTCCGGGCCGAACCCATGGTGGCCGCCCTGCCCCACGATCACCCGCTGGCCACGCGATCCGCGCTGACGCCAGAGGACATGGAGGGGCAGGACCTGATCATGTATTCGATCCTGGGCAGCGGCTATTTCCATGATCTTGTGCAGCGCCTGCTGGTCAGCGCGCATATCCGGCCCCACCTGATCCATCACCTGACCCAGATCCATGCCCTGCTGTCCATGGTCAGGACCGGGATGGGCATTGCCCTGATCCCGGAATCGGCGTCGCGGCTTGGTATCGAAAATGTCATCTACCGTCCGCTGGGGTTTGGCGAAAACATCATGGCCGAACTGTTCATGGTCCACCGCGCGCAGGACGTCAGTCCGCTGCTGGGCAATGTCATGGATATCGTATCGCGGATCAGCGAAGCGCAGACGCCATCCCTGCCCTGACGGGGTGATGCCGCCAGCGCATCAATCCATGCGCAGTTTGTTTTGGACTTCCCGCCTTCTTCACGCGTTCCCTTGCGCACTGGACCCGATGCGGCCGCAGGGTGGCCGGGCGCAATCCCGCCCCCGCCGCACCGGTCCGCGTATCGAGGGAGAAAACAGGGTGACCATGACAAGAGGGCCAACCGCAGGCCCCACCGCCACACACGCACCGATCGCCGCAGGCGCGTCCCGTGCAGCCCCCCGCACCGCCATCCGTTACAGTGTCCTTGCGTTCCTGTTCATCATCACGGCGATCAACTACGGCGATCGCGCGACACTCGGCATTGCCGGGTCGTCCATATCGCATGACCTGGGGCTGACGCCGGTGGCCATGGGCTACATCTTTTCCGCCTTCGGCTGGGCCTATGTCATGAACCAGGTGCCCGGTGGCTGGCTGCTGGACCGCTTTGGTTCCATCCGCGTCTATGGCGCAAGCCTGCTGGCGTGGTCGGTGTGTACGCTGCTGGTCGCAGGCGTGGGCCATGTCCCGCACACCATCGCCTTTCCCGTGCTGTTCGTGCTGTGGGCCGGGCTGGGACTGGTGGAAGCACCAACCTTTCCCGCCAACAGCCGTATCGTGTCCAGCTGGTTCCCGACAGCGGAACGCGGCCTTGCGACATCCATTTTCAATTCGGCGCAGTATGTTGCCGTCGCGTTCTTTGCGCCGCTCATGGGGTGGATTACACAGCAGTTCGGCTGGGAATACATCTTTGCCGTCATGGGTGTCGCGGGGGTGGTGCTGGCCACCATCTGGCTCATGCGCATGCGGCCGCCCGCCAGCCACCCTGGCGTCAATGCCGCTGAACTGGCATTCATCCGTGCGGGTGGCGCGCTGGTGGATATTGATGACCGCGCCATGCAGGTGCGCAGGAAGCTGACATGGCGGCAGGTGCGTTTCATGCTGACAGACCGGACGCTGGTGGGCGTGTACGGGGGGCAGTACTGCATTACCGCCATCCTGTATTTCTTCCTGACGTGGTTCCCGCTTTACCTGCATCAGTCGCGCGGGCTGTCCATGACGCAGACCGGGCTGGCGGCCAGCGTGCCCGCGCTGTGCGGGCTGGCCGGTGCGATTTCGGGGGGCGCGCTGTCCGACATGCTGCTGCGAACGGGACAATCGGAAAACGTCGCGCGCAAGACGCCCTATGTCGCGGGCATGGCGATCGCGTCCACGATCTGCCTGTGCAATTTTGTCCAGTCCGCGTGGGTAATTGTCCTGATCATGTCCTTTGCATTCTTTGGCAAGGGGCTTGCCGCCATTGGCTGGGCGGTCATATCCGACATAGCACCCAAGGAAACGCCGGGCCTGGCTGCGGGCATTTTCAACGGGATCGGCAATATCGCCGGTATCGTGACCCCCATTGTGATCGGCTATATCGTTGCAATAACAAAGTCCTATAACGGCGCGCTGCTGTTTGTGGCTGGCCACTGCGTTGTGGCGATCTTGCTGTACCTGTTCGTGGTCGGGAAGATCAGACGGCTTTCCCTGCCGGTGTGAACCGGTTGCATCGCTTTCCTGCACTTTATTGTGTAGCGACAAATCCAATAAATACAGACACAAGTAATAACAAACAATAAGCAAGAGAAAATCTTCATGACACACGTTACCGATGCAATGGGCCACGGTCTGTCCCGGCGTGCCGCCCTGTGTGGTCTGGCCGGTGGACTGGCGCTGGCAGGATTTGAAACCGCCCGCATGCCACAGGCTGTGGCGGCGTCCATTCATGCGACCGTTATCGCCTCCTCCCCGCGCTATCTGTGCAATGCGGTGGCTGCAACGCGTGACGGGACACTGTTTCTTGGCGCACCACGATGGGACCTGATGGCGGATACGCCCAGTGTGTTTCGCGTGGCGTCCGACGGCACGCCCCAGCCGTTTCCGGGTGGAAGCTGGAATGCATGGAGACCGGGCGCCGATGCGGCCAGTGCCTTCGTCATGGTCAATGGCCTGCATATCTTCAGCGACGACACGCTGTGGGTTGTCGATCAGGGCATCGACCCGACAAAGGGCACGTCCGTGCCGGGCGGGCAGAAGCTGGTACAGCTTGATCCCCATGATGGCAGGGTGCTGCAGGTCCTGCGCTGGGGCAATGACATCCTGCCGCCGGGTTCGGCCATGAATGACCTGCGCATTGCGGGCGACCTTATGTTCGTGACCGATTCAGGTCTGGGCGGGATCATCATTCATAACATGCGCAGCGGGGAAACCGTGCGCAGGCTATCGGAACACCCGCTGCTGCGTGCGACACCGGACAAGCCGCTGCGGGGGCGTGACGGGCATATCCTGCGCGACAGTAACGGCAAGCGACCGCTGGTCCATTCGGACATGCTGGAAATCACGGCGGACCGGAAATGGTTCTATTTTTCCACCCCGTCCGGCCCGCTGCGCAGGATCCCGACCGATATCCTGCTGGATGCCAGCCTGACCGACGGCCAGCGGGCGGCGCGGATCGAAAAAGTCATCAACCTGCCAACAATCATGGGCACCGCAATCGACACGCTGGGCAACCTGTACTATGCCGATGCCGAACATGGACGGATTGTCGTCCTGACACCGGAAAAGAAACAGCTTACGTTATTTGAAGATCCACGGCTGGTTGACGGTGACGCCCTGTTCATCACGGCCGACCGGCACATGCTGGTGCCTGTTGCCCAGACGGAACGGCTGCCCACGAACAATGCTGGCGTCAATGCCCTGAAGCTGCCCTTCATCAGTCTTGGCTTCGCACTGCCCGACACGCTGGATGGGCAAAAGCTTGGTGGCGTGGTGAGCAGTTTGTGATCTGCCTTCCATGTAATTATTAACAACCAGATACGTTTACCTATGGCTATGCCACCAGGGGAAAAGTAACGCCAATGAACAGGTTCCGTGCGGACGGGTCTTTTCTGGTGTGCCTTGGCCTGCGCACCTGAAACACGGCACCGCAGGGAAATGGCCCGTTGCACGCGCATCCCATGCCCATGGCGGCAATGCCTGTCAGGAGAAAACAATAATGAAGCGGCGTGACGTAATAAAAGGCGGCCTGGTGCTGATGGCGACCTCCACGCTGGCCTCCATTTACAAACCGGCCTATTCCAAGACCTATGTTGGCGGCACGGGTGCGTGGCGGGCCACGCCGCCCCCACCGCTGTCAGTGGTTGACGCCAGCCGGCTGGTGTACCTGACACCGGATGAGGCAAAGCTGGTGGGCGCCATATTCGATGTCCTGATCCCCGCTGATGAACTGGGAATGGGGGCAACCGAGGCTGGCTGCGTGACCTTCCTTGACCACCAGCTGGCAGGTCCCTATGGCACGGCGGCCAAGGATTACAAACTTGGCCCCGTTGTCGAGGGCCTGCCGCAGCAGGGACCGCAAAGCATCATGACGCCTGCGGAAATCTACCGCAAGGGACTGGTTGAACTGGAACAGGCCGCACATGCGAAGTTCAACAGGTCGTTTATGGAACTGTCGGAAGAACAGAAAATCACGTTTCTTCACGGTATCGAAAATGGCGCAATTGCCTTCGAGACCCTGAAATCGGAGCAGTTCTTCGTACTGCTGTTGCAGAATGTGCGTGAAGGCTACCTGGCTGATCCCATGTATGGCGGCAACCGCGACATGGTGGGCTGGAAACTGGTCGGGTTTCCCGGCGCGATTTATGACTATCGCGACTGGATCGTATCAAAACGGGGCAAGAAGATTGATGTCCACCCCGTAAGCCTGCTGGGCCGCGCCTGACTGCGCCATGCCCGGCATGGCAATGGACCGCACAATTATAATAAAAACCAAGGTGCACCTGAATGAATTACAAAAGGCCAAAGGCCGATGTGGTCATTGTCGGGCTGGGTTGGTCCGGCTCCACAATGGCGGAAGAACTGACCCGCGCGGGTCTGAAGGTGGTCGCGATCGAACGTGGGGCATGGCGCGATACCTCGACCAGCTTTCCCACCACACGCGACCCGGATGAACTCAGCGGGTCCGTGCGCAAGGACATCCTGCAGGCCCCGGTAACCGAAACCTATACCGTGCGCAACAAGGTCGGCCAGACCGCGCTGCCCATGCGCAAATATCACAACCTGACGCTGGGCAACAATGTAGGGGGGGCTGGCACGCACTGGGCGGGCGCAAGCTGGCGGTGGCTGCCGTTCGATCACCAGCCCTACAGCCATGTCATGCAGCGCTATGGCGCGGGACAGCTGGTGGATGGCCTTATCCTGCAGGACTGGGGCGTGACCTATAACGACCTTGAACCCTTCTATGACCGGTTTGAGAAGATCGCGGGCACATCGGGCACTGCGGGCGTCATCAATGGGCAACGCCAGCCCGGCGGCAACCCGTTCGAGGGATCGCGTACCAGTCCCTACCCCACCCCCGCGCTGGAACGCTCACGCGCCAACGTGCTGTTTGCGGAAGCGGCGACACGGCTGGGATATCATCCCTTCCCCGTGCCATCGGCCATGATTGGCGCACCCTATAAAAATGCACTGGGCCTGAACCTGGCGCCATGCACCTATTGCGGATACTGCCAGTTATACGGTTGCGGCAACTGGTCCAAGTCCAGTCCCAATATCTGCATCCTGCCGGTACTGATGCAGCGTCCGAATTTCACGGTTGTCACGGAATGCGAGGTCATCCGCATCAACACCACACCCGACAGGAAGACGGCGACCGGGGTGACGTTTGTTGATTCCGACGGCAATATTGGCGAACAGCCCGCCGATATCGTCATTACCGCGACGTTTACGCTGGATAATACACGCCTGCTGCTGCTCTCAGGCATCAGCACGCCGTATGATGTCGCATCGGGACAGGGTGTTGTCGGGCGGGCGTTTACGTTCCAGACCCTGTCATGGGGTTTCATGTTCTTTGAAAACGAGTATCTCAACCCGTTCATGAACACCGGCGCCCTTGCCACCCAGATCGACGATTTCAACGGTGACAATTTCGACCATACCGGTCTGGGCTTTATCGGTGGGGCAGGTATCCAGTCGCTCAGCAACCAGGGGCTGCCGATCGGCATGGCGGGGCTGCTGCCACAGGGCAGCCCGCAATGGGGCAAGGGCTGGAAACAGGCCTTCCGCAAGGGCTACCAGAATTATGCGCAGATTCAGGGACAAGGCACAAGCTTCGCCCATCGCGAGCAGTTCCTTGACCTTGACCCGACCTACAAGGACCGTTTCGGCCAGCCGCTGTTGCGCATTACGTTTGACTATAACGAAAACGACCGGCGTTCGGGGCGGTTCATCCGTGACAAATGCGTTGAAATCGCGCGTGAGATGGGGGCAACGCAGGTCGGGGGGGATTCCTTTGCTGACCGTCCCTATTCCGGTTATACGCCGTGGGATTCATCGCATGTGCAGGGCGGCGTCGTCATGGGCGAGGACCCGCGCACCAGTGTGCAGAACCGCTTTCAGCAGAACTGGGATGTCCACAACCTGTTTGTGATCGGTGCATCCTCCTTTCCCAATAATGCCGGCTACAACCCGACCGTCGTCGTGGGGGCCACGACCCTGTGGACCGCGAAAGCGATCAGGGACCTGTACCTCAAGAATCCCGGCCCGCTGGTAAGGCTATGATCATGGCAAGAAACCTGCTTCGCACTGCACTGCGCACCTGCATGCGTGGTGGACTGCTCCTGTCTGCCGTCACCTTCCTGGCCCATGGCGCGAAAGCACAGGACGGCGGCACGGATGCCCAGGTCGAACGCGGCCGTTACGTGGCGATCGCGGGCGACTGTCTGGCCTGTCATACCGCACCTGGCGGCAAACCGTTCGCGGGTGGACTGGACCTGAAAACCCCCTTTGGCATCATTACTGCCAGCAACATTACATCGGACCGGGAAACCGGGATCGGGTCATGGACGCAGCAACAGTTTGAACGCGCGGTGCGGCATGGCAGAAGCCCGGACCGGTACCTCTATCCCGCCATGCCCTATACCGCCTACGTCAAGATTACGGATGCGGACATTGCGGATCTGTGGGCCTATATCCGCACAATCCCGGCAGTCAGCAACAGGGTTGTCACGAACAGGCTGCGGTTTCCGTACAATATCCGCACACTCCTGATCGGGTGGAACATGCTGTTTTTCGACCGGTCCGCATTTACCCCGGATACGTCCAGAAGTGCGCAGGTCAATCGTGGGGCCTATCTGGTCGAGGGGCTGGAGCATTGCGGCACCTGCCATACCACCAAGAACGCCTTTGGCGGCGATACACGGGCCACCTATCAGGGCACGTCGCTGCAGGGATGGTATGCCCCGGACCTGAGCAACAATACCCATACGGGACTGGGGGGATGGAGTGCCGATGATATCGTGACCTATCTCCGCGCCGGCACCAACCGCCATACGGCGTCGTCCGGACCGATGACGGAAACGATCGAAAATTCCACACAGCACCTGACGGAAGCGGACCTGCAGGCCATTGCCGCCTATTTCAAATCCCTGCCGCAGCGCACGGTGACCGTGCCTGCGCCCCTGCGCGCCAGTAACCGGCAGATGATGGCGGGCGCACGGGAATTCGCCGTGCAGTGCAGCGCCTGTCATGTCAGTAATGGCGCGGGCATTGCCAACATGATCCCCACGCTGCAAAGCAACCCGGCAGTCAACGCGCCCAACCCCGACAGCCTGATCAACATCGTGCTGCGGGGTACCGATGGTCCGGTGACGACTGCAAACCCGACCGGGGCCGCCATGCCGTCCTTTGGCTGGAAACTGCATGATGACCAGATCGCCAACATCCTGACCTATATCCGCAACAGCATGGGCAACGCAGCCCCCGCGGTTCTGACCAGCGATGTCGGACGGGCCCGCAAGGCCATCGATGCCCAGCAGGTGGTCTGGCACTGACAACCACATCCACCCTTTCAGTCGCCTGAAAGGGTGGATGCATTTCATACCTGAACGCTGCCTGAAAGTAACGCGTTCATGAAAGTTCCGGGCGCTGTCTTTTTCAAAAATGATGAATATTTCAAAGCTTTTTAAAAAAAACCTTCACCAGAAACTTCTTATGATCCACGGATGTTTCCTGACCTGACCTTTCAGGCAGACATTTATGACGTGTTTCCCTGCTCCGTATTCACAATACTGAAACAGGTTTTTTATTCGCCATGCCCCACTTTCCAGCAGCCTGAAATCACGGCACCGGACGCATACGATCCGTACAAAGATATCCGTTATCATCATGTCATCAGGTGCGGGGTGCCATCAGGTTGGCGCAGGCCCACAGGATACAGGCACCCCGCAACAGTTACCACGGGCGATCAGTACGCCCCGCCCTGCATCACCGTTACGCTGTCACGACTGACCAGCTTGCGAAACTGCGCGACACTGGCGCCGGCCGCGGCGGCCAGCAGACGGGAATCACCCGATACGGTGGTCATGTTGAACCCCCAGCCTATGGCGCGGGCGGCATATTCCGCCGTACCGCAATGCAGGGCCGCACGAATGCCGCTGTTACGACAGGCAGCAAGGATTTTATGCAGGTTTTCGATCATCTCCGGTTCCTCACGGTCAAACCCCGCTGGCAGGCGCCCGTCCGCCAGGCTGAGCGTAAGATCCGCAGGGCCGACATAAATACCATCAAGTCCCGGCGTTGCGGCGATTTCTGCCAGATTGTCCATGCCCTGCCGTGTCTCGATCATGGCGAAGGCGAGGATTTCGTCATTCGCCCCCCCGGCATAATTGCTACCCGCCGCGAACGAAACCCGTGTGGGGCCAAAGCTGCGCTGCCCATGGGGGGGATAGCGCATGTAGCTTACGAATTCGGCCGCCTGTGCTGCCGTGTTCACCATGGGGCAGATCACGCCATAGGCCCCCGCGTCCAGCATTTTCATGATGACGCCCGGTTCCATCCACGGCACGCGGACCATGGGCACCACGCCGGATGCACGCATGGCCTGCATCATGGGCAGCGCACTGGAATAATCCAGCGCCCCATGCTGCACATCAATGGTGACGGAATCATAACCCTGCGCAGCCATGATTTCGGCCGTGAAGGGATTACCGATGGAACACCAGCCATTGAGCGTGGGTTTCCCCTCGGCCCAGAGTTGCTTGAGTCGATTGGGGATCATGTCAGCAAACCATCCATGCCATTTTTACATCCAGATAACCTGCAATGCCCCCGCTTCCTTCTTCCGGACCCTGCCGGGAAAGCAGGCGTCGCTGACACGTACGCCCACTGCCACGATACCATTCACCATCAATAGATAATCCGAAATTCGTGTACATATTCGGTCCCTATTATTGTTTTTGACACGACATGTGGCGATTGACCTGATCGCCATTACAGTAAAAGCGCACGGGCGTCTTGCGTTCCCCGGTACGGTAAAACCGTCCCGTTTCCTGCCAGCCCCCTGCCCTGCACACGGGGCCATCCCCTGTTACGATCCATGCATTCTTGCTGTCGTTAGTGGAAATGTCATGATCCGTTGGTACAGCGGACCGGACATGCACCATGACGTCCGCCATCCACGCGCCGTCAGTCCATCCGGGCCTGCGTGCTGTCCGTGTAATCACCGGCCCGGACCACAAGATCCTTTTTATATCTGCAGGTAATGTTGCGCATTTGTTATATTATCAACTTATGTTGCGTCCGGATGGGATTACTGACCCATCCATTCCCGGAAACCGCAGGTCGGCATGTCGCGCCAGCCCGCATCCCGTCCGTGCCTTCATGGTGAACTATCGGCAATCAGGGCCAGCAGGGCTTCGACTGCCGGGCTGCGATAGCGTTCCTTGTGCCGCAGACCGTAAAATGATCGCGTGCCCAGCGCCTGTGGCACGGCATGCAACGTACCCGCCTGCAGCGCGGGGGCAACCACCAGTGATGACAGCGCACCAATGCCTGCCCCGGCTTCGATCGCGGTCCGCACGCCTTCGTTGGAGGGCAGGACAAGGCTGACATTCAGTTCCGCCGGTTCGATCCCCAACTGGCGCAGGTTGTGTTCCAGCGTGGCGCGGGTGCCTGACCCCGGTTCGCGCATGACCCAGCATGCAGCACGCAGCCACCGCGCATCCGCCACATCCGGCAGGCAGGGACTGGCCTGTATGATGGTCAGGTGATCGGTCCCGACCGGCCATTGCGCCAGGGCGGGATCATCGACAATCGCCTCGACAATGCCCAGATCCACTTCCCCGTCCCTGACGCGTGTTGCGGCCTCTTCAGTATTGGTAATCGCCAGTTCGATTGCGATCTGCGGATATCTGCGCCGGAATGCAACAAGGGTAACGGGCAGCCAGTACGCCGCAATGGTCTGGCTGGCGACGACACGCAGCGTGCCGCGCCGCAAACCGCCGAATTCCGCCAGTACAGCTTCCGCATGACTGGCGCGGGCCAAAACGGCCCGGGCTTCGGGCAGGAACAGCCGCCCTGCATCGGTCAGCCGGATGCCCCGCCCCACGCGGTGAAACAGCTTGACCCCGTGCCGTTCCTCCAGGTTGGCGATGGCGGCCGATACCGCGGACTGGGTCACGTTCAGGGCGCGGCTGGCGGCCGTAACATGCTCACGTTCCGCAACGGCGATAAAAAGGCGAAGCTGCTCCAGGGTCATGCCGGTTCCATACCACAACCCATCATAATTTCCGATTGGAATTACAAAAACTATGAATTGGAATGATGTAACCATCTTCCCCTAGCCTGCGCGGCGAAAGGAAGAATGCCGTGACAACAATGCTTCATGCCGCCCTGCGTCCGTCACAGCGGTCCCTGCCCATCGGGGCGCAGCCGTTACCGGGCATCGGGCTGTGCCTTGCCATAACGGGTCTGGCCTGCCTGCTTGAACGCGCTGAAGAAATGGTGTTGGGCAGGGCATGGCTGGAAACACTGAATCTGGCCCTGCTGGCCGGTGTCGCCTTCCGCGCCCTATATGTGCCGGGTCCGGTATGGACGCCGGGTATCCGGTACTGTTCGCGCACGCTGCTGAACATCGCCATTGTCCTGCTGGGGGCGTCTTTCAGCGTTGACGTGGTCTTTTCCGTGGGACCGTGGGTTCTGGCCGCTGTTGCCGGTGTTGTGGCCTTCAGCCTGGTCTTTACATGCTGTATCGGACGCATGGTGGGGTTGGACCGCCGTCAGACCCTGCTGGTCGCGTGTGGCAATTCCATCTGCGGCAATTCCGCCATCATGGCGGCCGCGCCCGTTATCCGCGCCGGGGAGGAGGATGTGGCCACCACCATTGCCTTCACGGCGGCGGGTGGTCTGGTGGTTGTCATCGGCATCCCGCTGCTGGCGCCGTTTGTGGTTACGGACCACATGGCGCAGGGCGTTCTTGCGGGACTGACCGTCTATGCCGTGCCGCAGGTTGTCGCCGCGACCGCCCCATTCGGTGCTGGCGCCATTCATATGGGCATGCTGGTCAAACTGGTGCGGGTGCTGATGCTGGGACCGGTCTGCGTCACCCTGTCCGCGCTATCCGCCCGGTCCGGAACCGGCTCGCGTCACCATGGAAACAGGCTGCATGCCCTGACGCGTCTGGTGCCATGGTACATTACCGGGTTCATGGTCATGATGGCCGTCCGGTCGCTGCACCTGATCCCCGCCCCAGCCGTGGGAATATTCAGCACGGCGGCAACGGCGTTGACCGTTCTGGCCATGGCGGCGCTGGGGCTGGGTGTGGATATACGTTCGGTCGTGCGGGCGGGACGGCCGCTGGTCCTGACCGTCCTGCTGTCCCTGTGCGGGCTTATGGGCATCAGCTTGCTGCTGGTCAGGACCGCGTTCCACGGTTGATCATCATGGAAACGCCAACCCCCGTCAGAACCCGGTGCTGAATGTGCCCAGGCACGCGAAATTCGGCGCCGTGTAATACGTTGCCTGTCCCGCCACGGCCCCGGTATTATAGACCCCGGACAGATAGTGATGATCTGCAAGGTTAATGACGTTCAGGCGCAGCGACGGGGCCTTGAGAAAGCCGATATCCGGCACACGGGCACCAATCATCATGTCCACCTGCTTGTGACCGGCAATCTGTTCATCATTCATGAACGTGCCGTATTCCTTGTCCACATATTTCAGGGACACACTGCCAAAGAAACGGCCATCATCATACTGCAGTCCCGCCGACGCCATCCAGCGTGGGGCGGAAGTCGCCATCTTGCCTGCATTATGATAGGTGACGCCGTGCATTGTGATATCCGTATCCTGCCGCGCATAAAGATATTCAACCGACCCATAGGGCGAGATATGATGCCAGGGATGAATGGCCAGTTCACCATCAAATCCCCGCGTCGTCATGCTGCCTGCATCCTGATAGTAGGGAATGTTGGCAATATATTCGTTAATCTGGTGATGCGAGAAATTGTAATTGAACAGGGTCAGTGACGCCGTAATCCATTTGTCATGGTACCGCGCGCCGACTTCTTCCGATACGCTGTATTCATCATGCAGATGGGTATTGGCGGTCTGGTACGTGCCACCATCCCACGGGCTGTCATACTGATTATAGAACGCGGTTCCCAGTGGCAGGCGGTAGCTGGTCGTCACGTTACCGAAAACCATGACATGCGGGTTGACCCGGTAACTTATGGACATGCGCGGCAGCGGCTTGGCCGAGTAATAATTGGCGTTGTACTGTGGTCCCGGCTGGTTCAGCGTGCCATTACGGGCGGCCATGACTTCCTTGAAACCCAGGTTCAGCGTCAGTTTCTTGTTAAGGAAATGCATGGTGTCACCGACATACAATGCATTGATCTGCGTAATGGTATGATAGGCCCATTCACTAAGTGGCGTGCCATCCGTCAGGTGCAGGTATCCGGTTGAATTACCGGCCGCATCAAGTCCGGACAGGGGTTCCTCGACATGCATGTCGGTATAACCGTACCAGTACCCGAATACGAGATCATGATTGGCGACCTTGTAATGCAGGGCCGAATTGAAACCGGTAAAACTTTCCACACCCAGCCAGTTTTCGGTAACGGCGGTCTGGCCGTCCTCTGAATAGTGGTTTCCGGCCAGAGGCGAATCAACCTGCTGCGTCCCGTTAAAATACGGCCCCGTCGTCCCAATGGTCGTAACCCCGAACGGATAATCGCCACTGCCATGATAGAAATAGGGCGTGACATCCAGCGTCAGGTTGCGCGCCAGCTTGAAATGCGAGGGTGCGCTGAGGATATAATCGGACCAGCTGACCGTCCATGCCTTGTAATAATTTCCCTCGCCAAACTTATAGGTGCCCTGCAGGTCATTCGGATTGTTCTTCAGCCCGTATTTGTTCCAGTCACTCAGGGTTGGCGTGCTGTACCATGCCGTATGTTCGTTGTTGTAGGAACCCGACAGGGAAATGTAGTTGCCATCCCCCCACTCCTTGATCAGCTTGTAGTCCACATGCTTGCGGTCATTGCGGCCCGGTCCGCGCCAGGCCCGACTGGTCAGGTCGGAAAAGGACGCAAAGGCACGCAATCCCGTATTGGCGATATCGCCGCTGTCGTAACGGATGAACTGGCGGTTCATCTGATGTGTGCCATAGCTTACATCGATTTCCCCACCACGGGTATGCTTGGGATCACGCATCCGCACCGCCAGCGTCCCGCCCGAGGATGCTGTCGTGGGGGTATCAATACTGGGCGCGCCCTGCTGTAACTGGACATTGTCCATGTTCTCGCTATCGACCCAGTTGGCGGTTTCCGGGGTGTAATCATCCGAATCATTCATCGGCGCCCCTTCGAAGGTAAAACCGATTTCCTGCTGGTTCAGGCCGCGGACATTGATGGTCGATTCATTGGAGACACCAAACGGATCGCCCATGGATACATTGGCACCCGGTGACATGCTGACGAGCGCAAGCGCGTTTGATGCCGGGGCCTGCTTGGCAATATATTCACGCGATACCGTGCTGACAGACTTGGCCGCCGTTTCATTACGGATCAGCCCGCCACCATAAGACCGCGCCCCGGTAACGTGCAGCGTTTCCCCCGCCCCGCGCGCGGTAATGCCCGTTTCAGCCGTTTTATGGGCCGTATCCGTCTTGCTGGCGGGTTTATGCGCAACATCCCGCGCGGTGGCGGCCATTGCCGGAAAACCGTCAAATATGATGGTCGATGACAGAATAAAAAATGTGAATTTTCTTATATACCCAGGCATACGGCCCCCCGATTGCGATTGATATTCATCAATTACATCCCAACGCGTATTTTATTTATGTATCGTAATTAACAAGTATAGATAACACGCCAGCCACGGGCAGCCTGTCATATTGCCATGGGATCACGGTCCAGACTGTGCATGACCGGGGTCCGTCATCCCATGACGGCCTTGATTATTCAGAACTTGCCGCAATCAGACGAAAGCGGTTTTCCATTGAAACGATCCTTGATCCATGTGATCTGATCATCTGTTGAATTGGCCATGGTCGGGTCATGATCCAGGCCGGGATACAGCCGGAACGCCAGGCTGATACCATTATGGCAGGCAGCACGCGCCACATCCCTTACACCACCCGGCGGCACGGACACGTCCCCGCCCCCGGTAATGACAAATAACGGCCCCTTTACTTTCAGCTTGCCGATCTCGTCTTCCTTCAGCATGGCCTGGACATCAGGGTTACGGACCCACCCGTCCCGGGTAATCTGATCACCGCTCTTGCCGAAATAGGACGCGTAATCGACAAACCAGCACCCCTTGCTGGCGACGACATCATAATGTTCCATCCCCACGGGGGTCAGCATGGACTGGGGCTTGTAATCGGGATAACGGGCCGTCAGGCCAACTGCCACCATGGGCAGATAGAATGGCGCACCGCCTTCTTCACGGCGGGGGTGAATGAAGTCGAGCATATTGATCGTGCCCGAAACGGATACCGTGCCCAGGAAATGCGGATCATTGATCTGCTGCTCCATTTCCGCGACACTCCAGCTGGCCATGCCACCCTGTGAATGGCCGTCCACAACCCAGTCCGCACCCAGTTGGGGCAGTGCCGCTTTCGCCGCCATGACTGAATAGATGACGTCATAAGCCTGCGCAACCTTGTTCATGTACTGGTGCGGGCCAACCGTTCCCAGTCCATGATAATCGGTGGCGACGACTGCAAGCCCCGCCTGTGGAAATTTGAACAGGCCCTCGCTGCCATAATACAGATCCTTCATGCGCGAGGGCGCACAGGCCTGTGCAACGCCGCTGGTGCCATGCGCCCAGGCCACGACAGGCCAGCCGGAGGTAGGCACAGGGCCATCAGGGATCAGGACAAATGCGGAACTGACCACGTCCTGCCGTGTCGCGCTGAGTGAATGATACAGGATCCGGTACGCGGAAACATGCGGCGGCAGCGTATAATCCGTCGCTTTTTCAAAACGGATCAATGCACCCGGATAAACTTCTCCCTTGCCCGGCGTTGTATAGAATGGCGTGATGGGCAGGAGGTCGGCGGCTTCGAGGGCCGTTGCCTTGGGAACGGTTTCAGGCAACTGGTCATCCGCGCGGGCGCCGGATACCAGGCCAATGGTGGCGGTCGATAGTGACGCGATGGTCGCGCACGCAAGCAACAGGTTCTTGTCCATACCCATCTACCTTACATCTATTCCATTATTTCTGAATGACTTGTACCATTGTCATGCGACCATATTTCATCCCCGTGACCAGGCATATGACCGCCAGATGGCACGTCGCGGGGGCCATCAAAAGACTGTTCATGAACATGAAATCATATCATGGTAGCGCAGACGGCAGGATATGGCTGTTTTACTCAATCCCACGCACGGAGCCGAAATGGCCAGCATAAAAACTCTACATCTCTTTAGTTCATCGTAGATAAAGCCTATTTTCAAAAGGTTCTGACGATTGTATAGGAACCAGAACGTTTTGTATGATTTTCGTATAACATCCGCAACGTTTGGGTTGCAACAGGTTTTTCATATATATGAAAATAGGTGGTGCCATTTGATGGGAAAGGACAAGGCGGTGATATTACAGGACGATCGGACAACTGTCGGAAGCCGCATACGTGAACGCCGCAAACAGATGGGACTATCATTACAGGCCGTGGCGGACCGTGTTGACCTGTCGGTAGGGTATCTCAGCCAGATTGAGCGTGAACTGTCATCGCCATCCATAGCTGAACTTGTGGTAATCGCCACCGCCCTGCATACACCGGCGACCGAATTCCTGGAAGATCACTGCAATACGCAACATGATTCCTTTATTGTCAGGAATTCCCGCCGCGGCCTGACAGTACTGGCGGATGGCGTCACCAAGCAGCGCCTGACGCCACTGGGTGACTGCCCGTTGCAGATGTTCATCCTGACGCTGGAACCCGGTGGCCATACGGGTGCGACACCATATTCCTATACCGGACTGGAAACGGGACTGGTGCAGCAGGGTCGGCTTATCGTTTCCATAGACGATCAGGAATTCCTGCTGAGCGAGGGGGACAGTTTTCGCTTTTCCAGCACGCGGCCCCACCGTTTTGTAAATGCCTATGACGGCGTGACCCGCTTCCTGTGGGTTGGATGCGCGCCCTGGATGCCGGATGAAACCTGAACGCTTCCATCAGGGCAGCGCCACTGACGCATGCGGCCTGCCCTGTTACATTACCGCCCCGCAGCAATACTGACGGTCCCGCCTGCCCACCGTCCGTCAATAGATACCGCATGCGCGGTGTGGTTCCCGTCTCGCCCCATGGATGCGCCATGCATAGGCCAGCCAGACAGCAGGCAGGTCTGGGTGCGACCTGATGCACGCTGTATCTGTTGCGTCCGAAAACGAAAGGATGGGCCGGGAAATGATCCGGCATATGCGGATTCATATTAATCCGTAAAAAATATATTAATTATATTCAGGACACATGAATAAAGGATTGATCATAACGTTACTATTATGAAATAATCATAAAAATAAATTCATAGGGTTATGCATGAATTCGACACCGCTCGCCAAAAGTCTGAGATCCCGCCACATTGCCATGATCTCGATTGGCGGCATAATCGGTGCGGGTTTTTTCATTGGGGCCTCGACTCCCATCTCCATCGCCGGTCCCGCCAGCCTGCTGTCGTATGGCATGGCGGGCCTGCTGACGTTCCTTATCAACTGCATGTTGCGTGACATCGCGCTGCACGCGCCGGACAGGGGATCGTTCGTCAATCATATCCGCCACACCCTTGGCGCGCCGATCGGTTTCATGACCGGATGGATTTACTGGCTGGTCTGGGTTACGACGCTGGGCATGGAAAGCATGGCGCTGGCATCATTACTGGCGCCAGTCGTGCATATTCCTTATGGACTGATCGAATTCCTGATCCTTGGTTTCATGACGGGCGCCAATCTTCTGGCCGTCCATGTTTATGGCGAGTGTGAATACTGGTTTTCAATGCTGAAAATCATCGCCATTCTGGTGTTCATAATGATCGGTGTCACAATACTGGTACAGGGACACGTACCGGTATGGAACAATATCGCCAGTCAGGGCCTGTTGCCACATGGCACAATGGCGATCCTGGCGGCCGTGCCTTCCGTCATTTTTTCAATGGCCGGCACGGAAGTCGTGACAATCGCCGCCGGAGAGTCCGACGACCCGGCGCGCAACGTCGCCAGTACAGCGCGAACCGTCGCCTTTCGCATTGTTGCCTTCTACCTTACTTCCATCGCGCTTATCCTGTGTCTTGTTCCATGGAATTCCCTTGTCGCGGGACAGTCGCCGTTTCTTTATACACTCAGGGCAATGCATGTTCCCTTTGCTGGCACGGCGATGGAAATCGTTATTGTCTGCGCAATGCTTTCAACCGTGAATTCCGGTCTGTACGCAACGTCGCGGGTCATGTTTGAACTGGCTGCCGTCCGGGATGCACCGGGCTGTTTCATGCGCCTTCATCCCGTTACGCAGGCACCATGGATTACGGTCATGTTCAGTGCGTCTGCGGCGCTACTTATTGCGATTACGGCAATCTTTTCACCCGACGTTGTTTTCGCCTTTCTGCTGAATGCAACGGGTGCATTTGTCATTTTCCTGTACTTCCTTATCGCGCTGTGTCGCATCCGGGCATGCGGCTTCAACCTGCTTTCTCTCCTGACCATCCTTCTCCTGCTCTGCGCGCTTGTCGCCATGGCCCAGGTCGAACATACACGGCATGAACTGGAAACCAGCGTGGGCATGATGGTTTTTGTCGTGGTGATTGCGATGGCGCGGCGCGCGTATGGAAATTTTTCCCTGCCGGGACATGATGGCAATGCCCCCCATCGGGATCTGTCCTCCGCCCCGCCTGACGCGCGCTGAAGGATACGGATAATCCATGCGTAATCCGGTTGTACGAAAAGCTGTCACAACCGGACAGGAAAGCTGTGTCAACGCAGGCATCCACGCATGCACGTCTTATGGTCAGCGTGAATCCTGACCTTTCACCATGACATATCTTCCCGGTCGCGGTGCTGGCTGCGACCGGGTTTCGTTTCTGCCCGCCGTAACATGCAACGCCAGTGTGGTTTGCTGTCATGACAGATGATGGTGCTGGTGATACGCCCTGCCCCCTTCGTTCAATATCTGGATAACGGATGTCTGTTCCGCCTGTCGGGCACGGGTCTTGATCCATCTACGGACTGGTGCCGTTTTTGGAATTGACGGGTCTTTTTTTCTAAATTAAACGAAACGGGTCCGTTCCGTTAAGGAACGCGAATATGTCATATCCCCTTTCACGTTGGACACATCATGAACTGCTTCAGGCATCCGGGCCTTCTGGTCCTCATGGGCTTTCTTGCCGGCCATGGCATGGCCCATGCGCAGACGGGATGCGCGGACACGGACGCGCGGATTGACATATCCGCCCACCAGGTGGGTGCAGGTATCGGCTACCTGTGGGGAAAGGGCACGCTATATGACGGCATCCACGCCTATCCCTTTACCGTGCGCGGCGGCGGGGCATTGAGCCTGGGGGGCATCGCCCTGTCGGGTCAGGGCTGCGTGCGGAATCTTGCGCGGGTGCGTGATTTCAATGGCACTTACTGGACCGTGGGGGGAAATGCGACAATCCATCACGGCACGGCAGGCATTGTCATGGAAAACGCCCATGGCGTGGATATCAACCTGAAGGCAAGGACCCGTGGCGCGCAGATATCAGGTCAGATTGGCCGCCTTTCCTTCCATCTGCCGGAGACCACCCATTCGCAATGACCATTTGAATGAAGACGGCAGTTCTGGCATCCCGATGCGGATATGCAGTACTCCGGACCTGTAAATGACGTGGGGCGCGGGCATATCCTGACTGATCGACCGTAGTTAAGGACGGAAGCATGCCTGTACCACCAAGACCACTTCATACAGGGGGACGCCCGACACCAGAAGGATCGGCGCAACTGGACCGGCATGTTCTTGAGGTCGCGACCGCACTGTTCGTAAAACAGGGCTATGCCGCGACATCCCTTGAACAGATTGCCCGTGTCGCGGAATGCAGCAAGGCCAGCCTGTACCGGCGTTATTCCTCCAAGGCGGTGCTGTTCAAGGCGGTGGTGGGCGCACGTGGCAGGCACCTGCTGGAAGAAGCCCGCGCGGTCGAGGCCTCTTCAAAAAATCCGTTGCTCGCGACGAAGGAAATCGCCCAGTTCTTCCTGGACTTCATGCTCCGTCCCGAAACGGTGGAAGCCTACCGGATCGTCATTGCGGACGGGCACCGCATCCCGTCCGTGGTTGACGACATGATGGCGACCAGCGTGGAACCCTTTGTCGCAACAATCAGCCGTCTGCTGAAAGCCGCCGCCGATGCCGGAGACATTGAATCCACCGATCATGAAGAAACCACGCGCGTCCTGATGGGCCTTGTCCTTGGCTGGCCCTTGCAAAATACCCTGCTGGGCCAGAACAGGCTGATTGACCCCCAGACACGCCACCTCTTTTTTGAACGGGCATGGCAGATCTTCATATCAGGCATCAGGCGCACGGCCCCCTGACACCGCCACAGGGCATGAAAGACCGCCTGACCCGGGCGGTTTTCCCCTGACTGAAACCCTGTGCACGCAGGCCGTTTTTTATGATGCGTGATCATGCCATGTTGCGAGACGGAACGGTATCGTATATATAATTCAGAATGACCGATCCCGCCTTCCCTTCCACATGGTCGGGAAACGGGCCGGTTACGGATTTCGGTCGATACGGCGTTTCATGGCATTTGCGCCATGAATTATTACGATAGAGAAATAGATAATCATAATGTTCAGTAGCTTTAAACTGACCAGTGCGGAACGGGAGGCGCTGAATGCGATCTCGACCAGAATACACCGGCCCGCCAAGCGCCGTATCTACACCCAAGGGGATCCGGGGAATTACGTTTATCGTATCCGTTCGGGTGCCGTACGCCTGGAACACCACCTGAAGGACGGGCGCAACCAAATTTTCGCCTTTCTGTGGGCTGATGACATGTTCGGCAGCCTGGAAAACGGGATGTACCATACATCCGCCATTACCCTGGTGGATACATACCTGTTCCAGATTTCCTATCCCGCGCTGAAGGATCTGGTAGAGATCTATCCCCGCATCCAGACGCTGTTTTTACAACAGGCGCTGGATTATGCGAAAACGGCGGAACGTCACCTGCTGCTGGCGACCTATCCCCTTGTGGTCAAAAGGCTGGCCGGTTTCCTGCTGGAATGCAGCAGGCAGACGGATTTTTTTGACCGCAAGTCCAATATCCTGACACTGGCCATGGACCGCAAGGATATTGCCGATTACCTGGGCTTTGCCATCGAGACCACCAGCAGGACACTCAAGGAACTTGAGGATATGGGCCTGATACAGCGCCTGTCCGCCCAACGCATAAAGATAGATCGCGACAGGATCAGGGCGATCATCTGACCGGTAAACCGTGCGGGCTTGCCCTGTCTGGCGGCAGTAATATGCATACTGTCGGGTGATGGGCGCAATAATGCCAAGCGGCACGATGCGTCCGGCCGGGCATTTCGTGCGTTCTGCATTCAAGACTGTTTGAAAACAATAAAAGTTTCCGGGTGCCACCTTTCTTCTCTTCAAAAAGGTGGCGTTTTCCAACGATTTTTGAAAAAAGCTTCAAAAGAACGCCGCCTTTTTGAAAAAAGGCAGCATCCAAAAACTTTTATTGTTTTTTATCAATTGGTTGTTTTCAAACAGTCTCTTATGATGACAGGCTGTTTCCGACAACGTCGCCTTTTTGACACAAGAACATTAGCCGGAAACCTTTATTGTCTTTTATGGATAAATTGTTTTCAAATGGCCGCTGACACAAGGGGGTAACATGATGGAACGGCGTTCCTTCAATTCCATCCTGACGGGACTGGGGCTTTCACTTGGTGCTGGCCGTATCCGGGCCGCCGCCGCGACACCGGCCCGGATCGAAAGTTTCATCCTGCGCGCCAATGACTGGGTGCCCAATAATCCGCAGCTGCCGGTTATTGTATACCGCAATGCCCTGCCCATAAGCGGGAATGACCCGGCGGCCATGTTCGAAAGCCTGTTCCAGCGTAATGGCTGGCCGCCGCAATGGCGCAACGGAGTCTATTCCTTTCATCATTATCATACCATGGGGCATGAGGTGCTGGGCTTTTATGGCGGTCATGCACGGCTCATGCTGGGTGGCGCGGGCGCGCGGGAAGTGGAAATCCGGGCCGGTGACATCGCCCTGCTGCCTGCGGGCACGGGTCATATGAACATGGACTCCAGCCCTGATTTCGCGGTGGTGGGGGCCTATCCGCCGGGGCAGGATTTCGATATCGTGCGCCAGGCCCCCAACGGACCACAGCGTACCCGGCTGGCGTCCCTGCCCTTCCCCGCTTCCGACCCGGTCATGGGAACACATGGCCCCACGACGCGGCAATGGCGTTACTGACGGGCCGCCCCGTCACCCGGCCCCGGACGGGTCTGGTTATTTCATGGGAACCTGAATGGTCGTGGCCCGGGCGGGATCATGCCTGTGCCGATGCCGCTCCAGCCGTTCTTCCAATGCCAGACGTTCGAAATGGATACGCTGACGGATCCAGTTCAGCATGCCCGACAGGGTGACAACGATAATACCGACAATCGTCCAGTTATCCAGCGGCTGGTGAAACAGGAAATAGCTGAACGCCACCGCCCACAGCATCTGGCTGTATTGCGGCAGGGCCACCCGGTTGGCGGGCGCGCGGGCTGTCGCCATCATCATCAGCAACTGGCCCAGCGCTGCCAGAAATCCGTAACCGAACAGGAACATCCACGTCTTCAGCCCATGCGGCCAGTGCGCATGCCCCAGCATAAGCAGCCCATCACCCACCAGCGGGCCAAACAGGCTGGACCCAAACAGCGACAGCCGTGGCGTATCGTTGCCCGCCAGGCGGTAGGCAATGACGCCAACGGCATTGGCCACCGCCGCGATCACGGCGCACAGATGCCCCAGATGCAGCGCCCGCACGCCGGGCCGCAGCACGATCAGCACCCCCACAAACCCCAGGATGACCGAAAGCCACGCCCAGCCGGATACCTTTTCACGCAGCAGCGTGACCGACAGGACCGTCACGAAAAACGGCATGAGGAACATGAGCGAAAGCGCTTCGGGCATGGGCAGCAGCATGAAGGCTTCGACACTGGCGGCGGTGGAGGCAAAAATGGCGATCGCGCGCACCACCCACATGCCCGGACGCTGGGGGGAAAAGATATCGCGCAGGGATTCATTGGGCCTGCGGATGAACGGGATGATCAGGAAACCGAACACACCACCTGAAAACGCGACCTCGAACGGATCAAGCTGACCGGCCAGCAGCTTTGAATACGCGTCACTGACCGAAAAGGAGGAATATGCCGCAAAGGCCAGCATCATCCCCGAAGTAAAGAAAGACATGTTCATCTGCGTTGCCCGTAGCCGAAGGAGACAGCACTATGAATGCAAAAGAAAGGCAGGGCCAACATTGGATGAGATGACCTGATATGCCCGCGCGCCACCCGTGTCAGAAATCATGCCGCAATATCATGCCCTTTTTCAAAACAGCGGACACAAGCCGTGCTCGACGGGAAAGCCCCGACAGCCGATGCCTGAAATTTTTCAGCCGGTCAATCCGGGACATGCTGCCCCTGTACCGGCGCGGGCCAACGGGGCATCCACGCGGCTCAGGCTGCGGACATCCTGACGGTAGCGCCGCGGCGTGGTGCCGCATATTTCCAGAAACTGCCGGTTGAAATTGGACAGGTTGGCAAAGCCTGCGGCACTGCTGATTTCGGCAATGGACGCATCGGTTTCCGCCAGCATGCGACAGGCGTGACTGACCCGTAGCCTGCGCATGAAGGACACGAAGGTCGTACCCGTCGCCCGGCGGAACAGGCGTGAAAACGCAGGCCCGCCCAACCCGACCTGACGGGCCATGTCCGCCTGGCGGATATCATGCGCGCCACCTGACAGCAGGTGCCGGATCACCCGGTCCATGCGTTCAAGATCCCGGTCCGCGACCCGCGCCTGCCCTTCCCCGCCAAACGGGGCGATGCCCGTCAGACGCTGCCGCGGGCAGGCCGCCAGCCCCGACAGCAGACCGATCAGGGCCGCAAGGCGCGCCGCATCATTCATATCCCCCATTGCCGCCAGCCCCGCGCCCAGAACAGGCACCGTTGGCCCGGTAAATACGACCCCGTACCGCGCATCCGCGAGCAGGGCGGACACCGTTTCCAGTTCCGGGCACAGGCTGACCAGCCGTTGCAGCCAGTCACCGTGGGCCTGCAATACGATATCGCGCCCTTCAATCCGCTCACCCGCCGACAGGTCACTGAACCACCCATGCGGCAGGTCCGGCCCCACCAGCACCAGATGGCCGGGAGCGAACGTGCCTAGGAAATCCCCCACCATGAAATGACCCGTCCCGGCCGTAATCAGGTGCAGTTCATATTCGGGGTGATAGTTCCATCGTGCACAGGCGGCAGGGTAGTCATGGCAGTGCCAGACAAAGCTCTGTCGCGGGCCGGGCTGTATGACCTCGAATACCGGGGGGCTTACCGCGCGGCTTTCCCCCACACGGGGCGGCATCACTCCGCCAGCGTATGCGATGGGAGCGTGGTATCCATCCCCTCACGCACCGCCTGCGCCTTGGCGCTGGAAGCGACATCCATGGCATGGACGCCACGGGGCTGCACCAGCCGGATGAAGCCTGTCAGCCCCGCGCCAAGGAAATACAGCGCTGCAAACGCAATCACCACGCCCTGCGTGCCATATCCCGACACCAGCACCGTCGCCAGCGCCGGCCCGGCAAAATTGGCCAGGCCGCCACCAAGGTTCTGCACCGATACCGCCGCCCCCTTGTGTTCGGGTGCCAGCATGGGAAAGATCGCCCCCATGGGCACGAAGGACGTGATCGTCAGCGCAAACAGCAGGGCCGCGAAAATCGCCACCGCCATGTTGCCCGGGGCTGCGTGCGGCAGGTAGTAGAACGCCAGCGTGGCAATGCCACACCCCACGAAACCGGCCCAGCGCATCTGCCGCAGCCAGCCGATCCGGTCACCCACAATCCCCCACATGACATTGGTAAAGGGCTGCACCACAAAGAATATGCCGTATATCCGCAGCCATTGCGGCATGGTGAACCCGCCTTCGGCCGAAGTATAAAACAGCGGCATCACCACCGGGAAACCGAACAGCGACAGGTTGCATATGATCCGCGTGACCAGTGCCAGCGCGATATCGCGGTTATGGACGATCAGCGTCAGGCCCCGGCTGATTTCGGTCAACTGGTGGCGCACGCTGCGCCCCGCATCACGGTCAATCGCGGCAGGCGCATCATCACGTATGGCGAAAAACGCCAGCAGGCCACCACACCCGACCCATGCCAGAGACATCCACAACGTTGGCAGGAAACCAATGGCGGGAATGGTGAAACTGGGCAGGAAGGATGCGATGATGCCGTAACCGATCGTGAACATGGACCACACCCACCCAATGGCCGAAGCCAGCCGGTGATCGGGCGTGCGCTGCACGATCCAGAAGAAGAATGCATAGAAAAACAGCGGATAGGCAAACCCGCGCAATCCGTAGAACACCAGCATGAGCACAAAGTCATGCCGCATGACCCCACCGGACAGGAACGCGACATGGCACACGACCCACCACAGCGTCCCGATGGCCATGATCCGCCGGGGGCCGTACACTTCCGCCAGCACGCCGGACAGCCAGCTTGCCACCGCCGCCGTCGCCCCGTACACGGTAAACAGCAGGCCGGCCTGACGGGCGGAAAACCCTATGCCGGTCACGTATTTGGACAGGAACGCAACCTCGATCCCGTCGCCGGTCATATACAGCGCAACCGCTATATAACCCCAGAACAGCACCACCGGCATGCCCCATATGATCGGGGATGCGGGGGGATTGATGGATGTGCCGCCATGATTTGCGGCATTGTTCGTGGCATTCATTTTTTCATGCCTTTTGTTTTTATTGGGCAGGCAGCCTGCATGCCACCTGCCGTAAGTGGCGTAACGCCACGCAGGCGGTCAGGTGGGGGCCACCCCCGGCATCGTGATCTGCAGCTTTACATCCGCAGGACATGCCGACGCCGCACGTTCAAACGCCGCAACGCCCTGTGTGAATGCAAACGTTTCTGAAATAAGCGGTTTGAGGTCCACCTTGCCCGACGCGATCAGGGCAATGGCGCGTTCATACACATTGGCATAGCGAAAAACCGTTTCCATGCGGATTTCCTTCGCCTGCGCGGCGACCATGTCAAAGGGCACCTTTTCCACCGGCATTCCCACGAACACCACCGTCCCGCCCGGGCGCACACAGGACAGGACATCGTCATACGCACCGGCAAAGCCGCTGGCCTCAAACACCACATCCGCGCCCCAGTCAGTGCCGAGATGGCGGGATATGACATCACGCGGCTTTTCATCACGGACATTGATCGGTTCAATTCCGTCATAACGACCGGCTATTTCCAGTTTCGGCGCGGCCAGGTCGGATATGAACACCACCCCCGCCCCGGACGCCAGCGCAGCCAGTGCGGTCATGAGCCCGATCGGCCCGCACCCGGTGACCAGGCAGGTATCACCGGGTTTGATCGCAGCCTTGACCGCGGCCTGCACACCAATGGCGAAGGGTTCGACCATTGCCCCTTCACCAAAGGACACGTTATCGGGCAGGCGATAGGTAAAGGATGCCGGATGGACCACCGTGGGCGTCAGGCAACCATGGACGGGGGGCGTTGCCCAGAACGTCACGGCGGGGTCGACATTGTAGATCCCCATGCGCGACGCCCGCGATATGGGATCGGGAATGCCCGGCTCCATGCAGACACGATCACCGATTTTCAGATTTTTGACGCGCGACCCGGTTTCAATAACCGTACCGGCCGCTTCATGCCCCAGCACCATCGGGTCATTGACGACAAAGGGACCGATGCGCCCGTGTGTATAGTAATGGACATCGCTGCCACAGATCCCGACTGTATGGATCCTGATGCGCACGTCATCAGGCCCCAGTTCCTGTGGCAGGTCGATATCACGGATGGAAAGAACGCCTTGGCGTTCCAGGACCAGAGCTTCCGCCATTTATTGCCTGACGCCCTTCGGGCGCCCCTTCTTTTTGTTTTTGGCGAAGTCATATGAAAAGATCAGGCCATGACGCGTCTAGCCCATCTTTTGCCGGAAAATGATACTTTTTTGACATCCGTGCATTTCCGCCAGAAAATGGCATAACGTCACGCATTCGTGACGCGCAGCGTCCTGCCCGGCCGGTCCCTATGGGCCCGATATGACAGTATAGTCCGCAGACTGGTACGCCCGGTCATGAAACGCCGTAATGATATCTTTCATGATACGGTCCGCTGTCATGAGCCGGTAATGGATCGGGTCCCAGAACATGTCACGATCATTGATGATCGGGCCCGGAATATCAAAATCAATCACCAGCGTATTGGGCATGCCTGCGGTCACGGACGCCACATGGCGGTGGCAGGCACTGAACATGGCGTCATACATCGACCCCTGCGGGTTATGCCGGATGGCCTGCACCGGCGGAAACCAGATGATACGTAATGTCGTATCCGGCACGGCATGCAGGATCAGCGGCAGATACACCTGCATGGCCGGGGCGGGCGCCACGGGATCGGGCGGCGGCGGCATATGGTCCGGCCCCCACTGGGCAAACATCCTGTCAACGCGCGCACGGGTATAGCTGGCATCTGGCCCCACGAAACTGGTGTAGCCGTCTTCCCCGTAATGTTCATGGCGCAGCCCGACCTGCAGCATGAATTCATTACCGGCTTCCTGCAGTGCATACAGGTTGGCCATGTGCAGGTAACCCATCCATGGGGATTGCTGATAGATCCAGTCAGGCCACGGCTCCGGGTTCAGCGGCACCTGTTTGGGACCATACAGGCACCATGAACGGTCTATATCGACCATCACGACCTTCGGGGCGGGATGGTAATGCATGAATTCAAGCAGCAGGCGGTACTGCTCATGGGGCTGGGCATTGTTCATCGCCATATTCAGGAAATGCGCCCCGAATGGACCATCCATGACCGCAGGCCGTATCAGACGGCCCGTTGATGTGCCCAGCATGACGGAATCAAACCCTGGCCTTTGTGCCAGCATGGGCATGGTAAAGCGCGCGTTGCTGGTCACCGGCAACCGGTGCAGCGGCAATGACAGGGGCAGCCCGCCCCACGGATCAACCAGTACCACGAACAGATACAGACACCCGCCAACTGTCCCGATCGTAGCCAGAAATACCAGACAGAATTGATACCATATATTCCTGTTGTGTATCCGCACCGATCCATCAGTTCTGAACGCAGGGTTGACGGTGTGTGGAAACCATAATTACCCCACTGGCGCAACCCGGCACGGGTTACGGGGCCTTTGTCTTTCGCACCGGTGGGAATAGCAGTATTGTGGCCGCTGTATTGTGGATATGAAGCGGGTTGAGGGCACACGACGCGATGGATAAAACCTTCTGGCACGGCAAATGGCAGCGTAATGAAATCGGCTTTCACGAACCACGGCCCAATCCCCTGCTGACCGATCATTTCGGGGCCCTGAGCCTGCCTGACGGCGCACGGGTCTTTGTACCGTTATGCGGCAAAAGCCGTGATATTCACTGGCTGCTTGAACACGGCTGTCAGGTTGCGGGCATTGAACTGAGCCCGATTGCCGTAACGGGGCTTTTTTCCGAACTGGGGCTTACGCCACGCATTTCACCTGTCGGCCCATTGGTGCGGTACGAGGCAGGACACCTGTGCGTCTGGACAGGCGACATTTTCAACCTGACGCAGGCAGCACTGGGTCATGTTGACGCCGTCTATGACCGTGCGGCGCTGATCGCCCTGCCCGCCCCCATCCGCGTGGCCTATGCCCGGCACCTTGTCAGCATCACCAATGCTGCGCCTGAACTTCTGGTCAGTATGGAATATGACCAGTCACGCAAGGCGGGGCCGCCATTTTCGGTCGATGAAAATGCACTGCGGCATTATTACGGTGATACGTTTATCCTTGACTGTGTGGCGCACAGGGCCGTGCCGGGCGGCCTGAAGGGGGTCTGTCCAGCAACGGAAAGCGTATGGATCATGAAGCCGCGCCGGGAGGCAGGCTTCCGGGACGACCCTACCCACGCCACATGATGCAGGCCGGCAGGCCGTATGACAAAACTTCCCGACCATACGGACGTTCAGGCCGCATCCGCAGGAGGTTGCGATGCTTCACATCATCAGGATTTTAACCGTCCTTATCGTCCTGCCCGCCGCAGGCTGCCATGGCCACAAACATCCCCATCCCTATCGTGATGAAGGCACGGCAATGGAGTACCGCAACACCAACCAGCACTGGAGCCGTGGCCCCCACACCGATCACTGAATACAGTGCGCCATTCAGATCTGCAGGAAACGTTCCAGCGCGGCCAGAAACGCCTGCGGTGCCTGCGCATGCACCCAGTGCCCGGCATCCGGTATGGTTTCCAGCCGGTAATGCGGGAACAGCCTGCGCATGACGGGATAATTGTCGGGCTGGATGTAATGTGAATGTCCACCGGCCACAAACAGGGTTGGGCCGTCATAACGGGTGCAGGGCAGCACGTCGGGCCAGTCAATGATGGCCGGCATGGACGCCGCAATGTCCTTCAGACCGATGGTCCAGCGTGGCTTTTCCCCCAGGTCGAGATTCATCAGCATGAGATCACGCACGGGCTTTTCGGCAATCACCTGACCCAGCCACGCTTCCGCCCCGGCACGATCAAGAAAATCAGGCAGCGGAAGTTCAGCCAGCCTGCGGGCCAGTTCATGGGACTGTGAAAAACCACCCTCGCTGGGAGCTATGTCCACCACCATCAGCGAATGGACCTCGGCAGGAAAGCTGAGCGCCAGCATCATCGCGGTCTTTCCCCCCATCGAATGTCCCACCACGGTGGCGGGCAATGCGTCATGGGCGGCCAGTGTTTCGCATACATCAGCGGCAAGGGTCGGGTAGTCCATCGGACCATGCGGGCTTGCGCCATGATTGCGCAGGTCCAGCGCCAGCGTGCGACGGGTTGCTGCGATACGGCGCTGAAAAAACCCGAAATTGCGCGCCCGCCCGAACAGTCCATGCAGGAAGACGACGGGTGGCAGGGACAGGTCACCGTTGTCGGGGCCAAGTTCGATGGTGTTGAGCAGCATGGGGTCGTAGGCTCCGGTTCTTTTCCTGAAATATCCGGGCCATATTAGGGGGAGCGGGTAATTCCCGCCTTTCATAATTCTGTGCGGTGGGTCACATGCGCATGGCCGCAACGCCTGCCTGCTGCACTGCATCTTGATGCAGATCAGGCACAGTCCCTTTTATTTGTAAAGAAATGATACAGCAAATGAAACCGGCACCACTCTTTACATTTTATTCACGTTGACAAATTGTGTGGGATCGCAAGGTCACCCTCAATCTGTTTCACGCAGCTTCCTATAGGGTGATCTCCCCAATGAGCCTGAATCTGCACGCCAATTACCGGCGCGATATTGATGGCCTGCGCGCAATCGCGGTAACGGCTGTCGTTCTGTTTCATGCCAGCATCTATCCTGTACAGTCGGGATTTGTTGGCGTGGATATTTTCTTTGTTATTTCCGGCTTCCTGATCGGTGGCATCGTCTACAGGGATATCCGGCTGGGAACCTTCAGCTTTGTCGGGTTTTACGCCCGGCGCGCCCGGCGTATCCTGCCGGCCCTCATGCTCATCATCACCGCAGTCATGCTGGCGGGGCTGCTGTTTTCCAGCCCGGCGGAATTACGCCAGACCAGTCTGGGGGCGATAAGCGCATTACTTGGGTGGTCCAATATACTGTTCTGGAAACAGATCAGTTATTTTTCCCCCGATGCCCATCTCAACCCGTTCCTCATGACATGGTCGCTGGGAGTGGAGGAACAGTTCTACCTGTTTTTTCCCCTGCTTTTACTTGCAATCGGCCGCTTGCGGCATGTCATTGTACTGTGCGTGATCGGGGCGCTATGCCTTGGGTCACTGTGCGTGGCGCAGTTCGGGCTGGGTCGGTGGCCCGCCGCCGTATTCTACCTGCTGCCCACGCGAGCGTGGGAAATGGGCGCAGGCACGTTCCTTGCCGTAGCGAAATCGAACTATGCTTTAACCTTTCCCCGTCCCGTCAATCATTTCATTGGTTGGACGGGTTTTTTTCTTGTCGGGCTATCGATATTCATTTTTGATGAACATACCCCCTTTCCCGGTCTGGCCGCCCTCCTGCCGGTTGGCGGCACGCTGGCACTGCTGCTTTCGGATGGCAGTTTTGTCAACCGCGCCATCCTGTCCACGCGGCCATTCATATGGATCGGTCGCATATCCTATTCATGGTATCTGTGGCACTGGCCGCTTATGGCGTTCATCTGGCTGTGTTCGGCACGCGCGCCATCGCCGCTGCTACTTGCGGGTGCCGGGATCGTATCACTGGCGCCAGCCGCGCTGTCATGGCGCTATATCGAACAGCCATTCCGGCGCGGAAGCGGCAGCGCCCCTGTCGTTGTGACACGGTACGCGGGCAGCCTTGCGCTGGCTGTCAGCATGCTGGCGGTGGTCTATGTATCCAATGGCCTGTCCCGGCGTTTTGACCCGGCCCTGACCTTTGCCGAACGGGTTCTGGCGGAAGGGCGGGGCGAACCCTGCCTGGCCAATTACGGGGTTACCAGCCTGAACCTGTCGTCACGCTGCGTGCATGATACGGGACGCCCGCGCATCGCCCTGCTGGGGGACAGTCATGCATCCGCACTGGCCGCATCCCTGTCGCATATGGCGGACCGGGCCGGTTTTGATTTCGTGCAGTTTACGAAATCCTCATGCCCGCCCCTGCTGGGGACCACGCGACTCATGCCCACCCATCCCGGCCATGCCATGCAATGCGCGCAGTATAATGCGCAGGCCTTTGCCGCCGTGATGCATGACCCGCATGTCCAGACCGTGGTGCTGGCAGGTTACTGGGCCGCACCCTTTGCCGGGGATGCCGGGCGGGATGCCTATGCTGACCCGCAGGACATGGTGGACCATGGCGTAGCCACAAGCCTTGTCCGGCTGGATATCGCGTTACGCAATACAACGCAGGTACTGGTCAATGCGCACAAGCATGTCGTCGTGCTGGGGGACGTACCCCAGTTCCGCTTTGATCCCGCCAAGGAAGCGGTGACCGCCTTCATGCCCATGCGCCAGCATGCCGAGCAGATGCTGGACCCGTCATTCCGGGCAGTCGGGGAAATCGCGCCAGCAACCCTTCTCAACGTGCCTGCCCAACCCGTCGCGACTGTCGTGCGCCATGCGGTGGAAGACAGGCAGGACGTCAGCTATTTCGCGCTGGCTGACGGGTTATGTTCCCCTGCCGGATGCAAATTCCGCAACGGGGACAACCCGTTTTATGTTGACCCACAGCACCTGTCGCGCGCGGGGGCCGACTTCCTGCTGGCACGACTTGACGGATTATTGCCTGTGATGGGTGAGCCCATGGCACGAATTGCAGCACAGCCCCCCATCCCTACGATACCGCTGCCCGTATCCGATGCGGCACAGGTTGCCATTCACTGAGAATCTGCCCGGTACCCCTGTGCCTGTCATTTACGGACTGTCTGACATGGGGTGAAGATGGCCTGGATGCCGCCTTTTATGAAAAAGGGTGGCACCCGAAACCTTTTATTCTTCCGGGGTTATCCTTCCCGATCGCAGCCGCCCCCGGCATGCCCGGCGATGTCCCGACATGGACGAATGATATGGCCCGCCCCGTCATGGGCCACGGCAATTCAGTTTACTGGATCACGGAACCCATGGTGGCCATGCCACCACGGCGGGCGGCAGGGTTCAGCCCCACAATGTCGCATGCAGGCCGCATACACCATGATCCCATGACACCCGCAACTACCCTGTGACCGGTACATGCACAGGGTCACGCGGAATGTGGCATGTTTCCGCCCCGCAGGCAGGGACTACGCGACGATGGCGGGAAGCATTGCGGGTCACGTCTGCCGTCGATCCAGATTTTTGCGAATATCCTGAACAAATCGTGAATATCGCACACCCCGAAAGAAAACGTCCATCAACAGGCGCGCCGGCCAGCGGCAGGGCCGCCTGACCTGAATCAGCAGGACATAACGGGTGTCGGTCGTGTTGTTCCACACTTCATGGTTGTAAGTGTCGTCAAACAGTATCGATCTGCCTTCCGTCCATGGACAGACATGCAGCCTGTCGCCTTCTTCAAACTGGATCCAGCAATTTTCGCGATCAGCCGGGACATGCAGCGCCAGATGATAGGTCAGCATGCCCTTGGTCATGCCCCGGTGGCGGGGAATGTGGCAACCTGCCTCCAGCACGGAAAAGCTGGCGGTGCATAAATTGGGGATCCGGTCGATCAGTGCCGCGGTCGTCGGGACGCGCGCCCGGTTTTCCTGACGCTTGTAACCATACCCTTCCAGAAAGAAGGAATGCCAGCGGCGGTCGGCGGCAATACGCCCATGATCGGGCGATATGTCCCCCAGCGATGGAATGTCGGTTGCCGCCATCTGCAACGCCTCGTCACGAATTCTTTCCCAGTTCTGTTCCAGGTCGCGCACCCACTGCATGACATGGGGATCAAAGAGGGCCTGATCGGGCAGCAGGGAAAACCGCATGATGAAGGCATCAATCCTGTCACGCAGGTTCTTGGTCAAATGATAGATGGTCTTCTTCTTCACCACATGCATTCCCCCCTGAAATTGGACCGAGGCGGGGGAATATATTTCAGCCAACCATGCATGAACATCCCTTCCCTCCATGCCGCGGCAGGACAGATTTTCGGACTGCCGACCGCGATATTCCCGCATGAACGCGGGAAACCACATGCCAACGCCGGAACGGGGTTCAGGGATGCATCCGGATCATGACACGATGGAACATAGGAAGAATTCATCATGGCGGACCTTTTGCATGATGCATGAAGTGTATAGCATCCGCTTCCAATCGCAGACCTAAGCCGCGCCGGGTCTGCCGCATGTTGTTCATGGCGCCATGCAGGGAGTAAGGCGTGCCTTCAGTTACACCACAGCCCGTTGACACCACATTGACCAGCGCCGCGATTTTCCTGATCTTCACGCTGGATCCCGGCGACGGGGATGATGGCGCCACGGTGCGTAACCTGTATGGCGACCTGTCGGCGCTGGTGCGCGGGGTGGGTTTCCGCATTCCCGACGGGCGGCTGTCCTGTGTCACGGGTATCGGGTCGGACGCATGGGACCGTGTTTTCAAGGGGCCGAAACCCAGGGAACTCCATCCTTTCCGCGCCATCCATGGCGTGCATGAAGCCCCCGCCACCCCCGGTGACCTGGTGTTCCATATCCGTGCAACGCGTATGGATCTGTGTTTTGAACTGGCGACCGCCATCACCGCCCGGCTGGAAAATGTTGCGCAGGTGGTGGATGAGGTCCACGGCTTCAAGTATTTCGACGCCCGCGACCTGCTGGGCTTTGTCGATGGCACGGAAAACCCGGTCAACCAGGCCGCGACCGATGCGACGGTCATTGGTGAGGAGGATCCCGATTTTGCCGGCGGCAGTTATGTCATCATCCAGAAATATCTGCATGACCTGAAAAAATGGGACGCCATCCCCGTCGAGCAGCAGGAAAAGATCATTGGCCGCAAGAAGCTGTCGGACATTGAACTGCCCGAAGCCGCCAAGCCCAGCTACGCCCATAATGTCCTGACCAATATCGAGGAAAATGGCGAACAGCTGCAGATCGTGCGCGACAACATGCCCTTTGGCGAAGTGGGCAAGGGCGAATTCGGAACCTATTTCATAGGATACGCAAAAACCCCCACCCGTGTGGAACAGATGCTGGACAACATGTTCATTGGCAACCCGCCGGGCAATTACGATCGCCTGCTGGATGTCAGCCGCGCGGTGACAGGCGTGCTGTTTTTCATTCCCACCACCGATTTTCTCGACGCCGCGCCAACATATGGCGCAACGGCAGTGCCTGCGGACAGCACCGAAGACACACCGGCCAGCCCGCCCACCAC
>NZ_VWPI01000025.1 GCF_015155755.1 Komagataeibacter sp. FXV3 | reverse complement strand
GCCCACCACACCCAATGGTTCACTTGGCATCGGGTCACTGAAGGAAGAAGCCTGACATGAATAACCTGCACCGCAACCTTGCCCCCATTTCCGACGCTGCTTGGGCTGATATCGAACAGGAAGCATCCCGCACGCTGCGCCGCTATCTGGCCGGCCGGCGCGTCGTGGATGTGCCCGAAGCCCGTGGCGTCGGCTTTGCCGCCGTCGATACCGGCCATACGGCCAGAATCGACAGCCCGGCGGATGGGGTGCATGCGCTGCAGCGCAAGGTCCTGCCGCTGGTGGAACTGCGCGTGCCGTTTTCGCTGAGCCGTGATGCAATTGATGATGTGGAACGCGGCGCGCTGGATTCCGACTGGCAGCCGCTGAAGGACGCAGCCCAGAAGATCGCCTATGCCGAAGACCGGGCGATATTTGACGGCTATGCCGCAGCCGGAATCCGGGGCATTGCGCAGGATACGTCCAACGCCCGGTTCTCGCTGCCCACGTCCCCCCGCGACTACCCCGGCATCATTGCCGATGGCCTGAATGAACTGCGTATTGCGGGCGTCAACGGCCCCTATTCCGTGGTGCTGGGCGCGCGTGCGTTTGCCGCCGTCAGCGGCGGGAGTGAGGAAGGCTACCCGGTCCTGCGCCACCTGGAACGGATGATCGAGGGCAGGATCATCTGCGCCCCGGCCATTGAAGGGGCCTATATCCTGTCCACCCGTGGCGGTGATTTTGAACTGGATATCGGGCAGGATGTCTCCATCGGCTACAGCAGCCATACCGCCACGTCGGTGGAGCTGTACCTGCAGGAAAGCTTCACCTTCCGCGTGCTGACGACCGAAGCCTCGGTCGTGATAAAGCATGCGGCTGCGTAATAGCGCGCCCCCGCCCGGGGCCATGTCGGCTGGCGGCCCGGACCACGGCAGTCGCCCGGCATTTCCCCGGGACGGAATATGGAAGCCATGGTTTGATTTTCTGCCCGTTTCGTGATTACAGCCAGTGACGGCGAAACGGAAAAAGGAAAGAAAGACAATGAAGATCAGCGCACGCAACCAGATTGCAGGCAAGATCACGGCCATCACCAAGGGGGCGACCACGTCCCATGTCAGCATCGACATTGGTGGCTCCATCATCACCGCTTCGATCACCAATGAAGCAGTTGCCGACCTGAACCTGAAAATCGGTGAAAAGGCGACCGCCATCATCAAGGCATCCGATGTCATGGTGGGTGTGTAAGGCCCACGGGTCCGCGCGCCGTCCGCCCCCACGGGTGGGCGGCGCCCCGCCTTTTGCCAACATGAACAATTCCTAACCTGCGGGATACAAAAAGACAGGATCAGGACACAGGCCAGACATGTTGGGTGCATAACCTGCGACCAACAAACCTCTAAGGTGATGCCCCTGTGATCCTGAAAATCGCATATTCCGGCCTGTTCGCCCTGTTGGCGATTGCTCCGTGTCTCCCGGCACAGGCCCGGTCGTACCGTATCCACATCCCGACAGCCAGCCGTCATGTGCAGGAAGTCAACACGGAAATGGGCTACATACGCGGCCATGCCACCGTCCTGTCGCCTGACAGCAGCGCATATCGCAACATGGACGCCAAATGCGCCGGACGTGGACTGAACAACGTCACCACGCAAAGTGTGACGGTTGGCGTCAGCCGATCCTCGCGCCGCACTTTCTACACACAATGCATGATCGAAAGCGGCGCGTGGCGATAACACATGGGGGACTGGCGTGCCGGAAACCGTCCGGATATCGTGGCATGCAGGCAGATATCGCCCAGACAGTCCCAACCACCGGAAGGTATTCGTGCAGACACCCCCCTATCACGCCCAATGGCATGCTCACTCCATGCCGGAACACCAGATAAATTACGGCGCCACCTATCCCGTGCAGCTGGTGGACGGATCGACACTGGTCCTGCCGCTGCGTCCCCTGCCAGACGGGGAAAAGGCCATTGCGCTGCTCATGTCCAACCAGACGGGATTTGCCGTTGAACGCGCACTGGTCCGCCTGCTGACCGATATGGTGCGGGAACTGAAACCGGAGGTAATCGTGGGCGTGCCGACCATGGGGCTGGCCTATGCCGGACAGGTCGCGGAAAACCTCGGGTTTGATGATTATGTCGCGTTGGGGCACTCGCGCAAATTCTGGTACGATGATGCGCTGTCACAATGCCTGACATCGTCCACCAGTCCCGATCAGGCCAAGCACCTGTATCTTGACCCCGCCCTTGTCGAGCGCGTGCGCGGCAGGCGCGTTGTGGTCATGGATGACGTGCTGAATACCGGCCGGACGGCGGCGGCGACCATCCGCCTCATGCAGAAGGTCCAGGCGCAGGTTGCCGGCATCACGGCGGTCCTGACCGAGGGCTGGGCATGGCGGACGGAACTGGAACATATAGGCCCCGACATGCCCGGACTGGTGCATGCCCTTGGGCATATTCCCATGTTTGGCCACACTGATGGGGGCTGGCGGCCACTTGCGGGTACCTGATCCCGCCTGTGCGTGCGTCACGTAAAGACGGGAAACGGAGCGTTTCCGATTTTGGCGTATGCAGCCATGCTGCGGGACGTATTGTCAGAAAGGTTCCTCAGACACTGTTTGAAAAGTCAGCCTTTGCGACATCGTGCAAATCATGAAGACGTTTCTGGTGAAAACTTTTTCCAAAAGTTTCGGAAAACGCTGCCTTCCTGAAATAAAGGCGATACCCGGAAACTTTCATTTCCAAACAGTCTCTGCGGGAAACAGTCCATGACACAGCAAGGGATTACGAAATTGTCCAAGGTTCTCGTACTGTATTATTCCACCTACGGCCATGTCGAAACGATGGCCCATGCCGTGGCGGAAGGGGTTCGCGCGGCAGGGCTGGAGGCGGACGTGAAACGCGTACCCGAACTGGTACCCGAAGACGTGGCGAAAGCCCATCATTTCAAGACTGAACAGGCCGCCCCCATCGCCACCACGGCGGAACTGCCGGAATATGATGCAATCATTGTCGGCGCGCCAACGCGTTTCGGGCGGCTGCCATCACAGATGGCCAATTTCTGGGACCAGACCGGCGGCCTGTGGCTGAAGGGCGCACTGGTGGGCAAGGTAGGCGCGGTGTTTACCTCCACCGCGTCACAGCATGGCGGGCAGGAAACGACCCTGTATTCGCTCATGTCCAACCTGCTGCATCATGGCATGGTGATTACCGGCCTGCCCTACACCTTTCAGGGTCAGTTGAAAGTGGATGAGGTGACGGGTGGCGCCCCCTATGGCGCCACCACGATTGCCGCAGGCGACGGATCGCGCCAGCCCAGCGCCACCGAACTGGATGGCGCACGCTTCCTGGGTCAGCATGTGGCGGGACTGGCCAGCAAACTGGCTTCCTGATCCATACGACACACCGCCGGGCAGGGCCGTTCTGTCTTTCAGTCCGCCCCTGCCCATGGCGGGTGCCCGAACGCACCCGCCAGATAATCGATAAAGGCCGTGACCCGCACGGGCCGCAGGGTACTGGCGGGGGTAACCAGATACAGGGCCACGGGCGGGGCTGCCCACCGGGGCAGGATACGGGTGAGCCTGCCCGATTTCAGTCCGTCCCACACCATGAAATCCGGAAACAGGCCGAAACCCAGGCCGGCCTCAAGTGCCGGCAGGAAGGTTTCGGCATTGTCCGCGCGCAGCCGCGCGGTCTGGCACATGACGAATTCCTGCCCGTTCCCCTCATGCCGCAGGCGGATCATGCCGGGGGCGGCGGTATTGGTGTAAACGAAGCTCCTGTGCCCCTCCAGCGCGCGGGGATCATCGGGGTGACCGACCCGCTCCACATAACCCGGGGTTGCCACCAGCAGCAGCCGCACCGTGCACAGCCGCCGCGCCAGCAGGGCGGAATCCGCCAGCGACGCAATCCGCAGCGCCATGTCGTATCCCCCCGCCACAAGGTCCACGATGGCATCGCTATAGTCGATGGTAATGTCGATGTCCGGATAGCGCACAAGGAAATCCGGCAGTAGCGGGGCCAGATGCCGGACCCCGAATACCATGGGGGCCGCGACCCGGATCAGGCCCGATGGCGTCAGCGTGCCACCGCGCGCTTCCGTTTCCGCGGCCTCGGCTTCCGCCAGGATCCGGTTGGCATGCCCCAGCAGCATCCGTCCCGTTTCGGTCAGCGACATCTGCCGTGAATTGCGGTTGAACAGGGCGACGCCCAGCGAGTGTTCCAGCCGGGCTATGGCCTTGGACACGGTGGGTTTGGACAGCTGGACGTCCTCCGCCGCGCGCGCAAACGAACCGCGTTCCGCCACCTTTGCAAAAATGGCCCATGCCTCGAAATCCGGCAGCCGCATTGCACAATCCCACGCAATGTTCCCAGTGCGTGTTTCCATATCTTATCGGTCCCGGTGTGTCTCCCTCCCCCGCGCCAGTCCATGACCAACAAATGGAAACAATAAGTTTCGTTCATTTCCATATTCGCAATGCCAGCCGGGCGCTAGCATGGTGTCCATAGTCAACGCAGCCAACTGGAGAAAACCCGATGATTGAAGTACGCCCCTTTGGCCAGTTGGGCCATGCCGACCATGGCTGGCTGGATGCACGCCACCATTTCTCGTTCGCGCATTACCATGATCCCGACCGCATGAACTGGGGCGCGCTGCGGGTGTGGAATGATGACATGATCGCCCCCGGCACCGGTTTTGGCACCCATCCGCACCGGGATATGGAAATCATCACCTATATCCGCGAAGGCGCGATCACCCATACCGACAGCCTTGGCAACACCGGGCGCACGGATGCGGGCGACGTGCAGGTGATGTCGGCAGGCACCGGGATCCGCCATGCCGAACACAACCGCGAGGACGTGGCCACACGCCTGTTCCAGATCTGGATCATGCCCGACCGTGCGGGCCATGCGCCGTCATGGGGCACGCGGTCCTTTCCCAAGGGGGACCGGGCGGGGCGTTTCGTGGTCCTTGCCTCGGGCCAGGCGGAGGATAACGATGCCCTGCCGATCAACGCCAATGCCCGCGTGCTGGGGGCGACGCTGAAGAAGGGGCAGGTTGTCGATTACCCGCTGGGTACAGACCGGCTTGGTTACCTGGTGCCCGCACGCGGCAGTGTGGAAATCGAGGGCACAACAGTGCATGAGCGTGACGGCGCCGCCATTTCCGCCACTGAAACGCTGCGTGTCCGCGCGCTGGAGGACAGTGAAATCGTGCTGGTCGACACCGCCCCGTAAGCGGACGTGAAGGGGCTGCGCGCAACGCGGGCTGTCATGACTGACAGATTTTGATACAGATGGCAGTCCCGCTGTGGCGCGTCCCCACCATTACCCGATCACAGCCAGGCATGGCGATGCAGACAGTCGGAAAAACAATGATTTTCCATGAAGTGATGGGTTCTGTCCTGTCCGCTCAGGGTGTCTTTATCTTCATTACCGGCTATGACAGATGCGTCGCAGCCATGCAGTATCCGGCTAGCTGATCATGTGACAGTATGTAACACAACCTCTCCGTTTATGGAGAGAACGTAATGAAAAGAGTTGTTGTCCTGTCGGGCCTTGCATTACTGGCCGGGTGCGCATCCAGCCCGAAGGACGTCAAGCCGACCTATGTCCCTGATACCGTCTATGCCAGCATGGACTGCCAGCAGCTTGGTCAGGAAGAACTGAAGGAAGGCGACGTGCTGGAAGGCCTGACCAACAAGCAGCGCCGGGCGCACAAGACCGATACGTGGGGCGTGCTGGCGCTGGGCGTGCCGCTGTCTGAAATGACCGGGTCGGACGTGGCGGGCGTGCTGGCGCGTGAAAAGGGCAAGATGGAAGCCATCCAGCGCATGCAGGTGGCCAAATCATGCCCCGGCGCCGGTGTGGCGACGGTGCCGGCGACACTGGACTGATCCCGCCATCCCCGCCGCGCCACGCATGGCCTGTCCATTCACGCCGTGCCGTATTGCCGCGGGGATTTGCCCCCCTTTGTCCATGTCAGGTGGAAACAAGGCTTTTTCCGGCCGCATTTTCATGATTCAGTCGTTTGCATGACCTGATGGAAAATGGCAGCAAGACGGCATGACATGGTCCGGCTGAATGGAAAAGACGGGCGAAAGCCCGCCTGTCACCGCAAGACGACAGCGCGCAGGCACGATCATGTGTGTCAACTCCGTCGCTTCGCATGTGTTCAGGCGAGGCGGACCATCAGGTGAACATTCGCCCCGAACCCCGTCACAGTTGTGAGAGATACACATGAAAATAGCCCAATGGATGAAGCAGTCCGGTGTCGCCTTCGGTACCAGCGGCGCGCGTGGCCTTGTTACCGCCATGACGGATTCCGTCTGCTTTGCCTATACGGTGGGCTATCTCAAACATCTGGCCAGCCTGGGTGAATTCGCGCCTGGCACGCAGGTCGCGGTGGCGGGTGACCTGCGCCCCAGCACGCCGCGCATCCTGCGGGCCTGTGTCGCGGCCATTACCTGTATGGGGGGCGTGCCGGTTTTCTGCGGGTTCGTCCCGACACCAGCGCTGTGCCTGCATGCGTTCACGCTTGGTATCCCCTCACTCATGGTGACGGGCAGCCATATTCCAGCCGATCGCAATGGCATCAAGTTCAACCGCGCGCGCGGCGAATTCCTCAAGACCGACGAAGCCGCCATGCGTGAACAGGACGTGACCCTGCCCGATGGCTGGTTTGACGCGACCGGGGCGCTGGCACGTGACATCACGCTACCGGTCATAACCGATGTCGTGCCGGACTTTGTCGCCCGTTACCGTGATTTCTTCGGCCCCCATGCCCTGTCGGGGCTAAGGCTGGGCATCTACCAGCATTCCGCCGTGGGGCGGGACGTGATGGTGGAAATTGTCGAAGCCCTGGGGGGCACCGCCGTGCCACTGGGCCGCATGGACACGTTCATTCCCGTCGATACCGAAGCCGTGCGCCCCGAAGATGCCGCCCTGGCGCGCGAATGGGCCAGTGATGGCACGCTGGACGCCATCCTGACCACCGATGGTGATTCCGACCGTCCCCTGCTGGCGGACCGGCACGGCAACTGGCTGCGGGGGGATGTGCTGGGGATCATTGCCGCGCGCTTCCTGGGGGCAGCCGCCGTGACCACGCCGGTCAGCAGCAACACGGCGCTGGAACAGGGCGGTTTTGCCCGTGATATACGGCGCACCCGCATCGGTTCCCCCTATGTCGTCGCGGCCATGACCGAAGCGGCCGAAGCCGGACTGCTGCCCTCCGTCGGTTATGAAGCCAATGGCGGCTTCCTGCTGGCCAGTGACGTAACACGGGATGCGCGCCCCCTTGCGGCCCTGCCCACGCGGGATTCCATCCTGCCCATGATCTGCGCGCTGGTCGCGGCACGGCAGCAGGGGGTGGATCTGGCGGGACTTGTGGCCACCCTGCCCCGGCGCTTCACGCTCAGTGACCGGTTGATGGAAATGCCGACTGCCCAAAGCCAGGCACGGATTGCCGCGCTCCGTCAGGATCCGGCGGCCGGTGCCGCCGCACTGGGGCTGCGGGATGCCTGCGGCAGCCTTGCGCATGTCGATGAAACCGATGGCCTGCGCATGACCTTTGAAAATGGGGAAATCGTGCACCTGCGCCCATCAGGCAATGCGCCGGAACTACGGGTCTATGTGGAGGGCGACAGCCCCGAACGCACGGCACAACTGCTGAAAACCGGCATGGACGCCGTCAGCACATGGCGCGATACGCCATAACCGGCAACGGATCGCATCCATCCTGAACCGCAGGGGGAACGTGTTGCCTTCCGTTCCCCTTCAAACCTTCCCCCTGCGCAAGCGTTGCACAGTCGCAGCAACAGGGGCCAGCCATGTACCATCTTTTGCGGATCGTCATGGCCTGTGCCATCATCATCTGCCTTGCGGGGTGCCATGACCCGCACCGGGACCGTCCGCTGTACTGGCATGAAGGCCAGCAGCACGGAAAACATAACCCGCATGACGCCCGTGGCGCATACTGATCCCGCTCCGCCTGACAATCATGGAAAAGTTTTTGGTGACGCTTTTTACCAAAAGCTTTCGGGAACGCCGCCTTTTTGAAAAACGCGGCACCCAGAAACTTTTACTTTATCTATCAACGGCAGGATTTTCACCCTGCACCTGACGCTAACGGCATGGCAAGGAAGCCTGTTGTCTTGGACGACCCTTTGCGGCATGAGGGGGCATATCAGAATTCCATTCTTGTACGTCAGCAGGTTCCCCATGCCCCAGCATACCCCCATTGGTCTTGATAACGCAGCCGCCCCCGTCCGGGCGCTGACCCATTCGGGAAATTTCCACGTTGATGAGACACTGGGATATGTCATCCTGCACTACGCCCTTGCGCCCGGGGGCGACCTGCGCGCGCGTGTTCTGGGGGATGGCCCTGCGGACCGGCTGGAATTCATCCGCTCGCGTTCGCCCGAACGGATCGCGGCGTCCGATATCGTGTTTGACGTGGGCGGCCAGTATACCCCGGAAAAAGGCCGTTACGACCATCACATGAAGGACAAGCCCCTGCGTGATGACGGAACGCCCTACAGCGCCGCCGGCCTGCTGTGGAAGGATTACGGGACCGCCGCCATACGCAATATCGTGCAGACGCAGGTGGACGAAGCGGACATTGCCGCCATATGGCAGGCCATAGACAAGTCGCTGGTCCTGCCGATTGACGAGGACGATAATGGCGTCGTGAAAATGGGCAGGCTGTCGCTGGCCGATATCGTGTCATCCTGCCGCCCGGCATGGGACACCATCGAACTGTATGGCCCCGAGGAAGCAAAACGGCGCGAGACGCTGGGCTTCGCCAATGCTGCGACGACCGTGGCCTCCCATCTGGTCAATGTAGTGGACCGCGTGCGTGCCAGCCTGAAGGCGGCGCAGCGGGTCATGGCCGCCTATGAAGCCGCGGAGGACAAGCGCATCCTGCTGATGGATACGGGCATGCCGACCGAGAAGGTCATTTTTGAAAACGACCTGCCCGTCGTCTATGTCGTCTCCCCCGCCGCCCCTGACCGCTGGAACGTCAAGGCGGTGCCCCCCGTGCGCGGCGATTTCGGGCAGCGCATCTCCCTGCCGGAGGCATGGCGTGGGCTGGACGGGGAAACGCTGGCGAAGGTATCGGGCGTGCCCGATGCGGTATTTGCCCATCCCGCCCGCTTCATCTGCGGCGCAGGCAGCAGGGAAGGAGCGTTGCAGATGGCGCGCCTGGCGCTGAAGATCAATGATGAACTGGAACAGGCCGGGGACTGATCCCGCCGCCGTTCATCCGCCGCGCCCGGCAGGGCAGATGCCGCAAACGTGATGGGTCATCAGGACTGTCCCGTGCCTGCGGTGCTGTCCTGCCCCTGTTCAGGTGGCACGCGCCTGCCTACATCGCCTCCATCGGGTGGTTTTCCATCACCCGGACTGGAGGTCGCCATGGACAGGGGAACCCGCTACCGTTCCAATCCCGATGTCATCGACATGGTTGGCATTGGCATGGTCCTGCTTACACTCGCACTATGGCTATCGTTTATCTTCATATGACGGTCCAGCTATCTGGACCTGACTGCTTCTGACGGAGGCTACGATGTGGATACACCTGCGCCGCCAGCGCCTTGCTGGCACAGCACCGGCCGGACGCCTTTCACGATGGGATATTGCGGGACCGGCACTGATCGCCGCCGCATTCGCCCTTTCAACGGCCATGATATTCCTGTTCTGAAACACGACGCCTACATCATGAAAGCCCGGCACATTGTGGCCGGGCTTTTTCATATTCCCCGTCCGGTCGCCGCATGGCGTGTGCGGGACATACCTCCTCTGATTGGCGCCGCCGACCGGGGTGGGTTAGGGTCACGGCCTGTAGCCGGGAGAGGAAGATCACATCATGGACACCAAGACCATTGCCGAAGCCTATTTCACACTGGGCACCCATATCGAGGAAAGCCAGGCCCGCGTCAGTGATGCGGCTGAAGCGTTGATCCCCCTTGTCAAAAGCGGCGACAAGGATGCGGTCAGCGCACTGGACAACCTGCACAAGGCAGCCGTTTCCATGCAGTCCGAACGGCTGTGGGCGGAATATCTGTGGCAGCTAGCGTCCGGCAAGACCCCGGCCCCGCCCGTCGATACCACCGCAACACCGGACCAGCCCCAGCCGCATACATTCCTTGACAGCCTGCTGGGTGAACTGACCGACTACGTCAGGTATGGGAAATCCTGATCCCCTTTCCGTCCGGCCCGGCCATGGGGTGGGCGGACGGCCTTTGCCTGTTTCCTATTGCGTCCCGGCCGGAATGGCCTGCACCAGCAGATCCACGATCTTTTCCAGCATGATCCGGTCGGCATCGGAAAAACGGTCGCGCACCGGGCTGTCGATATCCAGCACACCCAGCAGCCGGTCGCCCGCAATGACCGGCACCACGATTTCGGAAGCCGAGGCCGCGTCACAGGCAATATGGCCGGGAAAGGCATGCACGTCGGGCACAACAAGCGTCCGCCGTTCCCGCGCCACCGTCCCGCACACCCCCCCTGCCATAGGCGATGCGGGTGCAGGCCATGCGCCCCTGAAATGGTCCCAGCACAAGCTGGTCTTCTTTCCAGATATAAAATCCCGCCCAGTTCAGGTCGGGCAATGCCTCGAAAATCATGGCCGCGATATTGGCCATGTCCGCGATCATGTCCGGTTCGTTCGCCACGACCGATGCCACGGCTGCAACCAGTTCCTGCGCACCCAAATGTTGCGTGGGGGCCGCCATCGGTTTTTTCCTTCCTGCACCACATCAGGGACGGAGCACGATGCCCGGTCGCCCACCCCCGACATAGACGATATCCACCAGTCCATACAGACCGCAAACCATCACGAACAACCGGCCGCCTGCAGCACGCTGCGGACCTGATGCAACCTGCCGCCCCGCCACGGGTTTAATGCGCGGCACATGATGGCCGCAATGGGCCATGGACCGCATCATTCCACGCTGCCACGTCATTTCACGTCCCGCCAGAAGGATGCCACGAATGTCGTACCGTCCAATATTCACCCTGCCCGTCGTGACGCTGGGCATCCTGTTCGGGGGTGGCGTGCTTCCCGCCATGGCGCGCGATATGGCCATGCCACCTGCTGCAATGCCACAGGCGATGATTGACGCGGCATCGGGCGCGCGGCTGGCGGGTTACCTGAATTTCTGCATTGAAAATGGCCTGGCGGACCATGCAGGGGCAACCCCGCTCATGAATACGCTGATCCATAATACCGGCGCTGTCCCGCCCGATGAACACGGCAATATGGATTACGCCTATGGCACGGCGGGCGTCCTGCAACCCGGTACCGGCAACATGCCGCGCATGACCGACCTTGATATTCCGGCGCGACACGATGCGTGTGCGCATGCCGTGAAAAAGGCAGGCATGGGGGCATGATGGAAGATGTCACCTTCCGCCCGCCCATATGGGCAAACCCTGCAATCCACATGACGGAGGCCACGCATGCCCCACAGCATTCCCGCACAGAGCCAGCCCCACCAGCCCGGTATCGAACGCCTGCTTGACCCACCGGCGGAACATATCCGTGCCGATTATATGGGCAGCGGCAAGCTGAAGGGACGCAGGGCGCTGGTCAGCGGTGGTGACAGTGGCATAGGACGCGCCGCCGCCTTGTATTTCGCACGTGAAGGGGCCGATGTCGCCATCGTGTACCTGGAAGAGGACGAGGACGCCAACGAAACGGTGCGCCTGATCGAAGCCGAAGGGGGCCGCGCGCTGGCCATACGCGGCGATGTATCGTGCAGCAGGGTATGCGATGACGCGGTGGCCCGCACGGTGCAGGCTCTTGGCGGGCTGGATATCGTAGTCAATAACGCCTCCGTCCAGTACGTCAGCAGCGACCTGACCGATATTACGGACGAGACCTGGCAACGTCACATGGACGTGAACATCAATGGCTATTTCTACCTGGCCCGCGCGGCCCTGCCGCATCTGGGCCGGGGCAGCGTGATCATCAACACGTCTTCGGTCAACGCGTTTGCGGGCAACGCCTCGCTGGTCGCCTATACCACGACCAAGGGGGCGGAAATGGGCTTTACCCGGGCACTTGCGCTGCAGCTTGCGCCAAAGGGCATACGGGTCAACGCGGTCGCCCCCGGCCCGGTCTGGACACCCCTGCAACCGGCAAGCTGGGGGCCGGTCGACCCACAGGCCGTGGCCAACCTTGGCAAGGATACGCCCATGGGCCGCATCGGTCAGCCCAGTGAACTTGGTCCGGCCTATGTCTATCTTGCAGCACAGGATTCATCATACGTGACCGGACAGACGCTGCACGTAAACGGGGGCATGATCATCAATGGGTGAAGCCCTGCCTGCGCTGATGGTGCCGTTGTCTTCATGGTTGCGCCGCTTGCCCCACCGTCGCTGGCTGGAGGTGCAGGGACAGCGGCTGCTGGATTTTTCCAGATCATCCCGCGTGGCCTGCGGCTTCGCGGCACTGGACGACCAGGGCAACCTGCCGCCCGGCGCCACCGCCGACGCCACGCTGGGCGCGCGCATGACCCATGTCTATGCCGTGGCGATGGAACGTGGGCTGCCAGGTTGCGGGCCACTGGCCGCGCATGGGGTCAACTGCCTGCTGGGTCCACTGGCGGACCATGAAAATGGCGGCTGGTTCCTTGCCCCGTCCACCGACGGGCAACCGCCGGATGCCGGGCGTAAGCAGGCCTACCTGCATGCCTTTGTCGTGCTGGCCGCATCCTCGGCCACGGTTGCGGGGGTGGCGGGCGCACGCAGGCTGCTGGACAAGGCGCTTGCGGTCTGGGAACAGCATTTCTGGAGTGAGGAAGAAGGCATTTTCCGCGAAAGTTTTGCCGCCGACTGGTCGGATGAGGAAGATTACCGCGGCGCCAACGCCAACATGCATTCGCTTGAAGCCTGCATGGCCGTGGCCGATGTGACGGGCGACCCGATCTGGCGCAACCGGGGCCTGCGCGTGGCCGAACGCTTCATCCATACACTGGCGCGCGATGCGGGTTACAGCCTGCCCGAGCATTACGATCGCAACTGGCGGCGGCTGGATGATTACAACCGTGACCGGCCTGCTGATCCGCTACGTCCCTATGGCATGACGCCGGGCCATTTCACGGAATGGGCGCACCTGCTGCTGAAGCTGGAAGCCGCGTTGCTGCGCGCCGATGGCCGTGCGCCCGCATGGCTGCTGGAAGATGCCACCGAGATATTTCACAACGGCATGACGGCGGGATGGGCGCGCGATGGCGCGCCGGGGCTGGTTTACACGATCGACTGGAACCATGAACCCGTGGTCCATAACCGCCCCCACTGGTGCCAGGCGGAGGCCATGACAGCCGCCGCCGCCCTGCTTAAACGCACGGGACACCGGCAGTATGAACACTGGTACCGCACGCTGTGGGATTATATTGACACCTTCATGATCGACCGCAGGCATGGCGGGTGGATACAGGAACTGGACCGCGACAACCGGCCATCCGCCGTGGTGTATGAAGGCAAGGCCGACCTGTACCATGCATGGCAGGCGACCATGACCCCGCTCCTGCCGCTTGCCCCCAGCTTCGCCACCGCTGTCGCCCAGATGGAAAACCATGACGATGCGGCCGCCACCCGGAACTGACCGGCCTATTGTTTCAATAGTAACTTATTGATAATGAATGGAAAGTGTCAGGGGCCACTTTTGTTCCAAAAGACGGCGTTTTCTGAAGCTTTTTATAATCTGCGGTCCGGGCCTGCTTATACCCGAAACGGTCAGACCCGCATGCAGCAATCATGGGAATTGTGGCGACTGTTCCGGACGCACGTTGGCCTGGTCCATCATGGAAGACGGTTCCCGCGCATATCAGGCCCGACCGGTCGGTAAAACCGTATAAAACATGGTCCGGGTCATGACAGCCCCTTCGCAAGCGGGGGATATGGTGCCACCCTGCGTGAATGTCCTGATCCCACGTTCCGAGTGCCATACCATCATGTCCGCCCCGACCCAGTCCACATCCACCGGCCCATGGCGGCAGGCCGCGCGCAATCTCGCGCGCACCCCGTCGGCCATGGTGGCGCTGGGTGTGCTTGCTGCCGTGACGATGGCGTGCCTGCTGGCCCCGTTCTATGCCCACACGATTGCCCGGACCAACCCGTTCCAGTCCACTGTGGCGGGCACCATCATGCTGGACGGACACGAAGTGGACATCATGCAGCCCAATGACAACCCGCTGCACCTTGGCCTCAGCCCCATCGGACCGACATGGCGCACCACGTACATGCTGGGCGCCGACAACCAGGGGCGCGACGTAATGGCGCGCCTGCTGTATGGTGGGCGCAATTCGCTGCTGATTTCGGCCGGGGCGGCCATCATGTGCCTGCTGCTGGCGGCGGGTGTGGGG
>NZ_VWPI01000024.1 GCF_015155755.1 Komagataeibacter sp. FXV3 | reverse complement strand
TGTCGATACCGTCCTGTCGCGGATCATGGACATCATGTGGGCGGTGCCGGTCTATCTGTTCGCCATATCGCTTTCCATTGTCATGGTCAGGCAGCAGGTGCGCCTTGGCCCGTTCGTGCTGCGGGCGGACAGCCTGTTCATCCCCGTCATGATCATCGCGCTGGTTTACGTGCCCTATGCCGCGCGTCCCATACGCGGGCGGGTCATGGCGTTGCGGCGGGCGGAATTCGTGACCGCCGCGCGCTGTCTGGGCGTGCCGGGATGGCGGATCATGCTGCGCGATATCGTGCCCAATGTCATGACCACGCTGGTCACGCTCGGCCCGCTGCTGATGGCGCTGGCGCTGCTGGCGGAAAGTGCCCTGTCCTTCCTCTCGCTGGGGGTACAGGCGCCACAGCCTTCGTGGGGGACAATCATTCAGGATGGCGAGGGCCTGATCTATACCCGCCCCATGGTGGCCGTTGCACCCGGACTTGCGATCGTAATCGTGGTGCTGGCGCTCAATATCCTTGGTGACGGGCTGCGGGATGCGCTGGACGTGCGTGATGGGGGACGGCGTTCATGACCGCCCTGCTGCGCCGCATGGGCCAGACGCTGCTGGTGCTGTTTGGCGTGTCGGTACTGGTGTTTGGAATCTTTTTCGCAACACCCGGCGCGGACCCCACCGCGCGCATTGCCGGGCGGAACGCATCGCCACAGACCATGGAAAAAGTGCGTCGCGAATACGGTTTCGACCGCCCGCTGCCGGTGCAGTACGCGATCATGATGAAAAAGCTGTTCATCACGCGCGACCTTGCCTCCTATGCCAACCGTGGCGAACGGGTGGTGCCCGAGATCATGCAGGCCGCCCCGGTTACGGCGTGCCTGGTCTGCGGGGCGGCATTCATCTGGGTGACGGTATCCATTGCCATGGGCACGGTGGCCGCCGCCATGAGGGATACATGGATGGACCGGGGGCTGATGATGCTGGGGCTGGTGGGGATTTCCATTCCCGTGTTCTGGCTGGGGGAGGTCGCCAACCTGATCACCCAGAACCGCTATCACGATACATGGCTGTTTTCATGGGTGCCGGGACTGGGTTACGTGCCCTTCAGCCAAAGCCCGCTGGGATGGTTCCGCGCACTGGTCATTCCGTGGTTCGTGCTGGCGGTCATGTTCATTGGCATATACAGCCGGGTGCTACGCACCGACCTTGTCACCCTGGCGGGCGAGGACTTCATGCGCACGGCACGCGCCAAGGGGCTGTCCCCTGCGCGCGTGCTGCTGTGGCATGGGCTGCGGACATCCATGGTCACCTTCGTATCGCTGTTCGGGATGGATTTCGCGCAACTGGTGGGCGGTGGCGCGCTGCTGACGGAAGTGGTGTTTGGCCTGCCCGGCGTCGGTCGCCTGACCTATCGCGCGCTGACCACGCTGGACCTGCCGGTCATCATGGCCACCGTCATGTATTCCGCCGTTTTCGTGGTGCTGGCCAATGCGGCGGTGGACGTGATCTACCTGTTCCTTGACCCGAGGGTGCGTGATGCCCGCTGACCGCTCCGCCCCGCTTCTGGATGTGCGTGACCTGTGTGTCGGCTTTCCCGCGCGCGGGCGCATGGTGCCGATTGTCGAACATGTCTCCTTCAGCCTGCCAGAGGCCGGGATACTGGGGCTGGTGGGGGAATCAGGGTCCGGCAAGTCCGTCACCGCCATGGCGATCATGGGCCTGATTGATATGCCGGGGGTGCGGGTCAGCGGGTCGGTGCGCTTTCGCGGGCGCGAACTGGTCGGGCTGCCGCCACGGCAGATGCGCCGCCTGCGCGGGCGGGACATCGCCATGATCTTTCAGGACCCGATGACGGCGTTCACCCCCGTCTATACCATCGGCTGGCAGATTGATGAACAGATCCGCGCCCATGAACGCGTCTCCCGCACGCAGGCGCGGGCACGCACGGTGCGGATACTGGGTGAAATGGGCGTGCCCGACCCCGAACGCATGGCACGACGCTATCCCCACCAGTTATCGGGCGGCCTTCGTCAGCGCGCGATGATCGCCATGGCGCTGTCATGCAACCCCACGCTGCTGATTGCCGATGAACCGACAACCGCGCTGGACGTGACGGTACAGGCGCAGATCCTTGAACTGATCCGCTCACTACGCACGACGCATGGGTCGTCCGTGCTGCTGATTACACATGACATGGGGGTCGTGGCCCAGACCTGTGACAGCACGCTGGTACTGTATTCCGGCCGGGTGGCCGAAACGGGACCATCGGGCCGGGTCCTTGACCATCCCGGCCATCCCTATACCGCCGCCCTGCTGGACTCCATCCCGCCGCTTTATGGTCCGCGGCCCGACCGCCTGCCCGCCATTGCCGGTGCGCCGCCCATGCCCATGGATCGCCCGCCCGGCTGTGCCTTCGGTCCGCGCTGCGCCCATGTCCACGCTGCCTGCACCACGGCCCCGCCGGTTCTGGTCCCGCTGGGTCACGGCCATGCGGCCGCCTGCGTGCTGCCAGCCGAGGGCACACCCCTGCCGCCGCGCACGGTTACATGGGGGGATACATGCCCGTGAACGATACACCGGCCCCCGCCGCGCTGATGGCGGTGCGCAACCTGTCCAAAACCTACCATGTGGGCCATGGGCAGCATCTGGTGGCTGTGGATGGCATATCCCTGTCAGTAATGCCGGGCGAGATACTGGGACTGGTGGGGGAGTCCGGCTGCGGCAAATCAACGCTGGGGCGGTGCATGCTGCGGCTGACGGACATATCAGCGGGACAGGTCGTGTTTGAAGGTCACGACATCACCACCCTGCCCGAACGCCGCCTGCGCCCGCTGCGTCCCCGCATGCAGATGGTGTTTCAGGATTCCAGCGCCTGCCTGAACCCGCGCCGCCGCATCGGGGACCTGCTGGCCGAACCCCTGCGCGTCCATCGTGGCCCGGATGGGCGCAGGCGGTCGGCTGTGGACATTGAACGGCGCGTGCGTGACCTAATGGAACTCGTCAGCCTGCCTGTCGCGGCGCTGGCACGGTATCCGCATGAATTTTCCGGCGGGCAGCGCCAGCGCATCAATATTGCCCGCGCGCTTGCGCTGTCGCCCCGCCTGGTGGTGGCGGATGAGCCGGTTTCCGCGCTGGATGTGTCAGTGCAGGCCCAGATCGTCAACCTGTTTGCCGACCTGCAGGCACGGCTTGGCCTGACCTATGTATTCGTGGCGCATGACCTTGCGGTGGTGCGTCAGGTTTCCACCCGCGTGGCCGTCATGTATCTGGGCGCGATTGTCGAAATCGGGGCGACGGATGATGTGCTGCACTATCCCGCCCATCCCTATAC
>NZ_VWPI01000023.1 GCF_015155755.1 Komagataeibacter sp. FXV3 | reverse complement strand
TCCCTATACTGCCGCCCTGACCGCCGCCGTGCCCCGCCCCGTGGCGGGTGCCACGCCCCCGCCGCCGCTTGGGGGTGACATACCCAGTCCCGTCAACCGCCCCGCCGGGTGCCGCTTCCATACACGCTGCCCATATGTGCAGGACCGCTGCCGGGTGGAGGCACCCGCCCTGCGGCCCATAGGCCCCGGCCATGAAGTGGCGTGTCATTTTCCCCTTGCGCCATCGTGATGGATCCGTTGGTGAATAATCAAAGTTTTTGGGTGTCGCCTTTTTTCAGAAAGGCGGCGTCTTTCGAAGCTTTTTGAAAAAAGCCTCACCAAAAACTTTTGACAGTTCCGGGCGGCGTCCTGTCGGCACCACAGGGCAAGTCTCCGGTCGTGGCATGGCGTGCGCAGGTGTGATGTGCCATCGTGCCGGGGCCATGACCGTATCGGGGGACACACTTTCCATGCCTGCAACCACCAGCCTGCCTGAACTGCTCCTTGCCATACGGTGCGGCCGGTTGTCCCCGCCCGCCAGCGTGGACGAAACCTTGGTACCGGTCACGGGGGCAGAGGCTTACGCCGTGCAGGACACGGTGGGACGGTCGCTTGGCCCGGTTGGCGGCTGGAAGGTAGGCGCGTCCGGCCCGGACGCCGAACCCGCCTGCGCACCCATCCATACCGCAACCATTTTCAATGATGGCGCGACCGTCCCGGCGGATACCTGCCGCCATCTGGGGGTCGAGGCCGAAATCGGCTACCGTTTCGCCCGCGCCCTGCCCCCAAGGTCCACGCCATGGACACGTGATGAGGTGCTGGACGCCATCGGCACGGCCCATCCGGTCATCGAGATCCTCGATACCCGCTTCGCCCGGCCCGGCTCCCTGCATAAACTGCTGCATGCCGCCGACCAGCAGAGCCATGGCGCCATGATCGTAGGTCCCGGCACCCCCACGTGGCGCACGCTTGACCCGGTACGTGAACGCGTGGTGCTGCGGATTGATGGCAAGGTCGCGATGGATCATATCGGTGGCAATGCGGCGGGCGACCCGCTGCGCATGCTGGTCTGGCTGGCCAATCATGCCGCCCGGCGCGGCATGGGCATTGATGCTGGCTGCGTGGTGACAACCGGTTCCACCACCGGCACCATTTTTGTCGCACATGGCACGGATGTCGAAGCCAGCTTCCCCGCATTGGGGTCGGTACGTGCCCACCTGGCCTGACCCCCTCGCCGTCCCGCCCGCAAGAAAGATCTGACATGAAACCCGATATCCTGCTGCTTGAACCCATGATGCCTGAAATCGAGAAACAGCTTGATGCGGCCTATAATGTCCATCGCCCGACAGCGGGTGAACCGTTGGACAAAATCGCCGGATCGATACGCGGCATTGCAACCGGTGGCGGCACGGGCGTGCCCCGCGCTGTCATGGACACCCTGCCCCATCTTGAGATCATCGCCATCAACGGCATTGGTACGGACGCTGTTGACCTGAATGAAGCAAAGCGACGCGGCATCCCTGTCACCATCACGCCGGGCGTGCTGACCGATGACGTGGCGGACATGGCCATGGGCCTGCTGCTGTCGCTGCTGCGCGGCCTGCCGGCGGCGGACCGTTACGTACGTGATGGCGGATGGGGCAGCAGGCCCATGCCACCGCTGGGCCACAGGGTATCGGGGCGCAGGCTGGGCATACTGGGCATGGGCCATGTGGGACAGGCCATGGCGACACGCGCCAGTGCATTCGGCATGCCGGTTTCCTATACCGACCGCCGTGACAAGAACCTGCCCGGTTATACGTTCGTCCCGGAACTGCTGACCCTTGCACGCCACAGCGATGTGCTGGTGGTGGCGGCCTCGGGCGGGGCGGGGTCACGGCATCTGGTCAACCGGCAGGTCCTTGATGCGCTGGGGCCGGATGGTGTGCTGATCAACGTGGCGCGCGGGTCGGTGGTGGATGAAGCCGCCCTTGTCACGGCCCTTGCGAATGGAACACTGGGTGGCGCGGGACTGGATGTGTTCGAACATGAACCCGACGTGCCCGAGGCGCTGCGTACCTCATCCCGTACCGTCCTGCAGCCCCACCGCGCCAGTGCCACGGTGGAAACCCGGCTGGCAATGGGAAAGCTGGTCGTGGAAAATCTTGCTGCCCATTTTACGGGCAGGCCATTGCTGACGCCAGTGGTCTGAACAGGCTTTTAACACCAGATGGCTGTTTGAAAAGAACTTGAAAATAAAAGTTTCCGGATGCTGCCTTTTTTTAAAAAAGGCAGCACCTTTCAAGGCTTTTTGAAATAAGCTTTACCAAAAACTTCTTTTAAATCTGAAGGATGCTTCAAGGGCTGACGTATAAATCCGACGATAGCGTGGCCTGCATGGCGGCGGTCAGTTCAAGGGCGTGCCGCCGCAGTCCATGGTCATGAATGGGCAGCGCAACCAGAAGTTCATCGGGTTCATGCCGGGCAATGAAATCGCGTAGCCGTGGCGTAATGGACCGGACTGAACCCGCAAACGTACATGACAGGGTCTGGTCCACCATCTCCTGTTCCGCTGGCGACCACAGGCCGGTGGTATCCGCAACCGGCGGGGGAAAGGCAATGGGCCGTCCCCGCCGCAGGGCAATGAAATACTGTTGCAGGGAGGTCGCCAGCAACGCGCCTTCTTCTTCCCTGTCCGCTGCGATGATGTTCACGCCCAGCATGACGTGGGGCCTGGGGCAACGGTCCGAGGGTTCAAACCGGGCACGGTAAAGACTGATCGCCTCCGCCATCTGTCCCGGTGCGAAATGGGATGCAAAGGCATAGGGCAGGCCAAGCCGTGCGGCCAGCACCGCTGAAAACAGCGATGACCCCAGCAGCCATACCGGCACCCGCAGGCCCATGCCGGGTATGGCGTGGACCATATGGGTGTCCATGGGATCGGCCGGTTCAAAATAATGCAGCAGTTCGACCACATCGGACGCAAAGCGTTCGGGCGCGTGCGGGTCACGACGCAGGGCGCGGGCCGTGCGCTGGTCCGCCCCCGGCGCACGGCCAAGGCCAAGGTCAATCCGGCCGGGAAACAGGGTTTCCAGCGTGCCGAACTGTTCGGCGATCACCAGCGGGGAATGATTGGGCAGCATGACGCCTCCCGCGCCAACACGGATGCGCGTTGTCGCCGCCGCCACCTGCCCGATCAGGATACCCGTGGCAGCCGACGCAATGCCCGGCATGGCGTGGTGTTCAGCCAGCCAGTAGCGCGCAAAACCGAGGTCATCGGCCCGTTGCGCCAGATCCAGTGTATTGCGGAAGGCATCGCCCGCGCTCCCACCGCGCGTAATAAGGGATAGGTCAAGGACGGAAAACGGGATCACACCATTACCTCAGCACGAATAATACAGGCCAGTCAGGAAGATATGGGGCGAAACCACATGAAATCCAGTTCAGGGATAGTGGGCAGACCATTGTGAAATAATTCATCGATAAAAAACAATAAAAGCTTTTGGATGCTGCTTTTCCAAGGCGGCGGTCTTTGACGCTTTTTGCAAAAAAACTTCTTATGACCTGCAACTGGTAAAAAAACTGCGGCAATCAAGGAATCTGGCATCCGGATATCGGGACACGCAACCGCCATATCCCCTAACATGATAACCTTCGGACCGCCCTGACCGGCCTTATTTAATGATCTTTCGCGCCCCGCACATGCGCCCCCGCATACAGGAACCATCCCCGTGATGGCCCGTTGGATCAGCAGGCATCTAGCGGAGTATATCCCATGCTGACCCTTCTTATCATTGCCCTCATCATCTTCGCCATTGGCGGAGGTGGCTATGGTTACCGCTCAGGCTGGTACGGCGGGCCGCGGGGAACCGGCTTCAACGGCCTCGGCCTGCTACCGATCATCCTGCTGGTCGTCGCGCTTTTTTTGTTGCTACACACGCCTGGTAATGCACCGCCGCCGTGATGGTAACGGTGCATGGGGTCACGGGCGGTCGTCGCGTGGGGGCCGCCCCGCCCACAGCGCGGCAAGGACTGACCCCGATATGTTGTGCCATACGGAAAATACCGCCCCCGGCAGCGCCGCCAGCGGGGAGAAATACAGCCGCCCCAATGTCGCGGCCAGACCGGAATTCTGCATGCCGACTTCCAGCGCCAGCGTGCGGCATACGCTTTCGTCAAAGCCCAGCAGGCGGCCACCCCAGTACCCACCCAGCAGCCCGACCGCATTGTGCAGCACCACCCCCACCAGCACCAGCGGCCCCACTGCTGCAAGCGACGGGCGCACGCCCGCCACGATGCTGCCGATGATCATCATGATCGACACCATGGCCACCAGCGGCAGCACCGGCTCAACCCGCCGGACCAGACGGGGACAGGCGGTGTTGACCACCACCCCGCCCATGACCGGCAGGGCCACGATTTCGACAATGCTGCGGAACAGGCCCCAGCTATCGACACTGACACCGGCCGAAACATAAAACCGCGTCAGCACCGGGGTCGCCACGATCCCGACCAGCGTGGACAGCGTGCTGATGCTGACAGACAGTGCTACATCCCCGCGTGACAGGTAGATCATGACATTGGACGCCGTGCCGCTGGAAACACAGCCCACCAGTACCATGCCGGTGGTGATCATGGGCGGCATGCCCAGCATGTGCGCAATCCCCCATGCGGCCAATGGCATGACAAGGTAGTGCAGCACGACACCGGCGATGACAGGCTGCGGCCTGCGCACGATGCGCACGAAATCCCCCGCCGTCAGCGTCACCCCCATGGTGAACATGATGAAGGCGAGCAACGGCGTGATGGCAGGCGTCAATGCCACGAACGGCGCGGGCGCCATAATCGCCATGGTCGAGACAAGGATCGCCCATAGCGGAAACAGCCGTGTCAGGGCCGCCATGTCATGTTCCGTATATGCGGCATATGTTCACCCTGCGCTTTCCTGCCTGTCCGTGCGGGATGCCTGAATACGCATTGACCGGCGACATGGCCAGAGCACACGACAGGTGGTGGATGATTTTGTGCCGCTTCCCGCACAGTAACACGCAACCTTTCCCCCTGCCGGGCTGTTATCGTGACTGTACGGGACGCCACCCGTGGCCCGCCATGGCATGGATCCTGCCGTGCCCACATTCCGACATGGGGAGACATGCGTGCCCGACACCGTTTACCGCAACGCGCTTTTTTTTGACGGCACGGGCAGCCATCCTGTCATTTCCGACGTTGCCGTATCTGATGGCCGGGTCGCGGCAATCGGCCCATCGCTGGAGTGGGATGAAAACGCGACACAGGTGGATTGCACCGGTCAGTGGCTGATGCCGGGGCTGCTGGATATCCATACTCATCTGGACCTTGAACTGGAACTGGCCCCCGAGTTGCCCGAAGTGGTGCGCCATGGCACCACCACGGTGGTGATCGGCAACTGTTCCATCGGGGTGACCTATGGCCACCAGCGCAGCGCGGGGGAAGATCCCGTCGTGGACTGCTTCGCCCGCGTGGAAAACATGCCAAAACCCGTGCTGGCCCGCGTGGCGGACGCCTGCACATGGACGGATTCACAGGGATATCTGGACCATCTTTCCGGCCTGAAGCTTGGCGCCAATGTCGTCCCGCTCATTCCCCATTCCATGCTGCGCATTGCGGTCATGGGACTGCAGCAGTCCATTACCCGTCCCCCCACCAAACGCGAACGTGCGCAGATGGAACGCCTGGTGGATGCAGGCATGGCGCAGGGTTATGCAGGGTTTTCCACCGATGCCCTGCCCTTTCATTTCCTGGCCAACAACCCGCACAAGAAACGCAAGATCCCCACCCAGTACGCCAGCTACCGCGAACTGGCGCAACTGACCAATGTTGTACGCCGCTACGGGCGCGTATGGCAGGCAACCCCGCCCAAGGATGATATCATCGAGGCGGTACGCACCTTCCTGCTGACCAGCGGGCGGCTGTTCGGTCGTCCGCTGCGCACCACGGTGCTGGCGGCAATCGACCTGCGGACCAATCGCGCCGCGGTCACGATGTGCCTTATGCTGTCCGCCATCCTCAATTCCCGGCTGCTGGAGGGGATCTTCCGTTTTCAGGTGTTGTCGGGCACATTCCGGATATGGAGCGACGGGGCCATCAACCCCATAGCGGACGAAATACCCGAACTGCGCGCCCTGAATGAACTGGAACTGGATGACCGGGCGGGACGCCTGCGTATTCTGGATGACCCGCAATGGATCGCGTCCTTCCGCGCAATGTGGCTGAAGGGCAGGACGGGATGGTCGATTGCAAGGCTGCGGCGCCTGCTGCGGCTGGAGGACACGGTGCTGACCCGGCGTCTGGCGGATATGAAGGTGGCCGAATGTCCCCTGCCCCTGTGGCAGGGCGAAACACTGCAATATCCCTATCACCGCCTGCGGCAGTGGCAGGCGACAGGGGGACGCCATGGGGCGGTCAATGCGGAAGAAGCCGCGTTTTTCGCAACCTTTCCCAATCCCATTGAGGATGACGCCGCTTTCCTAATCCACCTGCTGCAGCAATGGGATACGGACCTGCGATGGGAGACGACTTTTGCCAACCGCAATCCGGTCACGCTGAAAAAACTGCTGTTCAACCCCCATACACTGCCGGGGTTCAATGACAGTGGCGCGCATCTGGCCAATATCGCCTTTTATGACGGTAACCTGCGGACCCTGAAAATCGCCCAGCCTGACGGGCCGCAGCAGGTGGCGACTGCCGTCCACCGCCTGACCGGCCTGCCCGCTGGCTTTTTCAACCTCAATGCAGGTGTGCTGAAGGTGGGCGCGCAGGCGGATCTGTGCGTGATCGACCCCGATGCCCTGCGTCAGTGGGATCCGGAAAAAACCTATGAATTCGTCTATCGCAGCGCATTTGGCTGCCGTCAGGTCATCAACCGGCCACCCGGCGTCGTGCGCCATGTCATGGTCGCGGGCCGGACGGCATGGACCGATGGCGCGTACACCCGTGACTTTGGCCAGACGGCCTTTGGCCGCGTCATGCGCGCGAAAGACCACCCGGATGAACGCGGCTCCCGCCCACATGCCCCCCGGACGACATCAACCGGGCAATCATAACGGCCCACCTGCCTGTCCCCATGCCCCTGTTTCACGATGGGCAACACCCACCCGCACATATTTGAT
>NZ_VWPI01000022.1 GCF_015155755.1 Komagataeibacter sp. FXV3 | reverse complement strand
TATTTGATCGCCTCCCCTCCCGCATGTTCATGCTATGGGGCTGCGGATCCGCCCCGATGCGTTGCGTGGAGAATGTCGTCCCTTTGTCATGCCGATTGCAAGCCGGGTCCGCGTTATGTGCCTTCGTGCTGCTATACGCTGGCCCCACCCACGCGCAGAGCGTACCCACCATTGACCTGCATGGCGTGACCATAAAGCCCTATGCAACGGACCAGCTTGATGTAGGCGGGTTTGCCGATGCGTCCCCCGCCCATCCAGGCACGGGGGCACGGGGCGCGCGCATGCGCAATGGTGTGCGGCTGAATATCCACAAACAGGTTGAAATCGGGGCCATATGGGATTTCGGTCCCGCGCCCGGTGGGCCAATGCGCCTGTTTGAAGGTCAGGTTTCCTATGTCGGGCTGCGGCATTTCGTATTCACGGCAGGGATTTTCAAGCCCAGCTTCGGCCTTGAATCCATGCAGGCGCAGGGCGATACCGTCTTTATCGAACGTTCCAGCATCTCCACCCTGACGCGCAACCTGGCCACGGGTATCGAACGGCAGGCAGTGCAGGCGGAAGCATACGGGAAACGCTATCATTTCGCCTTGTCCGCCACCGCAGGCACTGCGGGACCGGGCGAAAACGGCAACCAGCGCGCCATGGCCTTCCGCCTTGTCGGCCTGCCGGTGCGCACGCGCTCCGTGCTGTTCCATCTGGGATTTTCGGGGGAATGGGTCTTCCGCCCGGCTTCCGCACGCAACGCCGCCCCCGCGCTGTCATTGTCCGACAACCCGGAAATCAATCCGGGGACGGTTTCAAAATACCTCGATACAGGAAAGATCCTGTCCGACAGCGGGGGTGCCTTCGGGGTGGAGGCAGCCGTGTCATGGAAAAGACTGCTGTTTCAGGGCGAGGCCTATGACATCCTGCTGAACAGCAACATCCATAACGATAGCGAGCAGTTACGCTTTCACGGGTGGTACGGACAGCTTGGCTACACCATCAATGGAAAGCAGAGGGAATGGAAGGGACGCACGGCGGCGTTTTCCGCGCCGTCATGCGACAGGAAACAGAGCGTGCTGTGTAACGGCTATGGCGTGCTGGAAATCGCGGCCCGCTATTCACAGGTCGATCTTGAATCCGGCCCCATACATGGCGGCGACCAGCAGACCGGGTCACTGGCCGTGAACTGGTGGCCCACGGGCATCATCCGCACGACCGTGCAGTATGAATACGGGCAGGTCACACGCACGCCGTCTGCCGAACATTTTCATGCGGTCATGTCCATGTTCCAGATAAAATTCTGAAAGACCATTTTGAAAACCAAGAAGCTTTCTGAAAAAAGCTTCACCAGAAACTTTCTTATGATTGCAGGATGTTTTCAGATCTGATTTTTCAAAAAGACGGTGTTTCGGGAAATATCCAAAAATGTCCTTCCGGACAGCCCGGCAGTCTCCCCCGCCGGTCACGCAACGGCTGGCACACCCACACCCATTTCCCGTAACGTACCCGCCAGCAAGGCGTTGATTCCGATATGGCAGGAATGAACAGATCATAAGGAAGTTTGTGACGGGCTTTTTTCGGAACGCTTCGAAACACGCCGCCTTTTTGAAAAAAAATGGCGTCCGAAAACTTTTATAGTTTTTAACAATTCATTGTTTTCAAACAGCTTCTCATGACCACGACAGGGAAAGAACCGGCATGGAACAGCAACCCGGCCCCCAGACTGATACGGCACGGCCACGGCAGCCGGTCCTGTTCCTGCCCCATGGCGGGGGGCCATGCTTCTTCATGGACTGGCCAGATACATGGGACCATATGGCAGCCTACCTGCGTGGGGTGGCTGCCACCCTGCCCCGGCGTCCTGACGGGATCGTGGTCATGTCCAGCCATTGGGAAACGGGAATGCCCACGGTGACATCCGGCGCGCACCCGCCACTGATCTATGATTATTCCGGCTTTCCGCCCCATACATACCAGCTACGTTATCCCGCGCCGGGTTCTCCCCGGCTTGCGGCACAGGTGTGCGCCCTGCTGGACAGGGCGGGCATCACCAGCGCGCAGGACCCGGAACGGGGATTTGACCATGGCGTGTTCATACCGTTCATGCTGGCATTTCCGCAGGCGGATATCCCGATTGTCGAACTGTCGCTGCAACGCGACCTGAACGCCGCGATGGAAATACGGACCGGGGCGGCATTGCAGGCGCTGCGCGCGCAGAACGTACTGATCGTGGGTACGGGCATGACGTATCATAACCTGCATCACCTTATGGCACAGAACCCGCAATCAAACGCCGTATCGCAGGAGTTCGACACATGGCTGACCCATGCGGTGGAATCCCCGCCGGACATACGGACCGAAGCCCTGACGCAGTGGACCCACGCACCGGGCGCACGGATCTGCCACCCCCGGCCCGAACACCTGCTGCCGCTCATGTTCGCCGCGGGTGCAGCCGGGACGGACCGGGGCGTGCGTGATTACAGCGACACCGTCATGGGCAAGGCGCTGTCGGGTTTCCGGTTTGGCTGATGGGGTGACCTTTTCCCTGCGGCATCTTCCCTGCTGCATCTGGGGTTCACGCCCTGTTCCGGCATGTTTCAGGCCTCAGCGGCACATTACAGCTTGATCCTGCCGGGCCGGATGCGCTGTATCCGGCCCCTCAATCTGCCACCCCGCGCAGGAACATGGACCATGCCGCTTCCAGAAACGCGGCGCGTGCCGCCATGTCGTGCAGGGGGTAAAGCCCCAGCAGGCGCTGCTGGATCGGCCATCCGGTCATGATCCCGGTCAGCAGGCGGGATGTGTTTTCGTTATCCGTGCCACTGCGGATCTGCCCTGCCGCCACGGCGGCGGTCAGCAGTGTCGTGATCCGACCGTGAAAAGGGGCGACGATTTCATCCATGGCATGGTCGATCAGGCCGGGATAGCGATAGCCATCCGCGATCATCATGCGGTACGTGGCGATCACGTTGTCCCGCATGATGAAATCAAGCAGCATCCGGCAGACTTCCTTCAGCGCCTGCAACGGGTCACGCAGGGAGGCTTCCGTATCCGTTTCCAACAATGAGGCGCTGAGATGCGTGATGACCGCCTTGAACAGGGCTTCCTTGGAGACATAGCGGTGATAGATCGTCTGCTTGCTGGCCCCCGCCGCACGCGCGATCTGCCCCATTGATGTCCCGGCGTAACCATTGGCGATGAACAGCCTGCCCGCCACGTCCAGCAGGTAGCGGTCCAGCCGGGCGGAATCCTCGGGCGTCGGGCGGCCTGAACGGCGCGGCTTGCCCAGCATGGTCGACATTACAGCTTTCCCGTTCCCAACATGTTTTGCCGCAACTGTGCGGCCATATGTGGCTTGACCACGCGGAATTGTCCACCTAACAAAACCGTACCGAACCGTTCCATATATGGTGGCGCATGCCTGATACTTCACCGACCGACCCGTCCCCCTCAGGCCAGCCTGCCCCGTCCGGCGCGCCACAGCCCGATACGAAAAAACCGGCTGACCCGCGCAAGGCTGCGATACGCAAGCTGGTTGTGGCATGCATTGCCGGTGTTGCCGTGGTCGCATTCGTGGCGTGGCTGGTCCAGTGGTGGCTGCATGGGCGCTTCATCCAGTCCACCAATGATGCGTACCTGCAGGCCGATCAGGTCACGGTGTCCACCCGCGTGGCGGGCTTTGTCGATCAGGTGCTGGTGGCCGAAAACCAGGCGGTGACGAAGGGACAGGTGCTGGTACGCATGGATGAACGCGACCCCCGCGCCCGTTTTGAACAGGCCCGCGCGCTGGCCGATCAGGGCAATGCCGCGATCATCCAGACCAGGGCCCAGATCGATGCGCAGGATGCCGAAATCGCACAGGCGCAGGCCCGGCGCGATGCAGCGCAGGCCCAGGTCGATTTTGCCGACCGGCAGGTTGCCCGCTACCGTGCGCTGGCCGCCACGGGGGCAGAAACGAACGAACATTACGACCAGCTGCGCAACAGCAGCGCACAGGCCCATGCCCAGCTGGCGCAGGCCACCGCCGCCCTGAAATCGGCCCAGTTGCAGATCGCCACCTTCCGCGCGGAAATCCTGCAGGCACAGGCCCGTATTGAACAGGCCATTGCCCAGCAGCGTTCCGCGCAGGTGGATCTGGACGCCACCACCATCCGCGCCGCAGTGGACGGGCGCGTGGGCGACCGCAGTGCGCGCGTGGGGCAGTATGCCGCCGTTGGCACGCACATGATGACCATCGTGCCGGTGCAGGACATCTATCTGGTGGCCAATTTCAAGGAAACGCAGATCCGCCGCATGCGCGCGGGTCAGCCGGTCCGGGTATCGGTCGATGCGCTGGGCGGTGAGACAATACACGGCACGGTCGAAAGCTTCGCGCCGGGCACGGGCGCGCAGTTCGCCCTGCTGCCGCCTGACAACGCGACCGGCAATTTCACCAAGGTGGTGCAGCGCGTGCCGGTGCGCATCCATATCCAGCCCGATGCGGCACAACGCGTGGTGCTGATCCCCGGCCTGTCGGTCACGGCGGCGGTTGATACATCCGTAGCCGTCAATGACCCAGCCCCGACCGGCAACGGGTCGTGAGCATTCAGCCACCAGATGATGGCAGCCCCGCCGCCGTCCCGCAGAAAGCGGACGCGGCGGCATGGCTGGCGGTGGCGGCGGGCACCATTGGCGCGCTGATGGCGACGCTGGATACCTCCATCGTCAATTCGGCCCTGCCCACCATCCAGGGCGAAATCGGGGCGTCGAGCAGCGAGGGCACATGGGTCACCACGGCCTACCTTGTGGCTGAAATCGTCATGATCCCGCTGGCCGGATGGTTCGAGCGCATATTCAAGCTGCGCAATTTCCTGCTGATCGCAGCCGTGCTGTTCACCATCTTTTCCATGTGGTGCGGGCTGTCGCCCAACCTCATGCATATGATCATTGGCCGCGTGGGACAGGGCTTTACCGGCGGGGCCATGATCCCCACCGCCATGACCATCGTCGCGACACGCCTGCCGCCGGCCCAGCGCCCGGTGGGCATCGCCCTGTTTGGCATGACCGCCGTCCTTGGGCCGGTGATCGGGCCGGTCATTGGCGGGTGGCTGACGGAAAACCTCAGCTGGCATTATGCCTTCTTCCTCAACCTGCCCATCAGCATCGGGCTGGGCATCCTGCTGTTTGTCGGCCTGCCCGCGGGTAAAATTGACTGGGGCGAATTCCGCAATACCGATTATTACGGACTGGCGGGGCTGGTACTGGGGCTGGGCGGTCTTACGGTGGTGCTGGAGGAAGGGCAGCGTGAACGCTGGTTTGAATCCGACATGATCCGTGAACTCAGCATCATGTCCGCCATTGGCATGATCCTGCTGGTCATCGGGCAGTTCCGTTCACGCCAGCCGGTCATTCACCTGAAAATCCTGCTGCAGAAAAGCTTTTTCGGGGTGTTTGTCCTCAGCCTCGGGGTGGGTGGCGCGCTGTATGGTATCCTGTACCTGATCCCGCAGTTCCTTGCCGCCGTCCCCGACTACAATTCCGAACAGTCCGGTGTCGTGGCGGCCATAAGCGGCATTCCCACCCTGCTTATGCTGGCGGTCTTTCCCATTCTGGTGCGCAAGCTGGATATCCGGCTGGCCATCGCGTTTGGCATGTTCCTGTATGTCGTCAGCTGTTTCATGAACGCGCATCTGTCACCGGACAGCGCGGGGCCGCATTTTTTCTGGTCACAAGTGGTGCGTGGCTTTGCGCAGTTCTTCTCGCTGCTTTTCCTCAATCAGGCGGCGACCAGCGCCGTGCCCATACAGTATGCCGAAGATGCATCCGGCCTGTTCAATGCCGCGCGTAACCTTGGCGGTTCGTTCGGGCTGGCGGCGGTGGCTACCCTGCATGACCGCAGGATGGACCTGCATACCGCCCGTATCGAGGAAACGGTCACCGCCAATTCCGCGCTGGGGCAGGAATTCGTGCAGCATTACGGGCTGGCGCGCCTCAGCGCGCTGATTACCCGGCAGGCGACCGTCATGACCTATGGCGACCTGTTCTGGATATTCGGCATCGCCCTGCTGGTGATGATGCCGCTTGTATTCCTTATCAAGCCAATGCCCAAAGACACCGGCATGACGGTGGGATGACAGACATGACCCCTTTCCTTCCCCTTCGTCACGCCCGCCATCTTGCGGCCGGCGCTGCCCTGGTCACGGTGCTTGCGGCGTGTTCCGTAGGCCCCGATTACAAGGGACCGCCGCATGTGGCCCCCGTGGCGGAACACGCGGCCACCTTCCACCGCGCCGATCCCGCGCTGACTACGGCGCAGGCCCCGCTGTCGCACTGGTGGGAAGGATTGAACGACCCGGTGCTGACGGATCTGGTCACCACCGCGCTACGCAACAGCCCCGACATGAAACAGGCGGCGGCACGGCTGCATACCGCGCGTGCGACCCAGCGTGAACGCTTTGCCGGGTTCTTCCCCGGTGGCGGCATGGCCGCGTTCTGGGATCGTACGCGCCTGCCGACGGGGGATATCACATCCGTCCTTGGCGGCAGTGGGCAGCCGGATGCCATGTCGCTGCCGCCTGCCATCAAGTCGGATTCCTATGGCGCGGGTTTTGACGCCAGCTGGGAAATCGACCCCTTTGGCGGCAACCGGCGCGGGTATGAGGGCGCACGCGCGCAAAGCGAGGCCCAGATGGCGCAGCTGGCCGATACCCGGGTCCGGCTGGCGGCGGATGTGGGACGTAATTACGTCAGCCTGCGCGGAGTGCAGCACCGGCTTGCGCTCATGCAGCGGACCATTGAAATCGAGCAGAACATGCTGGACCTGACCCGCCAGCGCCGCATGCAGGGCACGGCGTCACAGGAAGATGTGGAACGCTTTTCAGGCCAGCTGTCACAGGTTCAGGCCGCCATTGCCCCGATGCAGGCCCAGCAGGCCGGGTATATGGACGCACTGGCCACCCTGACCGGGCGCGAGGCGGGACAGCTTGATGCACAACTGTCCACACCCGTCCCCATTCCCCTGCCCCCTGCGGTGGTTCCCGTGGGCAATCCCGCCGACCTGTTGCGCAGACGTCCCGACATACGCGTAGCCGAACGTGACATTGCCGCCAACAATGCCCAGATCGGTCAGGCCATCGGGCAATATTTTCCCAAGATCAGTCTGTTCGGCACGGTTGGCTTCACCGCCGCCAACGGGCAGCGTTTCTTTTCGGGCGACAGCTTTTCCTACATGGGCGGGCCGACACTGGAATGGAGCATCCTGAACTTCGCCCGCACCAATTCGCGCGTTGGTGAGGCAAAAGGCGGTCGTGACGCGGCCCTTGCGCATTACCAGGGGGTTGTCCTGTCGGCGCTGCAGGATGCGGAAGGCGCGCTGTCACGCTATGGCCACCAGCGCCAGTATGTACTGAAACTGCAGGATGCGCGCGGGGCGTCGGACCGGTCATGGACATTGGCACGGCAGCGCCAGCGCGCGGGCACCCTGTCGGTCATTGACGTGCTGGATGTGGAACGCCAGCGCGTCCAGATCGAACAGGCACAGGCGCAGGCCAGCATGACCAATGACTACATTGCCGTGCAGAAGGCGCTTGGCCTTGGCTGGGAATCCCCTGCCCCGCCGCCCGCGGCAGCCCGGACGGCGGGGCGTTAAGAAACGCGTCGCGCCGGTCTTAAGAGGATATTTGAAACAGGCGGACCAGGAACGCCCTGCAATCATAAGAAAGTTTTTGGTGAAGCTTTTTTCAAAATGCCTTGGGAAACACCGTCTTTTTGGAAAAAGGCGGCACCAAAAAACTTTTATTTTTATTTATCAATGATTTATTTTTAAACAGCTTTTTTACATAGGCATAAGTTACACTTCGCAATGAAACTTCCCCCTGTTTGCGCCTGCGTGGATATTGCCACCGTCCCGATCTGAATTCATAAGGGCTGAACGGCCACGGGCGGGAGACTGAGTCTTGCATTCTGGACCAAGGGGAAGACACGCGCGTGCCTTCCTGTCAGCCCTGATCCTTGCCGTATCCTCTCCCGGCCTGTCCGCATATGCTGTCGATAATGGTGCAGGCCACGCGGCGGCAAGCCCGTCCGTTCCCCAAGTATCCCCCGGTGAGGCAGATAGTGCCCTTGTGGATGATCTGGAACGCCGGACCTTCCGCTGGTTCTGGGATGCGGGGGATGCAAAAACGGGGCTGGTGCCTGACCGTTATCCGTCACCGCAGACATTGAGCAGCGTGGCCTCCATCGGCTTCGGGCTGACGGCCTATGGTATCGGGGCCAGCCGGGGCTATATCACCCGCACGCAGGCCGTAACGCGGACGCTGGCCACCCTGCACGACCTTCTGGATGGACCGCAGAATGATACGGCAGACGGGGCGATGGGTTATCAGGGGTTTTACTACCACTTCCTCAACAAGGGAACGGGCCTGCGGTTCAATCACGATATCGAACTGTCCAGCATTGACACCGCACTTCTGATGCAGGGCGTGCTGTTCGCCCAGTCCTACTACGATCGCTCCACACCACGCGAAACCGAGATCCGCAACCTGGCGGACCAGCTGTACAAACGCGTCAACTGGCAGTGGATGACCCGCCCCGACAACCGGCTGAGCATGGGATGGAGTCCCGAACACGGCTTCATCCCCAGCTACTGGGAAGGCTATAGCGAAGGGATGATGGCCTATATCCTGGGCCTTGGTTCCCCCACCCATGCGCTGGCACCCGTATCGTGGCAGGCGTGGCTGGCCACCAACAACCAGCGCTGGGGCGATTATTATGGCCAGACCTTCCTGAACTTCGCGCCGCTGTTCGGCCACCAGTACACCCATGCGTGGATCGATTTCCGCGGTATGCAGGACGCATGGGCGCGGGAAAAGCAGATCGATTACTTTGAAAACAGCCGGCGTGCCGTCTATGCCCAGCGGGCCTATGCCATTGCCAATCCCGGCAAGTGGCAGGATTACAGTGCAACGATGTGGGGCCTGACCGCCTGTGACGGCCCCGGTGACGTGACCCGGCAGATTGATGGGCAGTCACGGCATTTCCTGTCCTATTCCGCCCGTGGCGCGGGCCGCGACTATACGCAGGATGATGGCACCATAGCCCCCACCGCCGCTGCCGGATCCATTGCATTCGCACCTGAAATCGTGCTGCCGACGCTGCGGAACATGAGAAACCGGTACGGGCAGAACATTTATGGGCGTTATGGTTTCGTGGACGCGTTCAACCCCAGTTTCCGCAACGGGCAGACCTTCTGGACCGATCGGGAATATCTGGGCATCGATCAGGGTCCGATCCTGCTCATGATCGAAAACTGGCGCAGCGGGCTGGTGTGGAACGTGATGAAGCGCAACCCCTATGTCCGCGCCGGGCTGGAACGCGCCGGGTTTGAAGGGGGATGGCTGCCCGCCCGGACCGCCATTGCAAAAATGGACCGGCCCGATACACGGACTTCGCAACTTGCCCCGCAATCCCCCACGACGGCACCGACCAGTGATACCGCACGCGAACCGGCGGCCCCGGCCAACCCGTCGTAGTGTGTTTTTGACTGCATAAAAGACCGTTCGAAAATAAAAAGTCCTTGGGCGCCGCCTTTTTCCAAAAAGGCGGCGTTCCCTGAAGCTTTCTGAAAAGAGCCTGACCAAAAACTTCTTTCAACCGGTTTACGGACCAGCATCAATCGGCACGACGTCAATCAGTTTCTTGTTGACGAATTCCTGTATGCCCATGGAGGACAGTTCACGCCCGAACCCCGACCGCTTGACCCCGCCAAAGGGCAGGTCGGATGTCGTCCATGTGGGATGGTTGACATAGACCATGCCCGTCTCGATCTGTTCCGCCACCCGGATGCCCCGCGCCGTATCCGACGTAAAAACCGAACCGCCCAGCCCGTACGGGTTGTCATTGGCCAGGGCGATGGCCTCATCTTCATCGCGCACACGGAAGAACATGGCGACCGGCCCGAACAGTTCCTGATGGAAAACCGGGTTATCGGGCGTGATATCGGTCAGGATGCTGGTCTGTACGAACGCACCCCGGTTGGGGGGCGTGGGGCCGACGCGCATGACCTTGGCACCGTTCTTGACCGCCAGTTCCACCTGTTCATTCAACTGATCGGCCGCCCCCTGTGATGACAGGGGCGGGACACCGCTTTTTTCATCCATCGGGTCCCCGGGGACGAGTTTGCCCAGTTCGGTCGCAAACCGGTCCAGAAAGGCATCGGCAATCGGGTCGGCCACAATAATGCGCTTGGCTGCAACGCAGCACTGGCCACCGTTGTTCATGCGCCCCCAGACCGCCCATTTCACGGATTTTTCAAGGTCGGCATCTTCCAGCACGATGAAGGCGTCACTACCGCCCAGTTCCATGGTGGTCTTTTTCAGCGCCTTGCCTGCCTGTGACGCCACGATGGCCCCTGCCCCCTCGCTACCGGTCAGGGCGACGCCAATCACGCGGTCATCGGCAATGATCCTGCCCAACTGGTCGCGGGTGGCGTACAGGTTGGTATAAAGCCCTTCGGGGGCACCGGCATCACGGAACAACTGTTCAAACGCGGCTGCCGCCTGCGGCACGTTGGACGCATGCTTCACCACCACCACATTGCCCGCCATGAACTGTGGCCCCACCACGCGGGCAAGCTGGTAATAGGGAAAGTTCCATGGCTCGATGGCGAACAGGATGCCCAGTGGCTGGCTGACCACCATGGCCTGATCCCCGCGCCCGCTTTTTTCCTTCAGCTTCTGCGGGGCAAGGAAGGTTTCGGCATTATCGGCATAATATTGCAGGATATCAGCGGACAGTTCGACCTCCGCCAGACTTTCACGGTACAGCTTGCCCATTTCCAGCGTCAGCAGGCGGGCATACCTGTCTTTCTGCGTGCGCAGCAGATCGGCGGCCTTGCCTACAATGGCCGCGCGTCTGGCAAAGGGCAGTTTCGACCATTCCCTGTACGTCGCCTGGGCGCGGTCCAGCTTCTGCGCCAGTTCCGTGTCCGTCAGGTCGGGGAATGTTGCAATGGTCTCATTGGTAAACGGATTGACTGTCTTGTACGCCATTGGCCTGTCTCCATCCGGATCTTGAGGCAACAGGCGTGGTCCATGCGGTGGCGTTGCACCCTAACCGGCCAACGCCGCCTTCATGCCGCCTGTGCGTGCAGAACGGCATGAAGGCGTCCGGGTTGCGTGGCATCTGCACATGTCAATACCTGACAAACCATAAAGAAGTTTCTGGTGAAGCTTTTTTCAAAGAGCTTCGAAGAACGCCGCCTTTTTTCAAAAAGGCGGCGCCCAAAAACTTTCATTACCCTGCAGATGGGCCGGATGTCAGGCCGTAACCAGCTTTTCCGGTGCAGGCGCGGGTACGCGGATCAGGTAATCAAAGGCAGATAGCGCAGACTTCGCGCCTTCGCCTATGGCAATGACGATCTGCTTGTAAGGCGTGGTTGTTGCATCGCCCGCCGCAAACACACCGGGGATCGAGGTGGCACCATGGTCATTGACCATGATTTCCCCAAAGTCGTTCAGTTTCAGCGTGCCCTCCAGCCAGCCCGTGTTGGGCAGCAGGCCGATCTGCACGAACACGCCCTCCAGATCAATATGGTGGTCCGCACCATCGCCACCGCGATAGGTCAGGCCGGTCACATTATGATCATTGCCTTCGATCCGCGTGGTCAGGGCCTCGGTCAGGACCGTGACATTGGACAGCGTATGCAGCTTGTCCTGCAATACCTTGTCCGCCTTCAGGTGTGATCCGCGCTGCAGCAATGTCACGTGGGCCACGATACCGGCCAGATCGATGGCCGCTTCCACCCCGCTATTGCCACCGCCCGCCACGGCCACGCGCTTGCCCTTGTAGAAGGGGCCATCGCAATGCGGGCAGTAGGCGACGCCCCTGTTGCGGTATTCCTCCTCACCCGGTACGCCCAGATGCCGCCAGTGTGCGCCAGTGGCCAGTATGACCGTGCGGGAATGCAGGATCGCGCCACTTTCCAGCACGACGCCATGCAGGCCGCCGGGCTGGGTGGCGGGGAACAGTTCCTTGGCACGCTGGCCGGAAATGATGTCCACATCATACTGACGGACATGCGCCTCCAGCGCCGCCGCCAGCTTCGGGCCATCGGTTTCGGGAATGGAGATGAAATTCTCGATCCCGGCGGTATCCATGACCTGCCCGCCAAAGCGGTCGCCCAGCAATCCCGTACGCAGCCCCTTGCGCGCGGCATAGACCGCAGCCGATGCGCCAGCGGGGCCTTCCCCGATAATCAGGACATCAAACGGCGCGACATCCTTCAGCTTTTCCGCGGCCCGGCGTGGGGCGTCAGCATCCAGTTTCGCCAGGATCTGTTCGATTTCCATGCGTCCCGTCTCGAACAGTTCACCATTCAGGTAAACCTGCGGCACGGACATGATGTTGCGCGCCGCGACTTCATCAGGGAACAGCGCCCCGTCGATCGTGACGTTATGGATGTTGGGGTTCAGCACGCACATCGCATTGAGTGCCTGCACCACATCGGGGCAGTTCTGGCACGACAGGGCGACATAGGTTTCGAAATTGTATGGTCCCGGCAGGGCGCGGATCTGGGCGGCCACATCATCGGGGATCTTTGGCGCGTGACCACCGACCTGCAGCATCGCCAGCACGAAGGAGGTGAATTCATGCCCCAGCGGGATGGCGGCGAACGTCACCCCCGTTTTCGCGCCATCACGGCGGATGACGAAACTGGGCCGCCGGGTGGCCTGCCCTGTCTCGGACACCTGCACCTTGTCCGAAAGGGCGGCGACCTCATGCAGGAGTTCATGCATCTCACGCGATTTGGGGGTGTCATCCAGGCTGGCCTCCAGCACGATCGGGTGCGCAAGGCTGGCCAGATAACCCTTGAGCTGCGTCTTGATGGGATCTTGCAACATGGGAATGGACTCCGCTCTTTGGGAAAAGGTGGCGTGGGTGGCCCGGCCCCGCAGGGTCGGGCCACGGCCATGGGCGTCAGATCTTGCCGACGAGGTCCAGCGACGGGGTCAGCGTGGCGCCGCCTTCCTTCCACTTCGCGGGGCAGACTTCACCAGGGTGGGACGCGACATACTGCGCGGCCTCGATCTTGGCGATCAGTTCGGCGGCACTGCGGCCGACGCTGCCAGCGGTGATTTCGATGTACTGGATGCGGCCTTCCGGATCGATCAGGAAGGTGCCGCGGTCGGCCACGCCCGCTTCCTCGATATAAACATCAAAATTACGTGCGATGTGGGCCGTCGGGTCGCCCAGCATGACAAACTTGATCTTGCTGATGGCCGGTGACGTGTCGTGCCATGCCTTGTGGGTGAAATGCTTGTCGGTCGAGACCGAGTAGATTTCCACGCCCAGCTTCTGGAACGTCTCGTAATTTTCAGCCAGGTCTTCCAGTTCCGTCGGGCAGACGAAGGTGAAATCCGCCGGATAGAAGAAAAAGACGGACCATTTGCCCTTCACGTCGGCATCGCTCACCTTGATGAACTTTCCGTTGTGGAAGGCGTCTGTCTCGAACGGCTTCAGAGACGAATTGATGCGTGCCATGCGGAATGCTCCTTGCTTTGGCTTGTCAGTTATTGACCGGGTATCTGTCCCATAAATACGAAATGGGGTGAAACCGTTTCTGTCAATGGGTCTGATCGGAAAAACCTTTTTACAAATGCCACGAAATCGGTCCTATCTATAGATATGAATTATATTCCTCTTTCGGGCCTGTCGCTGCGCGACATCGAATATGTGGTGGCGGTGGATGACCTGCGCAACTTCTCCCGTGCGGCGGAACGCTGTGGCGTAAGCCAGGGCGGCCTGTCGGAACAGGTGCGCAAGCTGGAATCGCTGCTGGGTGTGGTCCTGTTCGAACGCACGCGTCGCCATGTAACGGTCACACCCGATGGCGCGCGCCTGATCGCGATGGGGCGCGACGTGCTGGCCGCCGCCCGCGCCATGATCGAGGCCGCGCGTGCGCGCACCGGCCCGCTGGAAGGCGTGGTGCGCATGGGGATCATTGCAACCCTTGGCCCCTATTACGTGCCTGACCTGCTGCCCCTGCTGCGACGGGCCTATCCGCAACTGAAGCTGCAGCTGACCGACAGCCTGACGGATACCATGCTGCGGATGCTGCGGCATGATGAACTGGATGTGGTGTTCGCGGCCCTGCCAGTCAGCGATGAAGGATTCCAGTGTGCGCCCCTGTTCCGCGAACCGTTTCTGGCCGCCTTTCCCGCCAGCCACCTCCTGGCCCGGCGCAGGGCGCTGACGATGCCGGACCTGAAGGGGCCGGACCTGCTTTTGCTGGAAGACGGGCACTGCCTGCGCGATCAGGCGCTGGCGCTGTGTGGCATGTCGCCACAGCGTGACCCGTCGCGCCTGGCCACCAGCCTTGAAATGCTGTGGCACATGATTGGCGCGGGTGAGGGATATTCCCTGATCCCCCGTCTTGCGCTGCGCCACCGGGGCGAATGGGACGGGTTGATAACCGTAACCCCCCTGCCCGGCGCGGGTCGCACGATCGGGCTTGTCTGGCGCACGTCCGACCCACGCGGCCCGGCATTTGACGAATTTGCCCGCTTCCTGCGCGAAAACCCGCCCGAAGGCTGCATGCCGGTCGATGCTCCGCCCCCACCGCAGGACGGGACGCACACCAGACCCACATGACCATGGCGGGTCCGGCTGGTGTTTTTCAGGGACGTCGGACCATAATGGCGCGTAAAGTCTCTTTATCGTGCTTTTCATCCATGGGTATAGTCAGGTAATGAGCCGCAATCACCGCATGCATGAATCCCGGACCCGAAATACAGTCCTGAAAATAACCTGTAACGAACCGGGAACCGCGGAATTCATCAGCCATTCCCTGGATCTGGGCGCCTGTGCCCCCGTCCCGGCGGAAACAGGCAGCCGGCGGTCACTGGCCCAGATCCTGTATCCCGGCAACAGCCATGACATCCCATTCCAGGGGCATGGGGAACAGCTGGATGCGCTGCGCCAGTGGATGGCGGACACGACCCGGGACGTGTCGGTCCAGATCATTACCGGCAGGCCGGGACAGGGCAAGACGCGCCTGGGCACCGAACTGGCTGCCCGCGCACGCGAAGATGGCTGGATGGCGGGTTTCCTGCCACCCGGCAATGCGGAAATTTTCACGGATATACCCTTCACCACGGTCTGGCAGCAGCCCACGCTGGTCATTATCGACAACGCGGCCAGCCGGGTCGCACAGGTCAGGGCATGGCTGCGCGCGCTGGTCCGCCAGCCCCGTCCTGCCACACATCCGCTGCGTCTGGTCCTGCTGGAACGCGCGGGACTGGACTCCCTGTGGGTGGAGGACATTTTCAGCCCGGACAATGCGGCTGATTCCGCCCTGGCCGCGCTGCTGTCCCCTGCACAGTGGCCTGACCTGCCCCCCCTGAACGGGGCCGATGCCCGATACGCGGTTTTTGCCGCCGCCTATCGCGCCACCAGCGGCAATGCGCCCCCCGTCGATACCGCCATGATGCTGCGCCACAAGCTGGATGAACTGGCACGGGAGGGTTCGACGCTGTTCCTGATCGCGATGGGGTTTGTCGCGGCGCGTGAGGGGCTGCTTGCTGCCCGTACGCTGGGCGTCCCGTCCCTCCTGTCGCGGATGGTGAAAGAAGAAATTCGCCGCATCGAAGCCCTGTGGCAGGCGGATGGCGGCATACCGGCAGACCTGCGGCCGCAGGCCTGGCACCTGACCGGTATCAGCGCATTATGTGGTGGCATGACCCCGGCCACACAGCAACAGGTTGCCAGGGCCGAAGCCCCGGCCAGCCAGCAGGATGCGTCCGCCCCGATGGAGGCCTGCCTGCATGCCGTGCGCATGGCCCAGCCGGGTTGCGACGGCGGCACGGCCGTGTCCCTGCCGGGCATGGTGGCCGGTGCGCTTGGCATGCATCTGGCCATGTCGCAGGGGACGGACATACTGGACCGGCTGCCTGCCACCCCATCCCTGCGCCTGCCGCTGATTGCCGGAACGGTCCGCGCCTGCCAGGCCGCATGGGAAATCGGGGATAACCAGCCCCTTGCATTGCTCGAGCATCTGATCGGCCTGTGCGGCGCGGATCGTGATGCATTGCAGGCACTGGCCCGGTACCTGCCCCGGCAGGGATCACAAATACAGGTCATTGCACTGGATGTGGTTGAAAGGCTGACAGCCACCCTGCGCGCGGACACAGCATCGGGCCCCACCGCCCCGCTGGGCCGGGCGCTGACCGCCCTGTTCCACCGCCATGCCGATCTGTGGCAGCTGGAACAGGCACGACATGCAGCGCGCGAGGCCGTGGCGGTCCAGACCGGCCTTGCCGCGCGGGATCGTGCCTGCCGCCCGGCTGCCGCCGCCAGCCTGTATGACATCGCACGGTACGACAACGGGCTGGATGCCCCGGCTGCGGCCCAGCCCATGGCACAGCAGGCCGTGGCGACCTATACCGCACTGGCGGAAGGGGATCGGGCCACTTTCCGCCCTTACCGTGCCCGCAGCCTGTATCAGGTGGCACGCGCCCAGCATGGCCTCGATCAGTTCGTGGCGGCGCGACAGACGCTACGCCGCGCCATGGCCATCCAGACCCAGCTGGCTGACACCAATCCGGTGACGTTCAGGCCAGACCTGGCTGCAAGCCTGCTGCTGCTGTCATCATGCCAGGCCGGCCTGCACGCGTATGAGGAAGCACGCGAAACCGCGCTGGAGGCGGTGATCCTGTACACGGGACTGGCGCATGATTACCCCGATACGTTCCAGCCCGCACTGGCGGACAGCCTGCACCAGCTTGCCAACCGCCAGATGGCGCTGGCCCGGCACGAAACCGCGCTGAAATCCCTGGAGGAAGCGGTCTCGCTCCAGTCCGCGTTTACCGAGCGGTGGCAGGGGGCGGGCATGCCCGAGCTGGCGGCATACCTTGATACCCTTGCCCTGTGCCACGACGGGCTGAGGCGGGTGAACGACGGTAACAATACCCTACGTGAAGCCATCCGGCTGTACCGGATACTGGCGAAAAAAGCACCGGAGGCCTTCAGCGCGCCGCTGGCGCGGGTGCTTGAACGGTTCAGCGCGGACACATCCCCCATCGATCCGGCGATAGGGGCAGAAAACATACGGGTCATGCAGGAAGTCGTCAGCCTGTATGACACACTGGCCCGGACGGACCCGGAGCGCTTCATGCCCCGGCAGGCCCATATCCTGAGCGAACTGTCACAGCGTCAGGAAAGGTGGGACCGGCACGACGAGGCCATTGTCAGCAGTATCGCCGCCGTCAGGCTGTACATGGACCTGACCCGGAAGAATCCTGATAAATTTCAGGAAGCTCTGCTGGATGCATTCAGGGATGCCGCGAGCCTGCTGATGGATGACCGGGCGGAGGAATGCCTTGTCCTGTTGCATGACGTGATGGCCCTGCACCGCGACATCTCGGCCCGGAACCCGAACAACCTGCAGATACGCATGAATCTGGCCACCTTCCTGTTGTGGCAGGCAGTGATAACGCTGGAAATGGGGCAGTTCGAACAGATGCACGCGCCATGGCACGAAGGCCTGCGCATGATGATGGAACTCGCCGCCCTGCGTCCCGAGACATTTGCCGACGAACTGAAGCGGATCCTTTCCGAACTGGAAGACATGCCATGCGAGGACAGCGCGGCAAAGGATGCGTTTTTTGCCCTGTGGCATGAAACTGCCGAGGACCTTACCGCACTTGTCCACCAGCACCCCGCCATTTTCACGCCGGTTCTGATCGGCAACCTGGAAAAACTGTCACAGCGGCTGCTGGACAACGGACAGCCCGGGCAGGCATTGCAGGCCATCCAGCGCGCCATATCCGTCCATCACGGCCGCATAGACAAACAGATCATTAACGACAGCCAGCGCCATGTCGCCCTGGCGCACAGCATGGACATGCTGGCCTATATCTACAAAACCCTGGGCCAGTATGACGACATGCGGCGGGTTGCCGAAGCCATAATCGCCATTTACGAACAGTTGATTGACAAGGGCGAAGCGGGTTTTGAATGGGAACTGGCCAAAAAATACAGCGTGCTGGGCATGTGCCAGAAGCATCTGGGCCAGACCGAAAGTTCGCTGGCATCCACAACGCAGGCCATATCCCGGTTCCGCACGCTTATTGAACAGGATTCGCCCATATCACTGCCCGGACTGGAGGCGCTTGAACCGGCGCTGGCGGCAAACCTGGCCCGTGCGTCCAGCCTGTATGACACGCTGGGGCAGCATGCCGCCGCGTTGCAGGCCGTCACAGAAGCGATCGACCTGTATTCCAGACTGGCCGGACAGGAACCGGCCAATTTATCAGCCCCGCTTGCTGAATGCCTGCGCGCCCTGCCCCGCCTGCGGCAGGCGGCGACAGGCAGGGATGAATCCTTGGCCGATACCCTTGACGCCGTGGCACTGTACCGCACGCTGGCCGAAACATGCCCCGAACAGTTCCTGCCCGATCTGGCCAGTTTCCTTGTCCGGTTATGCATGTGCCAGTGGCAGGGCGGCGGCCCCGCATGGGCGGACGCACTGGAATCCGCACAGGAAGCGGTGACCCTTTACGCCGGGCTGTATGCCAGTGATCCCGACCATCACCGCGCCGGTTACGCGGACAGCCTGTACAGGGTCTTTTTATGCCATAACGGGCTGGAACAGCTGGATCAGGCGCTGGTGGCGCTGAAGGAAGCCCTGTCGCTGTACCGTATCCTTGCCGCCAGTTACCCGCAGGAATTCCGCCCGCAACTGGCGCAGTGCCTGCTCGATCTGGCGCAGTACCTGATTACCTACAAGGATTATGACGTGGCACTGCATACGGTGCATGAAGCCACGTCCCTGCTGACCGACCTGGCGCAGACGGATCGCGCGACTTTCCAGCCCATATTGAAAAAAGCCCGTGCCATGCATGGGCTGATTGTACGCAAACGCCGCCGCTAGCATGTATTCGGGCCACATGACCCAAACCTTCGCACCGCCATGACGTTGTCATGGCAGGTAATGGAGGTTTTCCCATGACACGTCCCATCAGGTTATTCATCGCCCTGGCCATCGGCCTGTCCGTCGCGGGGTGCCATGATGGCCGCTATCACCATCACCACCACCGTGGTGGGTATGACGGCTATAACCGTGGCGGTTACGGAAACGGGTATGGCGGGCCCGGGCGCGGATATGGTGGTCCCTATATGGGCGGCGGGGGCGGCATGGGCAGGCCGTAATCCCTGTGGGTTACGGCCCGGTCAGCCGGGTGACCAGCAGCTGGTTGATGCGGAAACCTTCCACATCAACCACCTCGAAACGGAAACCCAGCGTATCGACCCGGTCGGCCTTGCGTGCCATGCGGCGCAGGCGGTGCATGACAAAGCCGCCAATGGTGTCGAATGGCCCGGCTTCATCCAGATCGGCGGCCTCCAGTTCGCGGCGCACGTCACCGATGGAGGCTGCGCCGTCGATCAGCCATGAATTGGCGTCACGGCGCACGATCAGCTGTTCCTCGAACGGGTTGGCAAGCCCACCCATCAGGGCGCCCATGATGTCCTTGAAGGTAATCAGCCCCACCACCAGCCCGTATTCGTTCACGACCAGCGCAAAGCCCGCGCCATGGGTGTCGAACTGCGACAGCGTATCCCACAGGTTGATCGTCTCGGGCACGGACAGGACATCGCGCCGCACCTGAAAGATCGCGTTGCCGCTGGACAGCGCACCCTGCGGCCCCTTGGCGGGCGGCTGGGTCGGGTCACGATCCACCACGGCCGCCAGCACGTCTTCCGCGCGGATGGAACCGATGACATTGTCCAGCCCGCCATTGCACAGGGGATAGCGCGAATAGGGCTTGGCGCGGACCTTGGTTTTCTGTTCCTCGATCGTTTCCTGCAGGTCGAGGAACACGATTTCATCACGCGGGGTCATGGCGGACGTGATCGAACGGTCCTGCAGGCCCAGCACGTTCTGGATCATCTGGTGTTCCTGTTCCAAAAGCACGCCCGATGCCGTGCCCGCGGCCAGGATCGCGCGCAGGTCCTCTGGCGTGACCGGTTCGACCGCCGATGCCGCCGGGATCTTCAGGGCGCGCAGGATGGCGTCCGACATCTTGGAAAACACCCAGACGATGGGATAGAGCAGCTTCAGCGCGGTAGCGGGAAACCAGCCGACAGCCAGTGCGATCTTGTCTGGCGCGTTCATGGCGACACGTTTGGGCAGCAGGTCGGCAAACAGCACGAACAGTCCCGTCACCAGCACGAACCCGAAGACCGAGGCCAGCGTTTCCGCGGTCGGGGACGGCAGGCCCCACCCCATCAGCCCATGGGTGACGGAGGGCGCGATCATTTCCGAACTGATCATGCCGCCCAGAACACCCACGCCATTGAGGCATATCTGCAGGACGGTCATGACCTGCCCGCTGTTGCGCCGCAGCTTAAGGAACGCGGTGGCCCGTTCATCGCCCGCTTCCGCACGCGAACGCAGGCGTGCGTCGCGTGCCGCGGCAAAGGATATTTCAGACAGTGAAATGAAGATATTAAGTGCAACCAGAAGGACAAGCGCGATCAGGCCAGAAAAAAACAAAATCACCGGGACACCCATAAAATGACGGCCATGCAATATAGCATGTAACTTTATAAATCCGCACAGATATGTTTAATCAGGTGAAATCGTTTTTTACTTATATTACATTACGGATCGTTGATAAAAATGCAGGCCGCCCGTCCCGGCATGGGGAACAACCATGGCGACACGGCCCCACACCGCACGCCATGGCCCGCCGGGTCAGGGCGCGGGGTTGGAATGGACCTGGTGGATGGCGTTGATCCGCTGCAGCAGTTCGGGGGTAATGGTGACGTTTTCCGCCCCCAGAATGGTCTCAAGCTGGGCCGTGCTGGTGGCGCCAATGATGTTGGATGTCACGAACGGACGCGACGTGACAAAGGCGATGGCCAGTTGCGCCGGATCGATCCCGTATTCATGTGCAAGCTGGATATAGGCACGAACGGCATCATCCACACCGGGTTTTTCATATCGCTGCCCACGGTTGAACAGGGTCGTGCGCGCACCGGCGGGCCGCGCGCCATCAAGGTATTTGCCAGTCAGGTATCCCTGCGCCAGCGGTGAATAGGCCAGCAGCCCCACCCCTTCGCGCAGCGCCATTTCCGCCAGCCCGATTTCGAACGTGCGGTTGATCAGGTTATAGGCATTCTGGATCGACACAACGCGCGGCGCACCATTGCGGGTTGCCGACAGGTATTGCGACAGGCCCCATGCGGTCTCGTTCGACAGGCCGACATGGCGGATCTTGCCTTCCTTCACCAGTTCACCCAGCACGTCCAGCGTTTCGGCAATCGGCACCTCATCGGCATCGGGCACAGTGGTGAACGTATTGCCCCCGGCCCCGAACAGGCCCACCTTCCGGTCCGGCCAGTGCAGTTGGTACAGGTCGATGTAATCCGTGCCCAGTCGGCGCAGCGATCCATCCAGCGCGTAACGGATCTGTTTCGGGGTCAGGCGCGTTTCCTCGCCCCCGGGGCGGAACCATGGCGAAGTGCCACGCCCCACCACCTTGCTGGCGATAACCAGACGCTCACGCCCGCCGCGGGCCTTAAGCCAGCTGCCGATGATCCGCTCCGTCGCACCATGGGTTTCGGCGCGTGGGGGGATGGAATACAGCTCGGCCGTATCAATGAAATTGATGCCATTCGCCACGGCCATATCAAGCTGGGCATGCCCCTCTGCTTCCGTATTCTGCTGGCCGAATGTCATTGTACCAAGGCAGATCTCGCTGACCTTGATACCGGTACGCCCAAGTTCACGTTGCTTCATCTGAAACCCTGCTGGTTGTAAAAAAAACCGACACGCCTGCGCTGCGCAACCGGGATAGGGACAGCCATGACGACCATCATGCCCCTGCGGACGCGACCGCGCGGACACATGCCTTCCCCCATCCATGACAGGACGGTAACAGGATGGCCGATCATTTCAACCGGACAGCATGATATTTCCGTAAATGTACATTATTTATCGTTTTATATGGGCTGCTGCCTGATACCTGCGTGCCCGGATACGGCATGGGTTGCGTGCATCGATCCATCATGATGAAGTCCATAAGGCCTGATTCGTCATGGATAACCGCAGCAAGGATATCTGAACCATGGGTTCCCCCCCTACCCCAACCGTTCCGGAAGCCCAACAGACACTGGACGAACTGGCGACACGTTTCGCCACCCGTGCGGCCGCCCATGACCGGTCTGGTGAAATTGCCACCGAAAACCTTGACGAATGCCGTGCGGCAGGCCTGCTGGGCCTGACCATTGCGCGCGCGGATGGGGGACAGGGGGGCGGCCTGCGGCAGGTGATTGATGTGGTCGGCACCCTTGCCACCGGCGATCCCACCACCGCACTGATCATGGCCATGCATTTCCTGCAGCATATGCTGATTGCGCAGTCCGACCGCTGGCCCGAAGCCGCGCGACGGCAGGTAACCGAAACCGCCCTGCATGATGGTGCGCTGATCAACGCGCTGCGGGTTGAGCCTGAACTGGGCAGCCCGTCACGTGGCGGCCTGCCCGCAACACGCATTACGTCTGGCGCTGGCGGGATGGTGCTGAACGGACGGAAAATCTATTCCACCGGGTCAACTGCCCTGCGCTGGGGCACGGTATGGGTCGCAACGGATGAGGCCCAGCCACGGGTGGGGCAGGTTCTGGTTGACCTGCATGCGCCGGGCGTTCGCATTGAACGCAGCTGGCACCAGATGGGCATGCGCGCAACGGGCAGCCATACCTTCATATTTGAAAATGTGGAACTGCCCGAAACGGCACTGGTTGACCTGCGCCTGCCCGAACAGTGGCAAAGCAATAACGGGGCAGAAATTACCGGCCACGCGCTAGCCATTGCAGCGCTGTATGATGGCGTGGCCCGCACGGCGCGTGACTGGCTGATTTCATTCCTGCATGCGCGCGTGCCGACGGCGCTGGGCAGGCCACTTGCCACCCTGCCCCGGTTCCATACGCTGCTGGGACAGATTGACGCGTTGCTGATGACCAACCGGAGCATAATGGACGTTGCCCTCGACCGGGCTGAAAAGGGGACTTATCCCGGTACTGAAGCCAATCTGACCAAATACGTCATGACGGAAAACGCCATCAAAGCCGTGGAACTGGGCGTTGCCGCGATCGGCAACCCGGCATTGAGTGAGGATAACCCGCTGGAGCGCCATTTTCGCAACGTGCTCTGTGCACGTATTCACGCCCCACAGGAGGATGTCGTGCTGGCGGCGGCAGGCAGGGTGGCCCTGACGGAACCGGCACGGCATTCATGACCATCACTATGCTGCTACCTTCATTCTGGAGGCCGTTCAAAAAACCGGATCAGTAATATCCTGCAATCATAAGAAAGTTTTTGGTGAAGTTTTTTTCAACAAGCGCCACGGGATGCCGCCTTTAAAAAAAGGCGGCACCTAAAGCTTTTATTATTCTTCTGGAAATATTTTATTTTTTAAACATTTTTCAAAATCACGGATTTTCATGAATATTTATTTATGGATGCCTCACCAGAACTTTTCCATGATTTTATACTTCATACATTATGCCTGCATGTCATGGCATATGCTGATAAGATTTCCTTATGCCATGCAATATAGCATATTGCATATTTATGGGGGATACGATTGAGTATGCCCATGACGCCAGCAAGACCGCCTGCCTCGCCCCCTGCCCCCACCGCAGCATGGCGTTTCGCCCGACCGGGGGAGCCTGAAACCAACAGCTTGCCCGAAGCCTTCGCCAGCGTGCGGGTACCGGATGCGGGGGCATCATGGCTGCGCCGGTTCATGGCGTTCGTGGGGCCGGGCTATATGGTTTCGGTCGGGTACATGGACCCCGGCAACTGGGCAACCGACCTGCAGGGTGGTGCGCAGTTCGGTTATACGCTGCTGTCTGTCATCGGGCTGTCGAACTTCATGGCGATCATATTGCAATCGCTGTCGGCACGGCTGGGCATCGCCACCGGGCGTGACCTGGCACAGGCCTGTCGCGATCATTTTCCACCGGTTGTGAACATTATCCTGTGGCTGGCCTGTGAACTGGCCATCATCGCCTGCGATCTGGCGGAAGTCATCGGTACGGCAGTCGCGCTGCAACTGCTGTTCGGCATGCCCCTGCTGGTGGGCGCCCTGATTTCCGTGCTGGACGCCTTTCTTGTGCTGTTCCTGATGAACCGGGGTTTCCGTTACCTTGAAGCCTTCATTATCGGGCTGCTCAGCATCATTGCCCTATGCTTTGCCGTGCAGGTCGTGGCGGCACAGCCCCCCATCATGGCCTTACTGAAGGGGTTTGTGCCCTCCCCCCGGATCGTGGCCAACAGCCAGATGCTGTATATCGCCATTGGCATTATCGGGGCGACGGTCATGCCACATAACCTGTACCTGCATTCTTCCATCGTGCAGACACGCGCTTTTCCCCGCACCGTGCCGGGACGGCGGGATGCCATACGCTGGGCCACATGGGACAGCACCCTTGCGTTGATGCTGGCGCTGTTCATCAATGCCGCTATCTTGATTGTCGCGGCAGCCGCCTTCCATACCACCGGTCACCAGGATGTCGCGGAACTGGAGGATGCGTACCGCCTGCTGTCCCCCATACTGGGGCTTGGCATTGCCTCCACCCTGTTTGCGGTTGCCCTGCTGGCGGCGGGCACCAATTCAACCATTACCGGCACGCTGGCTGGACAGATCATCATGGAGGGGTTCCTGCGGCTGCGCATTCCCCATTGGGCGCGACGGCTGCTGACACGTGGGCTGGCCATTGTCCCGGTTGTGATTGTTACGGCCCTGTATGGTGACAGGGGCGTGGGACAACTGCTGCTGGCCAGTCAGGTGATCCTGTCACTGCAATTACCCTTTGCCGTGATCCCGCTGGTGATGTTTGTATCCGACCGGCAGAAAATGGGGGAATTCGTTATTTCCCGCCCGTTCGCCCTGTTGTCGTGGCTGGTAGCGGCCATCATTCTGGTGCTGAATTTCAAGCTGCTGTACGATACGGTTTTCCCGGCGTAATAACTCATTGATAAAAATTACAAAGGTCTTGGGGTGCCGCCCTTTCCCAAAAAGGCGGCGTTCTTTCCACGCTTTAAAAAAAGCTTCACCAAAAACTTTCTTATAGGGGATCAGGCCTGTGGCGCGTGCGTCCCTGTCGTGGGGGGAACGGCTGCCGTTACCTTCAGGCCATCCGCCCCCGGGCCATTGTCCAGCAGGTTAAGGAAGCTGGGAACCGGGAACTTGATGCCTTCATTATTCATGCGCACGGCCAGACGGGCGTAATATTCGCGATAGACCGTCCATTTTGACCCAGGCGTGGTGCGGACCGAGCCAAGGAAACGCGCGCCATTGCCATCTGCCTGTTCAATACCAAGGAACGCGAATTCGGACATGATGAGGTGCCCGTAACGGGGCGTCTTGCGCATCAGTTCCAGTTCCTCGTGCAGGATGGCGCAAAGCTGTTTCGTGTCCTGGCTGAGGTCGATCATGAAATCAACCACGACAAGGTTATAGTCACGCGATGTATTGGCGATGGACGACACTTCCGAAAACGGGATGATATGCAGGTCGCCATTGACCGAACGCAGCCGCAGGGTCCGGATCGACAGGTGTTCGACGGTGCCGGATACGCCACCGGCGGTCACCCAGTCGCCCACCTGAATGGCGTTTTCCACCAGCATGAAGAAGCCGGTGATGAAATCCTTGACCAGACTCTGCGCGCCAAAGGCGATGGCCGCACCCATGATCCCCGCACCGGTCAGCAGGGGGGCCACATTGATCCCGATCTGCGACAGTGTGGTAACCGCCACGATAATGATGATCAGCGCCAGCAGCACGGTCTTGATAATGGGCAGGACAGTGCGCAGCCGGCTGGCCCGCCCGGTCTGGGATGAATTCTCGAAGCGGGTAATCTGCCCCTGCAGGGCGGCGTTGGCAGCTTCCCATATGAAAATGGCGACCGTATAGGCAACCAGAACGGACAGCATCGCGCCAATGATCTTCGGCCCCAGCCTGCCATGGAACAGGAAGTGGATGGCGGGCAGCCCAAGCGCCTGCAGGAACAGCATGGCGGAGGCAAAGAACATGAGGAAGGACAGGATTTTGCGCGAGACCGGGTAATAATAGTTCACCCGTGCCTGCAGGCCGGGATAACGCGCTTCCATCGCGGGGGAGACATGGAACAGCCGGTTCTGCAGGTTGAAGATCAGGACCGACAGCACCCGCGACAGGATCACGACAGCCGTCGTCAGGATGACGGTACGGATGATCCATGCATAACCGCCCTGGATATGGGTTGCCCAGATCAGCCACAACGCGAAGTTGAAGAACATGGCCGGCACCCACCACAGGTAGACCAGTCGCCCCAGAAACATCCAGAATGGCTGCGTGCGCAGGCGTGCGGGTGGCTGCAGGGCCAGCGCGACATGCATGCGCACGCGCCATGTGAAAATGGCGACCAGCACGTGCTCGATCAGCACGACGGAACGGATGATCGCCTCTGTCCCGCGTGCGGGCATGTCAAACACGCCACCCAGCGTGGACAGGCAGACCACAACCGACGGTGCGGCAACAAGGAAGTTGAGCCAGTGCGTAACCATGAAGGCCGTCTGGTCACTGGCGCTGCATAGCCGGATGGCGGGCGAATGCGGCACGAACAGCGTTTCCATCAACAGATAGACCACGCGGGCGACCACATAGGCATTCGTAAGCGTAAGCGTGACCAGCATGGCCTGATGCGTGGTGGTCAGCAGATAGGCAAAACAGGTGCCAAGTGCGAAAAACAGCCCCACCGGCAGCAGCTTGATCAGCAGGTGCATGAGTGAATACGGCACACGGGTCAGCAGGCGCAGTGTCGCGTGCTGGGCCTGTATGTCGCCCTGCCGGGCCTGCGCGTCATCCTTGTCCTGCGCTGTCGCCCCGGCCGGGGGGGGTGCCGCGGTGGCCGTGGCGTCAGGCAGGTTCAGGCGGCGTTCGGTCGCGACCGCCCGTTCGGTGACCTTGAGCAGCGGCTTGCGCAGCAACAGGGAAAAACCATGTTCCGCCGCCAGCGCCAGCAGCAGGATCAGGGTCGCCCGCCCCATGGCGTCAAACAGGATCATCCGCGATTGCGGATCGGCAAAAATGGTATGGGTCCAGTGCGCCACAAACACCAGGTCGCCAAACAGGGCGACAAAATGCTGGGCCTGCACGATCAGGCGGCCACGCAGGCTTCCCATGTCCTGCACCAGGTCACTGCCCAGCGTATCGGGTTCGACCGACAGGGCATCCGTGGCGGCGGGTCTGGGGGCAGCGGCAGGCGCGGCGGGGGCGGAAGGAAGCCGGGATGCGATAGCCGACAGGGTGTTGGTGAACTCGGCCCGTTTTGCGGGGTCGTTCATGACGGCCAGTACCTGCTGCGCCTGCTCACGGCTCATGCCCTGCGCCGCATCCGTATCGGCGGCATGGCCCTGTCCCGGCATGGCCAGCAGGCACATTGCGACAAACCCCAGAACGGCAACCCGCCAGAACCCCGGCAGGGAATGGCCTTTGCCGCCCCGTTGGCAAGTATAGGTTAAGTGCCGCATTGTTCCCCTTCCATCCCGGCTGCCTGATCATGAATATCTGCCATGTAAAAATGGCACGATAATTTCCCATTTCAGGCAATCACCCTGCGTTATTGCAGAGATGGCTGTAAAAGCGCAGAGACAGGGAAGCCGAGCTGATATGCAAGAAACCGTCTACCTTTTTGCAATTTACTTGCGGCAACGGATTTTTATTTGCCATAATTAATTTTTATTGAAATAAGACTTATTTTTAATTTTATATACATTTTTTCTTATATTTGTTTTTGGAATAAATAATATCATATGCGGGCCAGCATGCACGGCGACCGGACTTACGGCTTATCCCTGGGGGCCGTGTGTTTTTTCAATAGGGATACCGTATCCGACCCGTGTGATACCGCGCGTTCCAGCAGTTCCTGACCGAAGGCTTTCAGCGTCAGCGGGTGCATGTCATCAAGTGAGCGGGCAAGGTCGTGGCGTTCCGTGTCCGACAGGTCGGGATCGCCAGCAATACGTTGATGCAGGGCCTTTACGGTATCAGGACCATCCAGCACCACATGCATGTCATCCGGACGGTCCAGATATGCACGCCCTGCATTGGTAAGAGTGCTATCCCCCGTAATCCGCAATCCGTCAGGGGTAATGCTGACACCCCCCTTGCTCAGCCCCTGCAATTCCAGATCAAGCAGGTTTCGGGCCCAGCGTTCGGCATCCGCATCGTGCTCGGGCGCCAGACTGGCCGCCCCGCCATTGGCGGCCATGCGATGCAGCATCATCCCCTGCAGGTCACGGTCGATCACGTCAAATCCTCTTTTCCATCATGATTACAATGTCAAACTGGGCCAGTTGCGGCCCGCAGACAATCAGCAACAAGGAAAAGACGCTTATGCACGATCAGTCACAATCAGGGACATCCCGACACCACACGGGCACACGCAATGGGGGGACACGGTTTTCCGTCTCCCCTATCGCCTGCCGGACCAGATTCAGGGCATGATCGCGCGCGGCGGGGGTATTGACGCGGCTGGGTGTATCCTTGCCCTGCTCTATTGTCTGCCCCAGCTGTTCCAGCCGTGCCAGCAGGGTCCGGCGCTGCGCCGTGTCCATATCCAGCAGGGCGGCGCAAAAGGCATTATGCCAGATATGAACGCCCAGTTGCGCCCGTTCGGCAGGGGACAGTGCATCATCATACGATGGGGGCATGGTCAATCCTTCGCAAAAACTATGGATGCCATTGCCGCCTGGTCATCCCGTGCGGATTGCCATAAAGGGAATTCATCAAAACGACCAGTATTGACTGGCAATGCAGGGGGTATGCCCCCTTACACCATGACGTCATATGTCAGGCATCCGTTACCGATATGACGGAGTATTTCCGTATCACGGAACAGGTCAAGCCGGTCAGGCTGCAATGACCGGCGCGCCAGGAAGGTGCGGGCCTCGGCCATGGCTTCCGTTACGGGATAATCCTGCCCGGCGGGCTTGAGATGTTCAATGGCCGTATAATCGACAATACCGACATTATGACGGTTGCGGTGGGCCTCATCACAGAATGCGATATCAGTCGCCCATGCCCAGCGCAATTCGGGAAAAGGAAACAGGTAAGCCATGGCGTCCCGGTGGAATGCCGTAACGGGGCCATCTTCCACATACCGTGTTACGCGGCCAATACTGTTCCATTTCCTGTAATTGAAAGTAAAGGATGTATAGGAATGATACCGGTGCGCGGGCTGTGATATCTTCAGGTTCATGATTTCACACAATGGAATGAACATGTCCAGAAACCGGTGGGGCAGGTTCACATCATCATCCGTTACCACGATCCAGTCATAATCAGGCAGGTTTATCTTTGACAGGGCAGTATTGATATTACCGAACTTGCCCCGGCCATGCACCATGCGGACCGGGGCAAAGTCAACGGTATGTCGTGTATTCCGGAACCGGTTGAATACCTTGTCAAGTTTCCTGTTACGTCTGGGAACCTGTACGGATGTAACAAGCACCTTGCGTATCGGGTGGCGTGTCGCAATACGCCTGACCTGCACGGCGAATTTCGTGTTATGAATATCAAACAGCATGTCAGTCAGGACGGAGACCTTACGTTTCTGCCAGAAATTCTTATGCTGACAGAAATCCGAATTAAAAAAGTCCGCCTGGACAGAGTTTCTCTTCGGCATGTGCGCACTCCTGTTCATTGCATGCGTCATGACCGCACAAACATGCACACTTCTGTCATGTGCATTTCATGTACGCTCTGGCGTTTACCTGATCGGCCCGGCATCGCAGCTGCCCCCTGGCAATCCGGGTTATAACATTCTACCTTTATTGAAGTTTCAGATTATTTCTGCACAGAACGGAATGACGCAAATACGTTGTCAGTAAAAATGAAAATAAAACACCCTGCGGTCTGAAACTGTTCATATGCCTGCACGCTATGGACAGGAAAGCAGATGAGAATGGCGGTTTTTTCGCCCTTCCCTCCAGATATCTTCAGGGACATGACGCGATGCGATATTTTCCTGCAATACTCGTGCTGTGCCTGCCTCTGGCCATCACCCCGACCGCCATGGCGCAGCAGCACCCACAGGACAGGAACGTAAGCCAGCCAGGTGGCAATTCGCCATCCTCGATCGAACGGGCACAGCCTTATTCCCGCAAGACGGAACCATTGCCGGAACAGGTTGACCCGGCCCGGCAGCAACAGCCCCCCGATCAACCCTTGACAAAACAGCCTGCGGGCAACAAAAGCCCGGACCACCCCGGCATGTCCAGCAATCACCAGACCCTGCGCAGTCCATCAGCCCTGCACTGAGCATATGAAAACGGGTGGGTGCATGACTGCCCCCACCCCATATCGTTACGATCCACTATGGCCGGACAGGTGCATATAGACATGCCCCCTGCCCGCCATGGGGTTACATGCAGTCCCTGTCCTGTGAAAGACCCATGCCATGCGATGCAAGAAACCGGAACTGCGCCTGTTCTTCAGGAAAGGCCGGGATGCCCTGCAGCGCATGCGTGGCCCGGCGATAGCGGTGCAGGTTACTTAACCGCCGCCATGGGCGGTCGGGATGCTGCTTGTTCCACAGGCTGATCGCCCGCGTCTCAAGTTCCTGATTATTCACGGTGTAATCTGACTTCGTCATGTCCATCTCCCTGCATCTGCATGGTGGGTACTGGAACTGTCACGAGGTATGTGGGAACGCTGTAGCGGCCTGCTACATGTATCCAACGCCAGATATTAACATAAGTTCGGGAAGATTACATTTTCTCCCCACACTGTGATCCAGAGCACGGAGACCGCCGCAAAAGATGGACGTTTCTGGTGATGCTGTTTTCAAACAGGTGTCCGGAGTGACCTATGCGTTCCGCCATCTTCCTGCAATGGCGTTCCCCCTGCCGCACAATATGACCATCGTGTTCGTACCCGCATGTCCGCAATCCATATCGCAGCAGGCGTCATCGTCTGGCTCAAGGCCATGAGTCCTGCGCTTACTGGATTACCCGGCCGATCCTCTGCCGCTGCACCGCGCATTCATGTGCCAGAAAATCGAGCAGTGCCCGGAGAGCCGGAACAATACCCCGTCTTGATGGAAAGACCGCGTGAACGACCCCGGCCTGGGGATGCCAGTTGGGCAGGAGGGAAATCAGGCGCCCGGCCCTGATGTCCTTCCACACCATCGTGGTGGGGAGTTGCACGATACCATTGCCGATCAGCGCGGCCTCGCGCAGTACTGCCATATCATCCGTGACGAACCTCGGCTCATGGAAAACGGTGGCGGTCTGCCCGTCCCGGCTTTCCAGTATCCAGGAATGGGCACCGGGTGCGGTATGGAAATCCATGCTGGCAAATGCACCAAGGTCGGCGGGCGATGTCAGGGGCGTCCTGACAAGTTCCGGGGCCGCGACAAGACATTGGGTGCTTGTATCGAAAACGCGCATGACAAGGTCCGAGGTCTCGAGTGGTGGAAACCGCACACGAATGGCAAGGTCAAATCCTTCCTTAAGCACGTCCACGTGCCGATTGGTACTCTCAAGATGCAACGTAACCGCCGGGTATCGCTGCATGAACCGGGCCAGCAGTGCCCCGAACTGGAAATTGAGCAGCGCCACAGGGCAACTCAGGCGGATCACACCACAGGGTTCGCTTTGCAGTTCCGCGACCGAGCGTTCAGCAAGGTCGGCTTCCTCAAGCAGGGCCATGCAATGTTCATAAAACCTGTTTCCGGTCTCCGTAACCTTGAAATGGCGTGAGGACCGCTGGATCAGCCGCGTATGCAGATGGTCCTCCAGTCCCTGGATCCGTCGGCTCAGCAGGGATTTCTGCAGCCCCGTTGCCCTGGCGGCTGCAGAAAAGCCACCGTGACGCACAACCTGCACGAAATAGTAGAAATCATTAAGATCCCGCATTGTTCTATCAGTAGAACGTATCGTTCGATCTGACAATCTTCATGAGACGGCCGGACCATTGCATATTCAGGGTCACGTTATGGAGGAATGCAGCCATGCAGAAACAGATTCTCGGTCGCTACGGAAATGATCGCGGCCACTGGGTTGGAGACGGCTTTCCCGTCCGTTCCCTGTTTTCATACAGTGATTTCGGTAAGCATCTTAGCCCGTTCCTGCTGCTGGATTATGCAGGACCGCACCAGTTCCAGCCGACACAATCCCGCCGTGGCGTGGGCGAACATCCGCACAAGGGCTTTGAAACGGTCACGATCGTTTATGATGGCGAGGTCGAGCATCGTGATTCTTCAGGCGGTGGCGGCGTGATCGGACCGGGCGACGTGCAGTGGATGACTGCCGGGCGCGGCATCCAGCATGCGGAATACCACTCCCCTGCATATGCGAAGTCCGGCGGGGCGTTCCGCATGGTCCAGTTGTGGGTCAATCTTCCGGCAAGGGACAAGGGCGTGCCGGCCGCGTACCAGACCCTGCTTGCGGCGGACATTCCAACCGTGGCCCTGCCTGATGGCGCGGGGCACCTGCGGGTTATCGCCGGAGACCATGACGGTACACATGGACCGGCCCGGATCTTCTCGCCGCTGAACGTGTGGGATGCGGTCCTGCATCAGGGACGCCAGGTCACACTTGACCTGCCGGAAGGGCACAACTGCGCCGTCGTCTCGCTCGAAGGAAAACTGATCGTAAATGGCGCGGAGGAACTGGGCAGCGCGCAGTTCGCCCTGCTGGGAACGGCGGGCACCCGGGTAAGCGTACAGGCCGCCGTGGACTCCAGCTTCCTTGTGCTGACCGGCCAGCCGCTGAATGAACCGATTGCGGGATATGGGCCGTTCGTCATGAACACCCAGGAAGAAATCCAGCAGGCGATCAACGATGTCCGGGCCGGCCGGTTCGGCGTTATTGCCTGAAATGGACGGGTCGGGATGTGCCCTGCCCTGAAACCTGCGAGGCACATCCCTTTGTGCAAGAAGAATGGAAGATCCGATATGAACAGACCATACGTGCGCCTCGACCGGGACAATGTGACCGTCCTCCTGGTCGATCATCAGACCGGGTTGCTGTCGCTCGTTCGCGATATCGACCCGGACAGGTTCCGCAACAACGTTCTGGCGCTGGCGGACATGGCACGGTATTTCAGATTACCGACCATTCTCACCACCAGTTTTGAAGACGGGCCAAACGGGCCGATCGTGCCGGAACTCAGGGCACAGTTTCCTGATGCCCCCTTCATTGCCCGGCCCGGCCAGATCAATGCCTGGGACAACCCGGATTTCGTCGCGGCAATCAAGGCAACCGGCAGGAGACAGCTGCTCATTGCCGGCGTGGTAACCGAAGTCTGCGTGGCGTTTCCAGTCCTGTCCGCCCTTGCCGAAGGTTATGAGGTTTTTGTCGTGACGGATGCCTCGGGCACCTTCAATGCCATGACACGCGATGCGGCCTGGGCGCGCATGGAGGCCGCCGGGGCGCAGTTGATGACATGGTTCGGGGCCGCATGCGAACTGCACAGGGACTGGCGCAACGACGTCGATGGGCTCGGCACGCTGCTGTCGAACCATATTCCCGACTATCGTAATCTCATCACATCCTACAGGACCAGCAGGTCGTGACACACGCCCCCGGGCAGCGTGATTACCCGGGAAAGCACGGATGATGCATCTTGATCCGGATTTGCAGGAAACATTTTTCATGTCGCAGAAACTAAATTTCGTCGTCCTCCTTGGCAGCCTTCGCAAGGCATCCCTGAATCGCATGCTGGCTGAAACCCTGCCCCGGATAGCGCCAGAGGGGATTCAGATCTCTCTGCTCGGCTCCGTGGGGGCGTTTCCACTTTATGATCAGGACCTGCAGGATCAGGAAATGCCGCGCCCCGTTCTTGAAATGGCCGACCAGATCAGATCGGCCGATGGCGTCATCATCGTTACGCCGGAATATAACTATTCGGTGCCCGGCGTCCTGAAAAACGCCCTGGACTGGCTGTCACGCGTGACACCACAGCCGCTGGCGCGAAAGCCGCTCGCCATCCAGACGGTTTCACCCGGAATGATCGGCGGCGCCCGCGCGCAATATCATCTCCGGCAGATACTGGTGTTTCTGGATGCCTGCGTGCTGAACAGGCCGGAAGTCATGATCGGGCAGGCCGCAACCAAATTCGACACCGAACGGCGCGAACTGACGGATCAGGGCACGCGTGACTTTCTGGTTCGCCAGATCAATGCTCTCGCGGAACTTGCGCGCATCATGTCGTAAAGAGCCACCGGGCCATGCCGGCTTTCCTGCGCCCATCCATAAAGGATTGCATGCAAGGCTGCCCAGCCCGTTCCCACCCGGCAGACAGGCGGTTGTCGCGAACGAGCAACCGGACAGTTTTCTGCGGAAAATAGTGAAAGGCCGACATGGCGACCACGCCGCCAGCGCAGCTTCGTCTGGCTTAAATGTGCCTGCAGCAATAATTTCAGAGCATGGCATGACGACCGCATACATCGGGGAACTCTCGTCACGTACCGGGCTTGATTAGCAAGGAGGCAACTATGCCTGATCCGGGAACCCCGCATCTTCCGGCGGCAGTGAACCGTTAGCACCGATGCCGACCGGCACCCCGGCAAAATAATCGCAGGAACAGAACTGGAGCCTTAAATCAGATGAGCAAGACACCTGACCAATATCCACCCGAAAAGCCCGCCCCCAAGCCGAAACCGGGCGAAGCGCCCCCAATGCCGGATAGTCCCGGAAACCCGACAAACTGAGCGTAAAGCCCAGCAGATGCGCCGGGTTCCGGTCTTAAAGACTGCTTGAAAACAGCGCATTGATAAAAAACGATAAAAGTTTTTGGGTGCTGTCTTTTTTCAAAAAGGTAGCGTTTTCCAGATCCGCCTGAAAAAAGCTTTATGATTGCAGGATGTTTTCCGGACGGACTTTTCAGGCAGCCTCTTAACATTCAATGAGGGTACGGCTTATCCAGACGCTGCCATGGTCTCGTCAGGGATTACGAGTGTCATGCTTCAACACGCGCAGATCTCCATGCCGTCTCTTTCACATGTTTTATGCCCGGAAATGCCGCCATACTTCCTCAAAGTACATAACACCCTCCCAGACGTGGGAAGGTGCCTACATTATTTTACCCTGTCAGCGGAAATGGCGGGAAACGCCATCGTTTTCAACGCGGCATCCGTCGCAGGCAGGTCACTCTTACCTGCAGGCACGCCGTTTTCACGCAGAATGAACGCAATCAGGTCAGCATTCTGCGCCGGTGTCAGCGCCCCTGGGGAAAACAGCGGCATGGCCTTGGAAACATAGTCAAACAGCCGATCCAGCGTGCTACCGGACCAGTTGGTGACGAACCGGCCCTTCAGCGGGGGCACATCAAACGCACCTGCAAGGCTGGCGCCATGGCAGACGGCACAGAACTGCTGGTATGCGCTCTCCCCCCGCTGGGCCTGTTCCATGGTGTAATAGGATACGGTCCGCGCCTGCGCCGCACTGGCCGTAGGTACGTTCCCATGCACCAGCGCCAGCAAAAGCCCGGCCCCAAGGCCCGCGCGACAGGCATAACCCCGCCCGCGCATCAGCCACGCCCCGCGGGAAAGCGTGCAAACAGGTTTTCAAACACCGCAATCGCCTTTTCAGCTTCGGCGCGGTCAGCATGCTCGAAGCTGTTGCCGACCCCTTCCATTTCGCCAACATTATTCAGGTCAACGGCCTGGATCATCAACCCGTCACTTTTGGACAGGGCAGCCGCCCCCCTGTATTCCACCCCATACGTGACATCCGGCTGCGGTGGCAGCCACGCCGTCTGCCCGCGCACGGGAATAAGGGTCCTGTCCCCCCACAGATCCCGCGCGGCATAGCCGGGACAGTTGATGATGACGGGTTCCGCAATGGATTTCATGTCAGAGGGAGTATGGAATTCACGGATCACGACCTTGCCGCCCGCCTGATAGAATTCCGACAGCAGCAGATGCCCGTACGCGCCGAAATTGAACATCATCATCGGTGCACGCTGCGCGTATGCTACGGGAAAGGGGTTATCCTGACTGGCCAGCAGTTCGGGTGCGGGAATGATATCCTTGATCCGGTCGCCATATGCCGCGAATTCGCTGGTCGCGCGCGGCATCCCGGTTGATGCATAATCCCCCGGTCCGGTGCGGCCCTCGGGTTCAGGGGCTTCGTCAAACGGCGTATCTGACAACTGGTAGTTGTCACGGAAATCAATCGGGTTGCCCGGCAGGCCAAGATAGTCGCGATAGGCTTTCCACGAATACCGGGCCATCTGTTCCCACACTTCGGCAAACTGCGGCCCGGCGGGGGCGGTCAGCGCGATGCGTGAATCCGGCGTCCAGCTGCCATTGGCCCGGACAGAACGGGTATGGGGCAGCATGTCGCGGGTATAGATGGTGACATCAAAGCCCGCGCGCTGTGCGCTCAGTGCCGATGTCAGGCCGATCACGCCGCAGCCCACCACCGCAATCCGCCGGGGCGACAGTGACGCCGCCTTGCCCACCGCGATATCGGCCGATCCCCATGACAGGGACCACCCGCTGCCACCATGGCCATAATTATGGATGACCACCTTGTCCCCCACGCGTTCGACATCCAGCCGGGGACCGGCGGGGCGGAACGGGCGCAGGCAGACCTTGATATCGGTAATCTGGTCGGCATGGGCGCGCATGGGCACCAGCCGGGGCACGGTGCCACCGACAGCGGTGCGCTGCAGGGCAGCGGCAGCGGCCGGCACGGAATTCCACATACCGCGCGCCCCAAGGGTGCCAAAAGCCAGGGAGCCGGCAAACAGGTCCCTGCGTTTCAGGCCAGAACGCCTGTGTTTCTGGTTGTCGTCAAAACCGGTCAAGTTCCAGCCTTTTGTATCTGTCCGTGCCCGTGCCATCGCACAAGCACCTGAAACATAACAGGATACAAAATTCCCGCCCAGACGCAAGCGCCGCCCAGAAACAGGACAGGCAGGCCGCTGCGTTATTCCCCCACCGCATGGTGCACAAGACAGGCCAGCGGCACCTGCCCGCGCGTGAACGGATGCGTCACCTGCCGTGGCACATCCCCCAGCAGGCTGTGCCACGGCCCATGCAGGCGCGGCAGTTCAAGCCCAAGGTCAACATCGTGCCCCACCGACAGATCCGCGGCCTGTACCCCCAATGCCGATGGCAGGCGGGGTGCGACGACCAGCAGGCTGATGCCCCCATGCCGCCGCAGGAAGGCAATGGCGTGAACGCGGTCCCGCCCCCTGATCTCCACCGGTTCATAGGTTCCATATATGAACAGGTCGGGATAATTCTGCCGGAACGCCAGGATACGGCGGATCATGTCCTGCTTGACCCGTCCCGTGCGCCATTCGGCCGCGGCGGCGGCAAAACTGGTGGAATGTTCCAGCAGTCCGGCACGGTAGTCGAAATTGACCGGGGCACGGTTATCGGGATCGACAAGGCTGAAATCCCACAGGTCACACCCCTGATACAGGTCCGGCACCCCCGGTACGGTCAGGCGCAGCAGCGTCTGCGCAAGACCGTTTACCGCACCCGCCGGGGCGATGCGGCCCACAAATCCCGCCATCTGCCGCAGGAACGCTGCACTGGCAACGGGATCAAGCAGGCGGTCGACAAAACCGGTGCAGGCATCCTCATACGCCGTATCGGGACTGATCCAGCCGGTGTGGCGCTTGGCTTCACGCAGGGCCTTGGTCTGCCATTGCTGGATGCGCCTGCGGAAATGCAGCCGTTCGGCCTCATTCGCAAACGGCTTCAGCGGCCACGTCCCGACCAGCGTCTGGTACAGCATCAGTTCATCAATACGGTCGGGGCCGCCCCGGCCGACAGCCCCGTTATGGGCGAACCAGTCATGTACCTGCCGTTCCCATTCGACAGGCATGGCGCTCAGTACCGCAAGGCGGGCGCGGGCATCCTCCCCGCGCTTGTGGTCGTGGGTCGCGGTCGCCAGCATTGCATGGGGAAACTGTTCCTGACGGGACTTACAACAGGCGTGGAAAGCCGCGACCGGCAGCCCCAGTATCGCGGGGTCCGATCCCACTTCGTTGCGCGACAGCAGGCGAACGTAACGGTAGAAGGCCGTATCCTCCAGCGATTTGGCGGCCAGTGGTGCGGTCAGGTGTTCAAAGGCCAGTTGCGCCCGGCGCATGACAGGGGGCGGCGCCTGTTCGGGACGGGCCGACAGCAGGCGCATGACATCCTCCACCACCATGGCCTGCTCCCCGGTCATGGTCTGGCGCGCCGCCATCTTTGCCGCATCCAGCATCAGGCGGTCCGCTGCATGGTCCTGCACCGCCTCATCACCGAAATAGGTGCGGTAGGGGCGAAAATGCAGCAGCAGGCATGCCAGCACGGGCCGCATATCCTGTGCCGCCCATGATCCGTCCTCATCGGGCAGGCAATGGCGCAGCAGGGTAGCCAGATGGCCGAATTCCGCGCAAAAGACATGCTCAAGCAGATAGGTGCGCGCTGCCTGCACGATCGGGCCAAGGGGCTGGGCATCGGGACCACATCCGGCCCATAGCCTGTCCAGCACCGTGGCCCCGTCCGGGTCATGCAGCACGGCCGATACCTGATCCATGAAGTCATAGCCCGTCGTGCCGTCAACCGGCCATGCGGCGGGGATCTTTTCCCCCGCAATCAGGATTTTTTCAACATAGACCGCTCCGCCGGGCAGTACATCCCGGGGCCGGTCGGGTGTCAGGGCATCCAGCCGGGCGCGCAGGCGCTGGCAGTAGATGGCGGGCGCGCCCAATCCATCGATATGATCCACCCGCAGGCCATCAACCAGTCCGCGCCGGTACAGGGACAAAACATAGTCGTGCACGGCGTCGAACACCTCTTCACGTTCGATGCTCAGGCTGACAAGGCCGGTAATATCAAAAAACCGCCGCCAGTTCAGGCGCAGCGCCCCATCGCGCCACCCTGCCAGTTGCCATGCCTGCCCCGCCAGCACGTCCACAAGGCGCGCGCGGCCCGACAGCCCGGTGCCGTCATGAAGCATGGCGATACGCGCCATGGCCACCCTTCCCGCGCCAGTCGCCACCCATTGCCGCAGCCTGTCCAGCGCCGCATCGGCCTCCCGCCCCGGACCCGCGCGCATGGCCACGGTGGTAAAGGCCGCAAGCAGATCCCCCGGCGCATCGACCACCGCCAGAAGGGCAGCATACCCGGTGGGACAGAGCGGAAAGCGATGGTCATGGTGATGGATGAAAAACAGCCCGCTTTCCCCATCATGCCGCAATGCCAGCATGCCCGCCGTCAGCGCGTCATCAAACGGACGGTCAAGGAAAGGCAGCACGACACGCCCGCGCAGATCGGGGTCGGGCACGTCCCATTCGATATCGAACCAGTTGGCGTGCAGTGATGCCCGCCCCCATGTCAGCACGTCCATCCACCATGGGTTGTGCGCATCCGCCGCCATGTGGTTGGGCACGATATCCATGACCAGCCCCATGCCATGGGCATGCAGTCGCGCGGCCAGCCGTGCCAGTGCCGCTTCGTCCCCCAGCGCTGGATCGATCCGGTCATGGCGGATCGTGTCATAACCATGCGTGGAACCGGGCGTGGCGGCAAACACTGGCGAGGCATAGAGATGGCTTATGCCCAGCCGCGCAAGCTGCGGCACGAGTGCGGTTGCGCCATCCAGCGTCATCCCGCCCCGGAACTGAAGGCGGTACGTCGCCCGTACCGACGGCCCGCCGTGGCGGCTGTTCATGACGACCGTCCCGCCCGCAGCCGACCGAAACGCCGGCGCGCCGCCACGCCGGACAGCAGGGTCGCGGTCATGCCCGGATACCGCCTGCACCAGTTGGGGTGGCCGGTAGTGGTACCCGGCAGATTGGGCTGTTCGTTCAGGCCCAGCAGGTCCTCCACCGGAATGACCGCCAGCGGGCATGACGCGCGGGCAACGAACCCGATGGCTTCATCAACTACCTTTACGGCGCCGTCGGCTGTGGCGGGGGGTTTTTCCACAGATGGCTTCCTGCGTACGGCCGGGTCGGATGGCAGCGTGTCGCGTTGCGCCATCATCGCCGCCCATAGCGCGGTGCGGTCATTCTCGCGCTCGTCATTCAGGGTGACGCCATCAACACCCGGGGCCATCTGGCCCAGTTTCACGCGCCAGTCGATATCGGTCCCCTGCCACCAGCCCGCCACGGTGGGCAGATCGTGCGTCGTGGTCATGGCGGTCGCGTTGGCCGACCACGTACCCGGTGGCCTGAACGCCCCCTGTGGCGTGCGTTCGAAAAACAGCACGTTCATGCCCATGATCCCGTGCTTGTGCGCCATGGTGCGAAAGGCGGAGGTGACCGTGCCCAGATCCTCGCCAATCACGATGGCATTGGCGCGCGCCGCTTCCAGCGCGACGAGCCGCATGAGGTCACGCACGGGAAAGGACAGGTACGCCCCTTCGGCCGATGTACCACCCTGCGGTATGACCCATAACCGCTCCAGCGCCATGACGTGGTCAATGCGCAACCCGCCCCCGTGGGCCAGCCCCGCGCGCACCGTGTCGATAAAGGCACCATAGCCCCCCGCCTGCAGCCCGGCGGGGGAAAAGGTGGTCAGCCCCCAGTCCTGCCCTACCGGGCTTAGCGCATCGGGCGGCGCGCCAATGGACGCCCCCACCAGGAATTCCTGCTGCCGCGCCCAGCATTCGCTGCCGGTCGGGTCAACGCCCACCGCCATGTCGGCCACCAGACCAATACGCATGCCCGCCGCGCGCGCGGCACCACATGCCTGTTCCATGCTTTTTGCGGCCAGCCACTGCAAGAACACATGAAAGCTGACGTCATGGGCGAATTCATGGGCAAAACGCGCCACCTCCGGGCTGTCGGGGCGGCGCATTGCCAGTGGCCACTGCCGCCAGTCCCCGCCACGGGCGCCCCGGGTGGTGAAATAGGCATGCAGGGTCTCAAACACGGCGTGCTGTTCCAATGGTATGCCACGTATCTTACGGAACTGTGCAAGTTCGGCAGGCGGATTGGGCACGATCCGTTCATCATACAGTCGCCGCAGCAGTTCGTAACGCCGGGTGGCAGCCTGTGGCCAGTCGATCAGCGGCGCATCTTCCAGCGTCCTGACCGTATCGACATAAGTCCTGCCGTTACGCAGCCCCGCCGCCTGCACCGTCGCGGTATCGAATACCGCCAGCGGGTCCGCCAGCAGCACATTGAGGAACAGGCGCGTGGACGGCGAATACGGGCTGTACTGCCCCACACGCGCGGCAAACATGGCATGGACCGGGCTTATGGCCAGCGCATCCGCCCCCCGTGCCGCCGCAAGGCGCGCCAGCGTGGCCACCGCGCCCAGATGGCCCATGCCACCGTCACCGGGCGTGCGCAGGCTATAGACCTGCGCTCCCAGCCCCCATGGCCGGCCGGATCCCGCCCCATCCATCCGCGTGCCAACAGTCGGGCAGGCCTGCGGGGCCACCGCAAGGGTTGTGACGTGCGGACCGATGGACACGCGGTGATACCCGCACACCCGAACAGGCGGCAATGCGGGCCGCCCCCGTATACGGCGCAGTGGCCCCTCCATCACGTCCCCGGTTTCCATCTCGATGCGGAAATCGGCGGCCTGTGTATTGTCGGGCAGGACCAGCGGGGTGACCTGCCCCACCATCGTCACCACCATGGGCGGCAGTCCGGCGGTGGCTGGACCGCCATGCCCCTCCAGCACCGTCAGCAGGCGGCGCACGCTTTCGTTGGACACACGGTGGATCTGCCCCGCCGCGTCACGCCAGCGCATGCTCAGCCCGACATGGCGGGCGCGATCGACAAGGTCGCGGTTATTCATCGGGCACCTCGGCAAGGCAGACCATGACGGAACAGGCAGGCAGAACGCCTGAAATCCCGCAGGTTTCCGGCCCGAGCAGGATATACAGGCGCTGTCCCCGCGGCGCATCGGGCATGGGAACGGACACGTCCCCCAGATTGAGCGCGATGCCCAGCACCGCCCCATCCCCCATGCGCCACCGCGCCACCACCGCCCCTGGCCCGATCACCCGTGCCCCGATGGCATGGGCACCGGCCAGGCGGGGCATGATCCAGCGATGACGCAGCGCCAGCAGGTGATGGATGAAGGCAGTCCACGCCACATGCTCCGGTGCCGTGCGTTCCGCATCGTGCAGGCGGGACGCGGTAAAGGTTTCCGGCGCATTGGGGTCCGGAATGGTGTCACGCATCTTCTCGGACGTAAAATGTGAAAACGCCGCGAATTCCCTACGCCGCCCGTCACGCACGATTCGGCCCAGACCGGGCGTATGGCTGGTGAAGAACAGGAAGGGCTGGCGTGATCCCCATTCCTCCCCCATGAACAGCATGGGAATCTGCGGACACAGCAGCACAAGCCCGTAGGCCGCGCGCAACGCCGGTTCCGGGGCGAGCACGCTCAACCGTTCGCCCAGCGCCCGGTTGCCGATCTGGTCATGGTTCTGCAGGAAGATGATGAACCGGTCGGACGGCAGGTCGCCACTCGGGCTGCCACGCGGCCTGTCGGTAACGGGCGAGATTTCCCCCTGAAAGGCAAAGCCTTCCGCCAGCACGCGCGCCAGGGCGGCTGTGGGATCGGGGGTAAAGTTGGCGTAATATCCCTCATCCTCGCCCGTCAGCATCACATGCAGGGCGTTATGGGCGTCATCATTCCACTGCGCGCGATAGCCCGCGCGCAGCAGGCCCGCGTCATTATTCTCGTTTTCCACGATCAGGTGGACATGGCGCCCCGGTTCGGTACGGGTGCGGATGCGTGTGGGCAGTTCACGCAGCCAGTCCCGTTCGGCAATGGCCTGCACCGCATCCAGCCGCAATCCGTCAAAACGGAATTCCATCAGCCAGTAAAGCGCGTTATCCTCAAAAAACGTGCGTACGGCGGCCTGCCGGAAATCAATGGCCGCCCCCCATGGCGTAGGCAGGTCGGCACGGAAAAAAGGTGCGGCATAACCAGTCAGGTAATTCCCGTCCGGCCCGAAGTGGTTGTACACCACGTCAAGGAACACCATAAGCCCAAGCCCATGCGCCGCGTCGACCAGCGCCTTGAGAGCATCGGGATAGCCATAGGCGGATTCCGGTGCATAGGGAAACACGCCGTCATATCCCCAGTTGCGGCCACCCGGTATTTCCGACAGGGGCATGAGTTCGATGGCTGTGACCCCAAGGGCGGCGATGCGGGGCAGTTCGCGCGCGACACCTTCGTACCCGCCCATCAACCCCACATGCAGTTCATATATCACCACATCATGCCATGGCCGCCCGGACCAGCGTGGATACTGCCAGTCATACGCACCGGGATCGACCACCATGCTCGGCCCGTGCACGTCATCGGGCTGGTAGCATGATGCGGGGTCGGGCACCGCAAGGTCGGGAGCGACACGGTAGCGGTAGCGCGCGCCGGGACCGCAGGGAAAGACGCATTCGTACCATCCCCCCTTACGCCGTGCCATCGGCGCCGGGGCATGACCTTCCACCTCCAGCGCCACCGTATCGCATGACGGCGCCCACAGGCGGAAACGCGTATGCCCCCCGTCCACAACCGTGGCCCCGGCATGGCGGGGATACTGGAAATACCGGTTCATGGCGCGTCCTCCGCCCCGGGCGTGACTGACAGCAGCACCAGACCATGCGCGGGGACGACAACATCATCGGCGGCCTCATCCAGCGCCGTTTCCGGCTGTTCTGGTCGGGTGGTGTCCAGCAGCAGCGTCCACCGTCCCGCAGGTCCCGGCAGGGTGGCGTGAATGTCATCACCGCCGGGGTTGAGCAGCATGTAGGTAATGTCCACGCTGCCCGCCTCCGTGCTGGCGCGGCGTACGCCCAGCAGGTGGAAGGCTTCCTCGCCCCACTGTTCCTGTCCCATGGGGGAACCGTCGCGGCGGAACCAGCCTATATCGGGCAGGTCGGGCAATGGATGATGCCGCCCATGCATGTAACGCGCGGCCCGGAGCGAGGGATGCGCCCGGCGCAGTATCGCCAGCCGTGCCACGAACCCGGTCATCATCTTTCCTGCGGGCGTTTCCGCACGGCTCCAGTCCAGCCAGCTTATGTTATTGTCCTGACAATAGGCATTGTTGTTGCCGTTCTGCGTCTGGTTGAACTCGTCACCCGCCAGCAGCATGGGCGTGCCATGGGACAGCATGAGGGTCGCCATCATCGCGCGCTGCACGCGGCCACGCAGGTCCAGTATGGCGGGATCATCGCTTGGCCCTTCCACGCCCCAGTTGGCGCTGTAGTTTTCAGCGCTGCCGTCCTGCCCGTTTTCCTTGTTGGCCTCGTTATGCCGCCCGGCATAGCTGACCACGTCTTCCAGCGTGAACCCGTCATGCGTGGTCAGGATGTTGATCGAACTCCATGGCCTGCGTCCCCGCTTGTCCAGCAGGTCGCCCGACCCTGCGATACGGGCCGCCATTTCGCCCTGCTGCATCGCATCCCCCCGCCAGAAGCGGCGCGTCGTATCGCGGAAACGGTCATTCCATTCGGCAAAGCCGGGTGGAAAATTGCCAAACTGGTACCCGCCCGGCCCCGGATCCCACGGTTCGGAAATCAGCTTGCGGCTGGATAGGACGGGATCCTGTATGATCGCATCGAAAAAACCCGATCCGGGGTCAAAGCCATACGGTTCACGCCCCAGCACGGGAGCAAGGTCGAAGCGGAAGCCATCGATATGGAAATCGCTCGCCCAGTAGCGCAGGGAATCCAGTACCATCTGCAACACGCGCGGGTGTGACAGGTTGAGCGTATTGCCACACCCGGTATCGTTTATCAGGTGGCGTTCATTCCCCGGCACAAGACGGTAATAGGTGGCATTGTCCAGCCCCCGGTAACACAGGGTCGGCCCCAGTTCGCTGCCTTCGCAGGTGTGGTTGTAGACTACGTCCATCACCACCTCGATCCCCGCCTTGTGCAGCCTGCGGACCGCCGCGCGCAGTTCGTGCGGCGACCCGCTGGCCAGATAACCCGCATGCGGCACGAAAAACGCCAGCGTGTTGTAGCCCCAGTAATTGGTCAGCCCACGTTCCAGCAGGTAACGTTCGGGCGCAAAGCACTGGATGGGCAGCAGTTCGATGGTGGTGACACCCAGACGGTGCAGGTGGGCGATCATTTCCGGCGCGCCCAGTGCCTGGAATGTGCCGGGCTGGGGATTGCGATCCATTTCCCGGCGCATGGTCAACCCCTTTACGTGGGCTTCCATGATGACGGTACGGTCCCATGGCACGCGGGGCAGGACATCGTCTTCCCATTCATAGGCATCGTTCTCCACCACGCAGCGCGGCATGTAGGGCGCGCTGTCGCGCCGGTCGAACGACAGGTCGGCGCGGGGTGAGTGCAGCCGGTAGCCAAACTGCATGTCCGACCATGAAATCGGGCCGGTCAGGCGACGGGCGTACGGGTCGATCAGCAGCTTGTGGGGATTGAACCGGTGCCCGTTGACCGGGTCGTACGGCCCGAAGGCACGAAAGCCGTACAGCAGCCCCGGTTCCGCATCCGGCAGGTAGCCATGCCAGACTTCGTCGGTGTATTCGGGCAGGTGGAACCGTGCGATCTCGCGCCGGTCGCGCGGGTCAAACAGACACAGGTCAATCTGCTGCGCATTGGCGGAAAAGACCGCGAAATTGACGCCCATGCCGTCCCAGTGCGCACCAAGGCGCGTGGGCATTCCGGGCAGGAGCGAAGACGGAAAGCGCATCATGATCCATCTCCTGCCGGATGAAGGTAAAGCGCGGCCAGCGGCGGCAGCGTCAGGACGCACGAACACGGGTGCCCGTGGGCGGCATGGTCCGTCGCCATGGCATATCCCCCGTTGCCCACCCCACTACCGCCATATTCTGTGGCATCGGAATTGAGGCATTCACGCCACGCCCCCCCAACCGGCACGCCCACGCGGTAGTCGTGACGCGCCACCGGCGTCATGTTGAGCACGACAAGAACCGGCGCATGACCGGGGGCAAGGCGCAGCCATGCAAGGACCGTATTGACGGTGTCATCGCCAATGACCCACGCAAAGCCTGCGGGGTCGCAGTCTTGCGCATGCAATGCGGGCAACGTGCGGTACATATGGTTGAGATCGGTCACAAGCCGCAGCATGCCGGATTTGAACGGATCGGGCAGGGTGTGCCATTCGGGCTGGCCATCATGCGACCACTCGCCTTCCTGTGCGAATTCCATGCCCATGAAAACCAGCTTCTTGCCCGGATGCGCCCACATGAAGGCCAGGAACAGCCGCATGCTGGCATGGCGCTGCCAGTTGTCACCGGGCATGCGTGACAGCAGCGATCCCTTGCCGTGCGTGACCTCGTCATGTGAAAGGCACAGGATGAACCGCTCACTGAAAGCATAATGCAGCCCGAACAGGATTTCCGGCAGGTGATAGCCCCGCCATAACGGGTCACGGCCAAAGAACCGCAGGCTGTCATGCATCCAGCCCATGTTCCATTTGTATGAAAACCCCAGCCCCCCCTGTTCCACCGGACGGGTGACACCGGGCCACGCGGTTGATTCCTCCGCCACCGTAATGGTGTCGGGCATGGCGTCGTGCACGGCCTGGTTCAGTTGCCGCAGGAAGGCCACGGCCTCCAGGTTTTCACGGCCGCCATGTATGTTGGGTATCCACTCCCCATCCCGGCGGCTGTAGTCACGGTACAGCATGGACGCCACTGCATCGACCCGCAGGCCGTCGATATGGAAGCGTTCCAGCCACATCAGCGCACTGGCGATCAGGAAACCGCGCACCTCATGCCGGCCAAGATTGTAGATGTGGGTGTTCCAGTCGCGGTGCACCCCTTCGCGCGGGTCCTGGTGTTCATACAGCGCGCAGCCGTCAAAATTGACCAGACCATGGACATCATTGGGGAAATGGGCAGGTACCCAGTCCAGTATCACACCCAGGCCCGCACCGTGGCAGGCATCGACAAAGGCCGCGAAATCCGCTGGCGTCCCGTGGCGTGCGGACGGGGCGAACAGGCCCAGCGGCTGGTATCCCCATGACCCGCCAAACGGGTATTCCATCACGGGCATGAGTTCGACATGCGTAAAGCCCGCCTCCACTACATACGGGATCAGTTCCGCCGCCAGTTCACGCCATGTCATGATGCGGTCGGGATCGCCCTGCGGCCTGCGCCATGAGGGAACATGCAGTTCGTATATGGCAACGGGCGCATCCTCGCGCTGCCTGCCCGCGCGCTGTTCCATCCACTCATGGTCCTGCCACGCAAAGGGCGCGGGAGAGGCAATGACGGACGCAGTGGCGGGGGGACGTTCGGCAAAGCGGGCGAAGGGATCGGCCTTCTGCGGCAGGATATGGCCTTCGCGCGTCATGATCTCGAATTTGTACCGCTCCCCGGGGCCAAGGCCGGGAATGAACAGTTCCCATACCCCCGCCCCGTGGCGCAGGCGCATGGGATGACGCCTGCCGTCCCAGAAATTGAAATCCCCGATAACCGAAACCCGCCGCGCATTGGGGGCCCATACGGCAAAGCGCACGCCCGCCGTCCCCTCCACCACCATGGGCTGCGCCCCCATGACGCGGTCGAGGTGTGGATGCCGTCCTTCGGAAAACAGGCGCAGGTCCGCCTCCGGCACCAGCAGGCCGAAGGCGTAGGGATCATCCGTTTCCTCCGCCGCATCGGCCCACTGGATTTTCAGGTGATAGCGTGCGCCTGCGGGGATCGTGCCGACATGCAGTCCGGTATCCCCCATGCGCCGCATGGGGCGTTCGATCGCGCCCGCGCGCGGGCGTTCGACCACCAGCCGTACACGGGCTGCGTCGTGGTACATGACACGGATGACATCGACCTTGCCCATATTATGGCGGCCAAGGATGGAAAACGGGTCGGGACTGCGTCCATGCACCAGGTCATCAACGCCTTCGGGAAGGGAATAGTGGGCTGCATCGTGCCTGATCCTCATGCCGTGGCCTTTATTATTGTCTTTAAATGTAATGACGCCGTTGAACAGGTATCGCCGCGCGCGGGCTAAGGCGCGGCAAGCGGGCGGGACAGGCGCGGGGGCCGCCGGGCAATGGTGCGCCTGCGCCCTTCACGCAGGCGCATGCCCATATCCGCCCCACCGGACAGGGAGATCACGTTCGACACCGCAGGCGCTGACAGGTCGACCCCCAGCACTTCGGCAAACAGCATGACGTAATGCGCGGCCTTGTCATTCCATGATACGTCATACGCCGCGCCATTGTGCTGCAACTGACGCCAGGCCAGCCGGTTGCGGCGATACAGCGTGCGTGCGCGGTTGACGCACGCGACAAGCGTATCGCCATCAACGGGTGCGAACAGGAACCCCGTCGCCCCGCCACGCGCCAGTGCGGCGGGGTTGGCGTCCACAATGGTATCCGCAAGCCCTCCCACGCGTGATGCGATCGGCACGGCCCCGTAACGCAGCGCGCCAAGCTGCGTCAGCCCGCAGGGCTCGAAACGCGAGGGAACAAGCAGCGCGTCCACAGCCGCGGGCACGCGGTGGCCCAGTACTTCGCTATACCCGATACGGCACGCAAACCGTCCGGGGAACTGCCGTTGCAGGGCGACAAGGCCACGTTCAATATCCCGGTCCCCTTCCCCCACCACAATGATCTGGGTATTGCCCACCAGCAGCCGGGCCATGACATCGGCCAGCAGGTCAATGCCCTTCTGCGCGGTCAGGCGGCTGACAATACCGATCACGAAGGCACTGGGGTCCGCCCACAGGCCGAATTCCGACTGCAGGTCGCGCTTGTTGAACGCGCGCCCGGTCATGTCCCCCACCACGTAGGGAAAGTGTACTGCCGGATCACTGGCAGGGTTCCATATGTCGGTATTGATCCCGTTCAGGATCCCTTCCAGCCTGTCGCTGCGATGGCGCAGCAGGCCATCCAGCCCCATGCCGCCCTCGGGTGTCTGGATTTCCTGCGCATAGCTGGGGGAAACGGTGGTGATGCGGTCGGAATAGTACAGCCCGGCCTTGAGAAAGCTGATCGCGCCATAGCATTCGCATCCTTCGATCGAGAACGCTTCAGGCGGCAGGCCGAACCGTGCCAGGCAGGCGGCGGGAAACCGTCCCTGGAATGCAAGGTTGTGGATGGTCTGGACCACCGGCGTGCGGGGCGTTCCCATCGCAATGGCGTCATGATGCAGGTAGGCTGCCACAAGCCCCGCCTGCCAGTCATGCGCCTGTACGATATCGGGGCGGTACTGGTCGATGCGACCCTGCGCGATATCGGCGGCCATGCGCGACAGGGCCGCGAAACGGATGCCGTTATCAGGCCAGTCCTGCCCGTCGGGGCACATATAGGGATTGCCCGGGCGGTCAAACAGTTCAGGCACGTCAAGGATCAGCAGGTCCAGCCCCGCGACGGTTGCGGACCATAATGTGGCCGCGTGCCCCAGCAGGTTGTCCATATGGGCGACCGCCCGACGTTCACGCGCAGCCGCCATGACGGCGGGATAGCCCGGCAGCAGCGTCGTGACCATGACACCATAGGGGGTCAGGGCGGCAGGTAGCGAACCCGCCACGTCACCCAGCCCCCCGGTCTTGACGAAGGGAAACATCTCCGCCGTGACAGACAGCAGCCGGATCGGGGAAAAGAAAGTGGTAACCGCACGGACCATCGGCCTGTTTCCTTGCAGGGGGAAAAACCGGTCATATTTTCTGGTTCTAGGCAGTTAACGGGCCATGGACTGCATGGTCTCACCAACACGGTTATGTGATCTTATGATGACGAACCATTACTTCTGAATATTGTTCAGAAATTCCGGATATAATAAAAATGGCAATTATGTGACAAAATAACCAAATATAGACTTGGCGTTATTATTTCTCCGCACAGGGGCCGCGCCTATTTCTGCCATGTGATGAAGGCGGCTTCCAGCGGGATGGCGGCATCGGGATGAAAGCCCACAACCCGTGGCGTATAATCGGTCGCAGCACGCGTGGCATTCACTTCCGCGCTGTAGGTCAGTTGCCCATCCGCCCCGCCCGGCGCCGGTGTCATCAGCACGATGACCGGGGTTCCGGCCGCCACATCGGCATAAAGCTGTACCTGCACCATGTCCGCCGTAATCGCCCCCAGATGCACGTCGATACCGATACGCCAGCGGTCCGCCACGCGCGTGACCCGTAGCGCGCCAAAGCGTATGTCATGCCACCCCGCCGCCAGCGCTTGCCGCCAGCGACCGATTGCGGCCGCTTTTGCCCCGCCATCGGCCAGACGCGCGCGACAGGCGGCGGCGGCAGGCAGGTAAAACCGCTGTGTATAGTCACGCACGGCCCGGTTGGCCGAAAAACGTGGGGTCAGACGGGCCATGCTTTCACGCATCACCGCAACCCATCCCTGCGGTATGCCCGCCCCGTCACGCTGATGAAACAGGGGAACGATTTCGTTTTCCAGCAGGGTATAAAGGCTGTCCGCATCATAAGCGTCACGCGCGGGGCCTTCGCCATGATCCATGCCATCCCCAATGACCCAGCCGACATCCGGCGCACCCGCTTCGGCCCACCACCCGTCCGGTTCCGACACGTTCAGGCCACCATTGACGAGTACTTTCATACCGCTGGTGCCACAGGCTTCCCACGGGCGCAGGGGCGTATTGACCCACAGATCCACCCCTTCCACCAGCCGCCGGGCAATGGACATGTCATAATCTACCAGAAAGGTTGCCCGGCCGCACAGATCAGGCCGCCGGATGAAATCCATCCATCGTGTAATCAGCGCCTGCCCCGCCATGTCGCGCGGATGCGCCTTGCCCGCGATCACCAGTTGCACCGGGCGGTCCGTACTGGTCAGGATACGGGCCAGCCTGTCGGGATCATGCAAAAGCAGGTCGGGACGTTTGTAGGCGACAAAGCGACGGGCGAAACCGATGGTCAGGGCAGCGGGATCGAATTGCGGTGATGGCATGCCGCAATCATGCTGTCCGCCCGCAAGACATGAACGCGCGCCGTGCTGGTCCGCAATGAACCCGACCAGTGCCGCACGGGCCTGCATGCGGCTGTGCCACAGGTCATGGGCGGGCAGGGCGCGGATACCATTTTCCACGTCCTCCAGCGTGCCAAGCCAGCGGTCCTTGCCCGCAGCGCTGGTCCACAACGCATCGGCGGCGGCACTGTCCCATGTCGGCACATGCACGCCATTGGTGACATGGGATACCGGCACCTGAACGTGTGGCCAGCGGGGAAACAGTGGATTGAACAGGCTGCGGCTGACCTGTTCATGCAGGCGGCTGACGGCATTGACCGCGCCACTGACACGCAGCGCCAGCCAGGCCATGTTGAAGGGGGTATCGGGGGATGCGCCCTCCCCCTGTCCCAGCGCAAGGATCTCGGCAATATCGGTGCGGAGGTCATGGCGGGCATAAAAATCCAGATGCCGCCGCACCATTTCCGGGGCAAAGCGGTCAAATCCCGCGGGGACCGCGGTATGGGTGGTGAAGATCGTGCCCGCGCGGGCAATGGTCAGGGCATGGGCAAAGGAAATGCCCAGATCCTCCATCAGGCCGCATGCACGTTCAAGCGCGGCAAAGGCGGCATGGCCTTCGTTCAGGTGACAGACATCGGGCCGCAGCCCCAGCACACGCAGCAGTCGCCACCCCCCTATGCCCAACACCAGTTCCTGCCGCAGGCGCAGCGTATCATCCCCGCCATAAAGCTGCGTTGTGATACAGCGGATATCCGGGGGGTTGTCGGGGTCATTGGTATCCAGCAGGTAAAGCACCGTACGCCCCACCCGCGCCCGCCACGCACGCAGCCAGACCTGCCCCGTGGCAATGCGGAAGGGCACCCGCAGCCGGTCGCCATTGCCATCGCATACCGGCGTAAGCGGCAATTGGGCGGGATCGTTAATGGGATACAGGGCTTCCTGCTGCCCGGTTGGGGAAAAACCCTGCCGGAAATACCCCTGCGCGTACAGCAGCCCCACCGCCACCACCGGTACGCCAAGGTCGCTGGCGGCCTTCAACTGGTCTCCTGCCACATTGCCCAGGCCCCCGGAATAGATGGGCAGGGCCTCATCAAGCATGTATTCCATGCTGAAATAGGCGATGGTCGGTGACGGGGTCATGGTGCTGACGGGCGTGAACCATGACGGTTTTTTCTGGCTGTCGGCATGGGCCTGCACCAGTTGCGCCAGCATGTCACGAAAATCAGACGTTGCCAGCAGGCTGCGCAGGTGGCTGCGCGGCGTGTTCAGCAATACGGTCCACGCATTATGCGTGTGGTCCCATATATCCGGCGCAAGCTGGCGCCACAGCCGGTCGGTGGCGTGATTCCATGTCCAGTGCAGATCCAGCGCCAGATCGGTCACTGCCTGTTCATCATCGGTATTGCATGATGGCGTCATATCGCTCATGGCGCTACATTCTTGCTGGGACCGGTGCGCTGGCGACAGGCACCCGTCATGACGTGGCCTGCCGCCAACGCCCCCTGAACGGGGCGGTTGCATGAAGCATGCCCCTGCTCGACCGGCTGGCACATTTATACTCCCGCCCTGTGGCGGAACAGGCGCCCATATCCAGCACATGCACACGACCGCAACAGCAGCTCACATCCCCTGCCCATCTGGCAGAAGGAAGAAACACCGTGACATGGCTTCCTGACGCACAGCGATATACACAGACCCGGTTCCGCCGCTACGGCCGTTCAGGCCTTGTCCTGCCCCCATATCGCTGGGGCTATGGTGTGCGGCCAGCACATTGTAGGGCAGGCTTATTGAAAAATTGACGTTTCCGGGTACCGTCTTTTTTCAAAAAGACGGAATTTCTTGGCACTTTTTGAAAAAAGCTGCACCAAAACTTCTTTTTAATCTGCATGATGTTTAAAAAAGCAGATTTTTTCAAACAGTCCCCAAAACAAATGCCGGCCCATATCGGACCGGCATTCGGGTCATGTGTGTTTTTGTGTTCATGGTGGCATGTCAGAATCTGGGAAGCGGGATCTGCGGGAAAAACCAGCAGACCATCGCAATCAGCGTGACAAAGAAGACGACCATGCAGCCGACAATAAAACCATGCCGTTTCTGCTCAGGTGTCGTGAATGGCGGGGCATGAGTAGGATTGACAGGGGCACGTCCGTCCCGCGGATTTCCATTTGATGAATACTTCATTGGAACCATCCTTTACCGGATATCCGGCTTCAACAGCATGCATTGTGGAAAGTTGCACCCGACAGGGCGGAACGGGATAATCATTTTACAAAAAAAACAGCATGACGGGAACACGGCATACCGTCACCTATTGCGGCAGTGATCTTGCCGCCTGCAGGTGGTTTTCAAGTGTTGGCAGGGTATTGGCCGCCCATGTTTTCAGGCTGGCATTCTCGCCATTTTCAGCATAGCGCCGGAACAGGGACACCGCATCTTCATGTGCGGATACCTGGTCACTTCTATATTGCAGGGCAAAATCACGTCCATGCAGGGTCTTGAGCTTGTCCAGTTCGTCCTGATGGGTTTCATCCAGCGCGGTAGGCTGCTGTATCTGCACGCTGCCGCTATGAAGAAGATCCTGCAGGGCGGCAGATGTCTTCTTGTGGTCCGCGATCATCCTTGTCGCGAATTCCGTCAGGGCAGTATCCTTGCTGTGCAATGCCAGTTCACTGGACTGGATTTCAAACATGTCACTGATCGTCGCGATCTTGACAAAATCTTCCGTACGCGGGGCAACGCCCATAAGGGAATTGATCCCTGCCTTTTCCGGTATGGACTGCGCCATGACGGGTGCGGACAGGCATACTGCCATCCCCAGCATCAGTATTGTGCTTTTCTTCATTTGGCTTACTCCAGATATTTTGGAACAGGTGTGTTCCATGCAGTCAGGCCATCATCACGGTGGACAGGAACATGACCTCTGCCCTGTTCCCTCATGGCCCGGACCGGATATTCATGGCAGGCACGGAAAATGGTAGCCGACCGTATCAGCAGGTCCGGTCAGCCTGACTGTCCGCATGCAAGAAAACGGAACCCATGAAAGTACACCCGTCATATTCAGGTTTTTCCATGTGACCGTGCATGGCCATGCCGGCCGCCTTCATGCCGTGCCGCTACAATCTTTTCGGAATTGTTAGCGAAATTGCCCGGACCATGCGCGGTTCATCCACCGCCATGACTGTTGGCAGGGATCATTGTGATGATACTGAGGCGTTCATGCGGATCGATGCGACAAACCATGACCGTTTACCTTTCCCGGTTTTGCTGATTACAGCGATATATGGGGATCCTTGTTTTTCCCCTGCCGCCGTCGGGCCTGTCATAGGGAAGCAATCCTGAAACTACACGCTGTGAACAGATCAACGGGACAGGATGCAGGCGGTTCCGGCTCCGCCAGGCAGAATAAAAAAATAATATTCCCTTATGAATTCATGAATTATGTATCGAGTTCATAATATAAAAATCACAGGCGGCAGCCTGCCCGTACTTGAAACCATTGCATGCCTGCCGCATGTAAAAAAAGGTCATGCCTGTGCGGTCGCTGCTACGCGCAGGGTAGACCTGGTTTCATACAATCACTGCCGGACCGTGAACTGCCACCCCCTTACAGAAATGACGGAACCCGTCCATGCAACATCTGTCACGCTTCGCCTTTGCCTGCGCCAGTGTCATGCTCATGCTGCTTGCACTGCTGCTTCTGACATTCGGAATGGTCAACCTTCTGTCCGCACTGGGCCATTCATGGCATGCGGGCCGGAACGCGATATTACAGGCCATAAGCTATGTCGTTATTGCCGTCGCGGTCTTTGACGTGGCCAAGTATTTTGTCGAGGAGGAGGTGATCCAGACAAGTGGCAAGAAAAGCCTGGGCGAAGCCCGCGCCAGCCTGACCAAGTTCATTACCACCATCATCATTGCGGTGTTCATAGAAGGGCTGGTGGGTGTATTTGAAACCAATACCAGCGAACCGGGCGATATCCTTTACCCTGCCAGCCTGCTGGTGGTGGCGACATTGATTGTCGTATCGCTTGGCGTGTTCCAGCGCATGAGCGTGGATGCCGAACGTGAAAAGAAAAAGGTGGGTGGGGATGAATGATCCCCACCCTGCCGGGTGCCCCGTACGTGGCGCGGCATCCGGTGGTCTGGCTGTTATTTCCTGGCCGGGGCGGATTTCTGCCCCTGATCGGGAATGGCAGTTTCAGCAAAATCTTCGGAAACGAAAACCAGATTGTCAATAATCTGCTGCAGGGCCGCCGAAGCCTCCTTCGGGTGACGGGCTTCGGTAAAGACGGTGGCGCGGTTTACCGCACCCAGCGTCTGGTCCAGCGGTGTGATTGCCATGATGAAGTCGGCATCTTCCGCCACGACCTGCAGCGTCTGTGCCGCCTGCTGGGTCTTCCCGGCCTTCAGCTGGGTATTGGCGGTGGAAATGGCCGTCTTCTTTTCCGGTGCCAGCGTCTCGCTGCCGATGATTTCACCACCAACCGGCACCCACGCAACCGGCGTCGTGCCCGCGACATGTCCGTTGGGTGCGGGATGCTGGGGAGCGGGCTGCAGGCTGTTTTCAGCGGCCATGAACTTGCTGTTCGCCTTGCCTGCCGCGGTCAGGCGCTTTGTCGCGTCGTACAGCGCGGGAATGGCGGCGTCTGTCTGGCCGCCGTCAAGGATCTGCTTTGCATTCAGGATATCAGCCATCGCGCGCTGGCCATCAGCGGACAGATGATTGAACGCACGGGTTACCTTGTATTTTTCCCAGTCGGTATGCAGCGATGCCGCATGCGCGCCAAGTGGTGCTGCAACCAGTCCGGTCACGACGGCCAGTGAGGCAATAAGACGCATGGTTTTCCTTTTCAGCAAACGTATCAGGTCACTGGTCAGCCCTATCGCTGACCCCATCCGGTATTGTTACAAAAAATTGCTCCCCGGTCCACGCTTATTCCCCGCCGTGACGTGGTTGCCGCCCTGTCGCGGCCTATGCCATGATCGCGTCCGGACAGAACAGAGGAAACTTTCATGTTTACCCATATCGTAATCGGTTCGAACGATATTGAAGCTTCGAAGAAATTCTATGACCGTACCTTTGAAGCCCTTGATGTGCCGCCGTCGGAAATCAATGCCAAGGGCCGGCTGGTTTATGCCGACCGCACCGGCCGTCTGGTCGTGACCAGGCCCATCAATGGCCAGCCCGCAACGGCTGCCAATGGCGGGACAATCGGCCTGCATGCCCGTTCGGAAGATGCCGTGCGCAAATGGCATGCGGCGGGCGTGGCCAATGGCGGCACGACATGCGAAGACCCGCCAGGCATCCGTCACCATGAATCCGGTGACCTGTTCCTTGCCTACCTGCGTGACCCGACCGGCAACAAGCTGTGTGCCATGTATCGCGTCCCGCCGGCGTAAGAACAACACGCGCGGCAATTGCGCTATCAGGGGAACATTCACCGCCACGCGGCGTATTGATCCCTGTATACCCTTTTGCCGTGACGGTACGCGTCCCTGCTTCCGCCCGGCACCGGAATGCAGGAGACGCGCCATGCAGCAGGCGACCACACTTCCCGCCATCCGCACCCCGTCATCCCCTGATCTGGACGGCCCCTGGCATGACGTCATGCCGCTGGCGGATCTGGCAGATGCCACCCCACGCCGCATGCAGGTGGGCGACCGGTCCTTTCTGGTCGTGCGGCAGGGGGAGCGGGTGCGGGTCTTTGCCGCAACCTGTCCACACAAGGGCGCACCGCTGGAACAGGGCACGTTATGCGCGGGCAAACTGGTCTGCCCATGGCACAAGGCTGTTTTTGACCTGAATGACGGCAGCCTGATCGAACCACTGGCGCTTGACCCCCTGCCCCGCTACCCCACGCGTCTGGTGGACGGACGGATCCAGATCCAGTCTGTCGCCCTGCCCCTGCCCGCCCCCGTTCCAACCAACGCCGATCA
>NZ_VWPI01000021.1 GCF_015155755.1 Komagataeibacter sp. FXV3 | reverse complement strand
GTTCCAACCAACGCCGATCAGGGCGTGGTGATTGTCGGCGCGGGTGCAGCCGGTGTCACGGCGGCCGTATCCCTGCGCGAATTCGGTTTTGCTGGCCGGATCACCATGATTGGCGAGGAAGCAACACCCCCCTATGACCGCACGGCCCTGACCAAGACGGTTCTGGCGGAAAAGGAAGAGGGCAACCTCGCGCCCGCCCTGCGTCCGGACGGTTTTTACGAAACCCATGGCATAGACCGCGTGGTGGCGCGGGTCACGGCGTTCGATCCCGCCAGCCGCACGGTGGAACTGTCGGATGGACGGAAACTGACTGGCGATCGTGTCGTACTGGCGCCCGGCGCCGCACCGCGCGCGCTTGATGTACCGGGACATGACCTGCCCGACGTTTTCACGCTGCGCAGCCAGGCGGACGCGCAGGCCATACTGGCGACACGCAACATCACGGGCCAGCATGTGGTGGTATGCGGCGGTAGCTTTATCGGGATGGAGGCTGCGGCATCACTGTGTCAGGCCGGTGCGCAGGTTACGGTCGTCTCCGCCACTGCCGTTCCGTTTGAAAAGGCACTGGGCCATGAAATCGGCCTGCGCCTGCGCAGACTGCATCAGGAAAAGGGGGTCACCTACATCGGCGGCCACCGTGTCACCGCCATTGCCGAACGGGGTGGCAAACGGCAGGTTACACTGGATAATGGCAGTATCCTGATGGCCGATATGGTGGTCGCCGGTCTGGGAGTGCGTCCGGCCACCGGGTTCGCGCCAGCACTGGCCACAGGTCCCGATGGCGGCATTGACGTGGATGGCACAATGCAGGCAGCCCCGCATGTCTATGCCGCGGGTGATATTGCGCGTTTTGTACATCAGGGTCAGCGCATACGGATCGAACACTGGCGCACGGCACAGATACACGGCCGCGTCGTGGCACGATCCATTATGAAACAGCCCGGCCGATTTGAGGAAATTCCGTGGTTCTGGACCCTGCAGTTTGGCAGGAAGCTGGAATATGTCGGATATCAGGAACCCTTTGACCGCGTCACCATCGAAGGGGATCTGGACGCTTTCAATTTCCTGGCCACCCAGTGGCATGGCGCACGCCGTGTGGGCGTGATTACCGCTGGCAGGCCACGGGAAACGGGGGAACTGGTGTTGCGCCGCACGCTGTAACGCGCCATCTCCCGCTCTGGCTGGATGGTGCAGGACAAAATATGCTGCCCCGCAGCCTACAGTCTTGTGCGGGAAAATGAATAATGACGGCATCCATCACGCCGCAACGGCGATATCAGCGTATCATACCGGCCCTGATGACGATATTGGGCATAATTGGATGGGTTCATCCCGACATGGCACGCGACCTGCCTGCCCCGACCGTTACCACCGATGCAACAGCGTCAACCTGCACGGCGTTGCATGCGCAGCCGGATGTGCGGATATCGCTCCTGTTCGGCCTGCGCCGCCCCCATGGTGGTCGCATTACCAGACGGGAATGGGACAGTTTCATGCGCGATACCGTAACCCCGCGCTTTCCTGCCGGGCTGTCGATATTGCGGGCGGAAGGACAGTGGCGGGATCGCGAAAGCGGGCAGATCGGGCGTGAACCCAGCCGGATCGTATGGATTGTAACCCCACCCGCCCCCGATCTGGCCGATCGGCTTGACGCCATCCGCCAGGCCTATCGCACCCGCTTCCAGCAGCAGGCCGTGGGCGTGGTCATGACGGCAGGCTGTGAGGCCTTCTGACAGCCTGCCGGGAAAACGCTTTAGATACCGCCGGAAATGGGCAGGTTGACCCCGGTCATGTAGCTGGAATCATCACTGAGCAGGAATGCCACCACACCGGGAATTTCGTTGATATTGCCATAACGGCGCATGGGAATGCTGCCGATCATCTGCTGTGCCACTTCCTTGGGGTCGGTGGAAAAATACTGGCTTCCTGCCTTTGCCTGCAGTTCCACCTGCCGGTCCCACATGAACCCCGGCCCCATGAAGGCGGGGCTTATGGCATTGACGCGGATGTTGTAGGGGGCAAGATCCTTCGCCGCGACCTCGGTCAGGCCGATAATGGCGAATTTGGATGCGCCATAGGCCGCCATGTTGGGCGGTCCCTGCACGCCCGCCATGCTGGCCGTATTGACGATGCGACCGAATTTGCGTGCAACCATGTGCGTTGACACATGCCTGAGCACATGGAACGCGCCCACCACGTTGATCTGCATGACGCGGGCGAAATCCGCCTCGGGATAATCCTGAAGCGGCGCGAAGGCCCCCTGGTAGCCCGCATTGTTGAACAGGAAGTCGATCTGGCCCAGTTCCGCCACAACGGTTTCGACCGTCTTGCGGACCTGTTCGTTATCCGTCACGTCGCAGGTATAGATGTTGATACGCACTTCATGTTCAAGCAGCGTGGCACGTGCCTGTTCCAGCTTGGCGGCATCGACATCCAGCAGCGCCAGATCGGCGCCCTGACTGGCCAGACGGCCTGCGGTCGCAAGGCCGATATTACCCGCCGCACCTGTTACGACGGCCACTTTTCCTGCAAATGGAAGGGGAACACCAGACATATATGTTTCCTTGATCACAATGGGTCCGGATTGAAAATAAAAGACAGCACGCCCGTCCTGCCCTACCGGCACCGGACGTTGCAACGTCTTTGTAACCCAGCCGGTTCAATATGTTCCGACTACAGGAAAATGTGAATGGTATCTGATCATGAAACCCCGGATTCAGGGTTGCGACTGGATCTGGCAGGTATGGTCCTGCAGTTCTTCACCCGATGCACGGTCGCCATGCACAAGATCGACATGGTCATCAAGAATGACGAAACCCGTCCGTCCATCGGCCTGCCTGATCTCCGCAATCACCAGCGTATGCCGTCCCATTTCCCGTGCGGGATCGGCCATGTCGTGCGCCAGCAGCGCAAATGGCCGTACGCCTGACAGGTCGGGCGTATCAACCAGACGGGCACGATAGGGATGGCCATACAGCGGCAGGGCAGTCCATCCCGCCCCCAGACGCGGCAGCGCGCGCTGCAACGCCGCCCGGATATCGGGACGGATGCAGTCAACATGAATATGAAGCTGGTTCTGGCTGCGCCCATAGACCGAGTTTATGGCCAGGGACATGTCCTCCGCCGGTAGGGCATGGGGTAACCTGCGGTTGACGCGCGCCGTTTGCCGCCAGGCATAGGCAATGTAATCCGGCGCGTCCCCACGCGTAATGGCGGGATCTTCCATGCCTGTAATGCGCCGTGTCGGGATCAGCAGGTACTGTCCCGTTCCGACACGGTCCTTCAGCACGGCATAACCGGCATGTATGTCGGTTTCCTCACACGGGTTGCCGTCCGCATGCGCCACGCACTGTTCATGCACGATATGCCATAACGCATCGGGGGAATGCCTGCCCACTACCTCACGGGCACAGATCAATACCCCCAACAGCAGGCCTATGCCCCACAGCATCCGTTTTTTCATGCAGGTCCCCTCACCCCGCCTGCTGGCGTTCCCACCGCCGGACCAGGGGCAGCAGCAGGGCAAAGACAAGGGTGGCAAGTGCCGCAAGGCCGGTCAGGGACCGGAACAGGTCGCCATAGATCGCCAATGTCCGCGCGGCATCCATGTTGGCCGGATCGGGTGTATCGACCGCCGCCATATTGGCGACAAGACTGCCGACATACATGGCAAAGCCGATCAGCACATAATAACATCCCACCATGAAGGCGCTGATACGTGCGGGCACATAACGGGCGATTGCCGCAAGGCCAAGGCCGCTGATCATCAGTTCCCCCAGTGAAAGCGGGCCATACCCCACCAGCATCACCCATGGCGAGACAAGGGGTGACGCCGATAGCGCCGCACTGCCCCACCATATCAGGAAGGACAGGGTCACACACCCGAAACCGATGATGAATTTGACCGCGATGCCCATATCAACATGCCGTCGCCCCAGAGCACCATAGAGCGCGACCAGCAGGGGCGTTCCCGCCATGATCCATAACGGATTGAACCCCTGGAACTGTCCCGCCGAAAGCGAGAACAGGCGCACGCCCCCCAACATGAAATCCTTGCTGACATTGCGCAGGGCGAACAGGGTAAGCGAGGTCACCATCTGCTGGTAGAATATGAAATACAGCGCCACCTCGAATGTCAGCAGGTACATGATCTTCAGTCCCGGACGCTCCGCCGCATCTGCACGCCCGTATACCATGACCCATGCAAGCAGGATCAGGATGCCGGACGCAATGACCAGTCCCCCCTGAATGGAGGTGGAGGCAAAAACACGCGCCGACAGTTCAATGACAGCCCCCATTCCCGCAATCACCGCCAGCACACGCCATACCGGCACAGGGCGAAAATCCGGGTCCGTGCCGGTACAGGCCAGTCGCGTCCGGCGCATGAAGTAACAGCCCGTACCCAGCCCAAGCCCGATGGCACAGGACACGAACGCGGCCCCCCAGCCATAGGTCTGCTGCAGCCATGGGGTCAGGAACAGGGAAAAAGTCGAACCGACATTGATCGCCATGTAATAGATCGTAAAGGCCACATCCAGCTTCTGGTCCTGCCGACGGTATATGATGGTCACCATGTTGCACGAATTGGGTTTGAACAGGCCGTTACCGACGACAATTACCCCCATGGCAAGATAGAGCGCACGCGCACTGCCCCCCAGTGTCCCCAGCAGCAGATACCCCAGCGCAAGGACAATGCCACCGGCCACCATTGTCCGCCGCGATCCCGTAACCCGATCGCCCAGCCACCCGCCCGCCACGGGTGCTGCATAGGTCAGGGCGGAAAAACTGCCCCACAGCATGTTTGCCTGCGTATCGCGCAGGCCCAGTTTCTGGACCATGTACAACAGCAGGATCGCCTGCATGCCGTAAAAGCCGAACCGTTCCCATGTTTCCATGGCCAGCACGACGCCAAACGCCGTGGAACGATCTGCGTGAGACAGTGTGGCGTCGGGATCATGCATCTGGACCGGCCTCAAGGAACTGTTTCAAAAACAAACCATTGATAAAAAATTATATTTTCAAAAAACTTCTACATAATCCGCGCTCAGGGAGCATTTGAAAAACTAGTTCGTAATAACACTTTAAAATTAAAAGAAGTTTTTGGTGAAGATTTTTTCAGGGTCTGTTGGGAATTAACGCGAATTGATGATTGCGGCGGTGAGATAAATCATCGCTGCGAATGATCTGTCGGTCTTGTCGCTTCGCATGGCGATGCGCTTGAACTCCTTGAGCTTGCAGAAGA
>NZ_VWPI01000208.1 GCF_015155755.1 Komagataeibacter sp. FXV3 | reverse complement strand
CGCTGGGTGGTTGAACGAACATTCGCCTGGCTGGGACGGTGCAGGCGGCTCGCCAAAGATTGGGAAAAGTCCATTGCTTCCTCAACCGCATGGACATTGATCGCCTCGATCCGCATGCTCACACGACCGACGGACAGCAAGGCATTATCAAGCTTGAAAAACTTTCGGATCGGGCTCTAAGTGTCTGACCGAAAATGAGTTGAGTGATTTCAGCAGGTTATGATTCATGGGTTTGCGAGAACCTGATGAGATCAAGATGGCCTGGACTGAAATCACCCGCGCGCAGTATCAAAGGGACGACCTGGAATATGCAAGCGACCTGCGCGATGCGGAGTGGGCGCTGATTGCGCCGCTGATGCCCGAGAAGAAACGGCTGGGCAGACCACGGTAATCCCCCCATTTTTAGTGGGGTGCTGAATGAGAATTCAGGCAGCTGTTTTTAGTTTCTGGGCGGGGGTTAGCCCGCTGTTCCCCATGTTGGGTCTGTCATGGTTATATGTCCAGAGCCATTGT
>NZ_VWPI01000207.1 GCF_015155755.1 Komagataeibacter sp. FXV3 | reverse complement strand
TAGTGTGGGAGATATTCCTATGATGAGTATAACAGATCATGGATGGTGGATAGATAATCATGGAATTAAACCGTTTGAAAAAAATTTTGGTTGCAATGTGGTTGAATCATAAATTCCATTCAGGGATTTTTTTATTTAGATAAAAATAATACCATTTTTTTGTGGAGAAAATATCTTGGTTCCGTTAAATAAAAAATTTATTTATAACGCATTTATTTTATTTATAACTGTTTTGTTCGGTTGTTATGAAGCACTAAAATTTTATTCCATAAATGACATATCCATTACAACGTCAGCGACTCAACACCTGTTAGAAGGATATACTCACTGGAGAGCTTTTCAAAACAGAATATTTGCACCATTCTGCGTGACAGTTCTCTCGAACATATTTTATATACATGACCCTAATTCTTTTCAAAAATCTTTGAAGCTGTTTCTAATAATATTATTTATCTTAATAAATATAATATTACAACTAAATATTTATAAAAAGAATGCTGCGGAAAAAATAATTTCATTCCTATCTGTAAATTTTGGTTTTTTCTTATTTTCTTGCGGAATATGGTATCCTTGGG
>NZ_VWPI01000206.1 GCF_015155755.1 Komagataeibacter sp. FXV3 | reverse complement strand
CCTTGCGCGCGTATGGTGTCCACGATCCAGTGGACATCGAACGCCTTGTCAGCAAGAAGTCCCTCGAAATCAGCCGGTTCGAGAAGCGGCGCCACCCCGACCGTGTCGTAATGCTGGCCGGGGATAAGCGTAAAGCGTACCAGATTGCCCAGGGCGTCAGTCATGGCGATGATCTTGGTGGACCATCCCGTCACACTGCGTCCTATCGCCTGACTTCGGGTCCCCCTTTTGCGCCTTGGCCATGGCGGTGAACCCGGACCACCGTGCCGTCGATCATCGCATATTCCATGTCGGCATCGTCAGAGACCGCTTCAAAAAGCCGTTTGAAAACACCGGCTTTCATCCAGTCGCTGTAACGGGAATAGACAGAGTTCCAATGTCCGAAATACGTCGGAAGGTCCCGCCATGGGCTGCCGGTCCGGGCAATCCAGAGGACCGCCTCAATGAAAAGACGGTTGTCCTGCCCGCTGCGCCCGCGATCTGTTTTCTTGCCAAGGCACAGCGGTTCCATTTGCGCCCATTGGGCGTCTGTCAGTACGAAGCGATCCATACGGATTTTGAATCACATTTGGTGACTTTGAAAAAGTA
>NZ_VWPI01000205.1 GCF_015155755.1 Komagataeibacter sp. FXV3 | reverse complement strand
CCTGGCGTTGCCGGTATCCTGTCCATACTGGCCGAAACCGGCATGCGCATGAACGAAGCCGTAAAGCTGGAACGCTGGCAGGTGGACAGCCGAAGCCGCCAGATCCTGCTGACCAAAACCAAGACCAGCAGACCGCGTACCCTCACGTGGCACACACCCGGGGGCAATGCCACCAAGGCGCTGGAGGAGGGTGCGGCAAATGGCTTCCTGTACACCAGCGGCACCACCGGCAAGCCGTTCGCCAATTTCTCATCCAACCACGCCCAGATCATGCGGCGCATCCTGCGTGACAATCCGCTGTTCCGGCGCTTCGGGGTGCATGGCCTGCGACATGCCTTTGCCGTGCGGTGGCTGAAAGCAGGAGGGAACATCTATCGCCTGTCACGGCACCTTGGACACAGTTCCGTGAAGGTGACCGAACAGAACTATCTCGGCTTCCTGACCGTGGAGGAACAGGAGCGGGTCCAGTTCCAGGCGGAGCAGATTTTTGCAGGGGTCCCCACAAATTCCCCCACACCAGCCTGAAAAACCGTCCAGAAACGACCAAAGCGCCCCGTAGGGCGCTTGGCAATTTCTTGTTTATTTACAAGAAGTTCTGGCGGAGGGGAAGGGATTCGAACCCTCGATACGACTTGACATCGTATAACGGTTTAGCAA
>NZ_VWPI01000204.1 GCF_015155755.1 Komagataeibacter sp. FXV3 | reverse complement strand
GTCGTGTGAGCATGCGGATCGAGGCGATCAATGTCCATGCGGTTGAGGAAGCAATGGACTTTTCCCAATCTTTGGCGAGCCGCCTGCACCGTCCCAGCCAGGCGAATGTTCGTTCAACCACCCAGCGTCGCGGCAGGATCTGAAAGCCTTCCCCCGTATCGGACCGCCTGATGATTTCGACCGTCCATTTTCCCATGGAGGCGAGCGCGGATCGCAATTTCTCGCCAGCATAGCCGCCATCCGCGAAGATGTGGCGCAGCCAGGGAAAGCGCCTGCGTATTGCCGCGAGGACATCAATGGCCCCATCACGATCCTGGATATCGGCGGCATGAACGAGGAGAAAGATCAGGAAGCCGCAGGTATCAGTCACGATATGGCGCTTGCGGCCCTTGACCTTCTTGCCCGCGTCATAGCCCGAAAGCCCGCCGCTTTCCGTAGTTTTCACCGACTGACTGTCAATCACGCCCGCGCTCGGGGAGGCTTCACGCCCCTCGATCTCGCGCAGGCTCATGACCAGCACCGTATTCATGACCTCGAACAGCCCGGTATCACGCCAGGCGTAAAAATAGCGCCTGACGGTCGAGACCGGCGGAAAGCATTTCGGCAGCAGGCGCCACGCGCACCCGGCCGAGGCTATGTAGAGCATCGCGTTGACCACCTCGCGCATATCCGTCGTGCGAGGGCGACCGCCCCGTTTCGCAGGGGGCACAAATGGCACGATCAAAGCCCATTCCCCGTCCATCATATCCGATGGATATCGCAG
>NZ_VWPI01000203.1 GCF_015155755.1 Komagataeibacter sp. FXV3 | reverse complement strand
GGGTCTGTTGGGAATTATACTTTTTCAAAGTCACCAAATGTGATTCAAAATCCGTATGGATCGCTTCGTACTGACAGACGCCCAATGGGCGCAAATGGAACCGCTGTGCCTTGGCAAGAAAACAGATCGCGGGCGCAGCGGGCAGGACAACCGTCTTTTCATTGAGGCGGTCCTCTGGATTGCCCGGACCGGCAGCCCATGGCGGGACCTTCCGACGTATTTCGGACATTGGAACTCTGTCTATTCCCGTTACAGCGACTGGATGAAAGCCGGTGTTTTCAAACGGCTTTTTGAAGCGGTCTCTGACGATGCCGACATGGAATATGCGATGATCGACGGCACGGTGGTCCGGGTTCACCGCCATGGCCAAGGCGCAAAAGGGGGACCCGAAGTCAGGCGATAGGACGCAGTGTGACGGGATGGTCCACCAAGATCATCGCCATGACTGACGCCCTGGGCAATCTGGTACGCTTTACGCTTATCCCCGGCCAGCATTACGACACGGTCGGGGTGGCGCCGCTTCTCGAACCGGCTGATTTCGAGGGACTTCTTGCTGACAAGGCGTTCGATGTCCACTGGATCGTGGACACCATACGCGCGCAAGGGGCCCGCGTGGTCATTTCCCAGCGTCGGAACCGCCTCGACAGGCGATCCTTCGATGGCGCCCTGTTCAAGGCGCGCCATCTCATCGAGAACTTCTTCTGCAAGCTCAAGGAGTTCAAGCGCATCGCCATGCGAAGCGACAAGACCGACAGATCATTCGCAGCGATGATTTATCTCACCGC
>NZ_VWPI01000202.1 GCF_015155755.1 Komagataeibacter sp. FXV3 | reverse complement strand
AGAAATCGATCGCTGTCGTGGATGAGAAGTCACCAAAGTCAAACGCCTTGGTATAATTGACGGACAGGCCCCCGCCATTCTCGTTTCGCTGAGGGACGGCGTTGCCCACGCTGACCGCATTGGCTGAAGGGTTCATGCCAGTGTCACCGCCGGAAACCGGCCCGATATCCTGTGGTGAAGTGGAGGTGCCCTTGTCGCGTGTGTAATGGAGGTTCAGCAGCAGGGAAGACGTATCATCAATCGTAAACCTGGTCAGGTTACGAATGGCCAGCAGGTCCTGCGAACCATAGCGCGCGCCCGTTGAGATGTCCTTCTGCCAGCCATCGCCCTTGACATAATTGAAGGCAAGACGGTTGGAGATCCGGCTGGTGATGGGCGTATTGATGGCAAAGCGGCCACGGTTGGTATTGTAACTGCTGTAACCCCATTCCGCATAACCACCGAATTTGTCGGATGGTTTTACAGACTGGATATTGATGCTGCCACCAGTGGTGCTGCGGCCCATGTCAAAGCCCTGCGGACCTTTTTCCGTGGCGACGCTTTCGATATCAAGCATCTGGCCGGTGTAGAAGACGGGAAAGGGGGCGAACACGCCATCGAGGTAAATACCAATCCCGCCCATGTTGGTGCCGACATAGTCATCCAGACCAACACCACGGATGGAGAAAATGGGCGCCGAACCGGACACGGCGTTCGTTGCCGTCACACCTGGCGTAAACGCTGCAATATCCTTTGGGCTTTCAAGGTGAAGCGAGCGCAGTTCCTTCCCGCTGATCGTGTTGACCGTACCGGGCGTGGCCAGATAACGCTGCGCATGTGACCGGGTTACTGTTATCTGCTCGGGCGATGCCTTGG
>NZ_VWPI01000201.1 GCF_015155755.1 Komagataeibacter sp. FXV3 | reverse complement strand
ATCAGGCCTTCTGCGTTGAAGCCCTGAAGATCTGCGCGATGGACTTTGCAAGGGCTGCGTCAAATTCCGCATCCGTCATGGTGTAGCGCAGGTCTTCGAGCAGCGCGCGCGAGAAGCTGGCGATCATGCCATGGTTCTTCGCCAGCCGCTGGCACGCTTCATCACGCGGATACCCACCGGACAGCGCCACGACACGCTGCACGCGCGGGTGCCTGATCAGGTCAAGGTAAAGATCGGCCTTTTCAGGGATCGAGACCTTGATCATCACCTGATAGTCACCGGGCAGGGCATCCAGCCCACGGTGCAGTTCATCATGCAGCAGGGTTTCCGCCCCCGCCTTGTCCGGGCTTTTGATCAGTACTTCGGGTTCCATGATGGGCACGAGGCCACGGGCCGCAATCTGCTCGGCCAGGGAGAACTGCTGCTTCACGATGGCGGCAACGCCCTCGCGCTCGGCCAGGCGGATGACCGAACGCGCCTTCGTGCCGTAAATACCCTTGCTGATGGCCTGGTCCAGCAGGGCTTCAAGGTTGGGGATGGGCTTCATCATCTGCACGCCGCCCGCCTCGGCCTCCAGCCCCTTGTCCACCTTCAGGAAGGGAACGACCCCCTTTTCCTTCCACAGGTAGGCGGGGACGGGCGTGTCCCCGACCAGCCCGTTCATGGTCTGCTCGAACAGGATGGCGGCAAGGATGCTCTTGCCCGTAAAGGCCGGGGCGGTGATGACCCTGACCCGCATTTCGTGCATCAGGGCGAACATCTGGGCATCGGTGCTGTAGGCGCTGTCCGGTATGCCGTAATGCCGCAGCGCACCCGGTGTTGATCCCCCGCTCTGGTCCAGGGCCGCGATGAAACCCGCGTTCTCCGACATGTTCTTACGCATCTGGTCAACTGGCATGGTTATTTATCCTATGTTCAGTATT
>NZ_VWPI01000200.1 GCF_015155755.1 Komagataeibacter sp. FXV3 | reverse complement strand
ACTCAGAAGCTCCATGTCAATCACTCCTCAAACCCCCAGCAGATGCTGCCGGGGAGTGTGAAGGCATGGGTCAAATCTCGATGAAAATTTCCGCCCTACCCGGGTCAGTTCTCAGTGAAAATCAACAACCTAGGCCTAGATTTTTTTCCGGGAGCTCCGCAGACTATCAGTCCTGCGACTATTGCGCGATCCGTTGAATTTGAATGCATCGGAGAATGTCAAAATAACGCCACCGTGCTCAATGCAAACGACGATATGCAAAGACTATTGAGCATAACGAGTAACGCACGCAACACGCTGGCACATATCGCTAAACATATGAGTTCAGTGAAGGACACCATTTCTTCTCTCCACAGTGTCCTGTTGAGTAGCTCTGATCAAACCCTGACATATAGCGCAAATAATTCATATCTTCCCCCCCCAATTCGACTTATCATATAACAATCTTATGAGAACTCATTTTAGTGATATAAAAGAATTCACAAGAAAAATGATTGAGCAGATTTACCCAGAAAGCTACGAATGTATCTACAATGCGCTCGGCTACATCCCGAACAATTACGCTTTTAACCGTGAAATCTGGAACGTATATTAACATATTTTTGAATTTTTACTTTACAGAAGCCGAACAAGTAGGCCTTTACGTTCCACATGAGAGCGGCACCGGTGAGTGATAGTCAAACGACCGATTTTTGCTTTGGGACTTATGTCTGCTTTACGAAAAACCACGTTCTTATCTAAGCGTCTGGGATGAAGGCGACTACTGCCCGTCTGCTTCTATATCGCTGAGTAGACAGGCAGATCGTGGGAGAGTGCGAAAGGTCGGCTATTGGTGAGGTAATCCCCCCATAAAAAGAGTGGCTTTTGAATGAGAATTTTCTCAGCGTAAGGATGAGGAGATTCTGATGAAGAGTGATCGCTTTACTGACGCGCAGATCATGGGTGTGATCCGCCAGGCTGAGG
>NZ_VWPI01000020.1 GCF_015155755.1 Komagataeibacter sp. FXV3 | reverse complement strand
TTTCTTGCCAAGGCACAGCGGTTCCATTTGCGCCCATTGGGCGTCTGTCAGTACGAAGCGATCCATACGGATTTTGAATCACATTTGGTGACTTTGAAAAAGTATAATTCCCAACAGACCCCAAAAAAGCTTCAGAGAATGCCGCCTTTTTTAAAAAAAGACGGCACCCAAAAAGTTTTATTGTTTTTAATCAATAGGTTGTTTGAAGAATTATTTAGGGCAGCACGGGCAGCCAGACGGCGGAAGGATGGGCGGGGTCATGATAGATGTCCTGTGTCGCCGCAACATAATCCTGCGGGCGCGCCTGCAGGATGCTGGGCACGAATTTCTGCGGGTTGCGGTCATATAACGGGAACAGGCTGGACTGGATCTGGACCATGATCCGGTGACCGGGCTGAAAGACATGGTTTATGACCGGCAGGGTAAAGCGGTAGCGCTCTACCTGAGCGGGAGTAATGGCGGTCGGGTGCGCGACGTCATGGCGGTAGCGCCCCCGGAAAATATCCATCGATACCGGCAGTTCATATCCGCCCATTTCGGGGCGGTCGGCGGTGGTGGGCGGGTTGACGTCAATCACCTTCACCACCCAGTCCGCATCCGACCCGGTGGTGGCGGCATACAGGTCCGCCACCGGCACGCCACTGACCCGGATGGGCGTGGTCAGGACCGGGGTTTCATAGGTCAGGACATCGGGGCGGCTTTCAGCCGATCGCTGGTCCTGCACCAGCCATGTCTTCCACCGGTCCCCATCGGTTGCAAAGGAAAAGGGCCGGGCAAGGAACGGCACCGGATGCTGCGGGTCGGACACATAACGGTCCGATGCCTGCGCACCCTGTCCGGGCTTTTGGGTGGACAGGCCATGGCCCGCCTGCACGAACAGGGGCTGCAGCGGATGCGGGCACTGCCCGTCACACACCTGCGGCCAGTGGTCGATATAGTCCCAGCGGTTCTGCCCGGTATTGTACAGGATGGCCTGCGGCAGATGTACCGCGGGTGCATTGGTGCGCAGGTACTGGTCAAAGAACGGGCGCAGTACGTCATGGCGGAACTGCGACGCCGTATCCCCATTCCAGTGTAGTGGCCCAAGGGATGAGCCGTCATAATTGACCTGGCTATGCCGCCATGGCCCCATCACCATGACATTGGGGACCGTGGGATGGGTGGCCTGCACCGTCTGCCATGCGTGGATCGCCCCCCACATGTCTTCCTGGTCCCACAGTCCTTCTACCCATAGTGTCGGGATGGTCAGTCCGTGCCGCGCCAGAAGCTGGTCAAGGGCCTGCTGCTGCCAGAATGCGTCATAGTCCGGATGGGCCAGCATACGTTGCCACCACGGGAACTGATCCAGCCCCGCATCATGCGCGAACTGTTCCGCCGACCCGGCGGAAAGGAAATTGCTGTAATCATCCTGACCGACGCGCGGGATGGTATGCCCCTCGCCGCGTTCGCTCATCTGTTCGGTAAAGTAGTCGAGGCCCCCCTGCCGGAACGCCCCGTAATGATACCAGTCATCGCCCATCCAGCCATCGATCATGGGGCTTTCGGGGGCTGTGACCTTCAGCGCGGGGTGCGGGTCCAGCAGGGCCATGACCACCGTGAACCC
>NZ_VWPI01000002.1 GCF_015155755.1 Komagataeibacter sp. FXV3 | reverse complement strand
TTCCGTTCGTCCGGCCAGCGGCGACGGCGTTCAACGCCAATCAGGATTTCCTGAGCCATATTTACCTCCCGAACGACGTCAATAACGACGTCGTTAACGACGGTAAGTTACCAGTCACAATCCTCAGTCATAAGGCGGCCTCAAGCTGCCGATTACGACGTTCGGCAAGACCCTGCTCGATCAGTTGCTCCGCGCGGCGCTCCATCGCCTCACGGACCTCGGCGCCGAAGCCCGTCTGTCCTAATGCAACAGGATCGCGCGCCACTGTCTGCCGGTCCAGCCAGGTAGCCCCACGCGCGGTCACCTGATCCTCGATCGACAGGTCGGAGCGGACGGCCAACGCAACCCGACGCTGCCCCTTCCTGTCATCGAAGGTACGAAGCTCCACGACCGCCCCCGCACTTCCATCACCGGTCGCATCGAGATCGGGAAAGCGGATATGATGCGTGCGGCCATCCACCCCGTCGATGACGGCGTAGGCCGTGCCTTTCAGTTCATCGTCCAGGCCTCGATCAACCAGCCTGCCGATGGCGGGGACGTCGAGGCTTTCGCCCGCCAGCACGTAGCTCGATGTGCTCCGCTCGATGCCGCGCTCGGCCAGGGAACGGTGAATGCGCTTGATGATGTCGCCGCGTTCGCCCAGTTCGCGCAGCGTTGCCTCGGCCGACTCATCCAGCATCCATTGTCCCTGTCCGACCTGATGGGCGAGACCAAGCCCTTCCAGACGGCGCACGCGCCCGACCTTCAGGGCCTCGAACGGATCAGGCTGCCGATCCGACGCTGGCGCCATGTCGATGATGCCGTTGCGGCCCGCGTCGCGGACGAGTTGCCGGTCAAGCTGGGTCCAGTATTCGGCATCGACCTGACGTTCGAGGGCACGGTGAATTTCGATGTCATTGCGCTGCCCGAGTTCCTGCGTCACCAGATCCTGCGCACGGGCGCGCAACCCGTCTTTGATATAATCCCGCGAGATGACAAGGTCGCTGCCATCCTCAGCCACGCCGCGCACGAGGATATGGACGTGGGGGTGCTGGGTGTTCCAGTGATCCACCCCCACCCAGTCCAGTGTCGTGCCGAGGTCTTTTTCCAACTGTCCGACCAGTTCGCGGGCATAGCCCTTGAGGTCGGCCATGTTCGGCGCGTCCTCAGGCGAAACGATGAAACGGAAGTGGTGGCGATCGTCTTCGCAGCGTTCGGCGAACGCCTTCGGGTCGGCATCGTCGATGCCGGGACCAAACAGCCGCGCCTTCTCACCATCCTTCGTCACCCCCTCCCGGCGCAGGTAACGCAGATGGGCGGCGAGCGGGGCCTTGCGCCCGCTATGGCGCACGACACGGGCCTTGACGGTGACACGGCGGGCACGGCTGGTCAGGAGGCGGTTGGCCCTGGCTGCCGCGACGCGGCCACGCCCGAAGGACGAACGGGAACCGCCGCCGTTCCGGCCCGATCGGAACCCGCCACCTCCGGCACGCTGGGCCGAGGCGAGGGCCTGGGCGACGAAGGGCTTGAGCCGCTGGGCACGCGACGAGCGGATGCGACCCAGACGGGGCTGGAATTCATTCTCGCGCGCCATCGGCCCCTCCAATGTGCGAAAAAGCCCGGTGCAACAGGGCAAAACAGGGTCTGCAAACATTGCCGGAAAGAGAGAAACCTTGCCGGGAGAACGAAAAAACGCAGGAAAACCAACACCCCAACCGAGGCGCAATGTGCGCCCTTTTATCTCGCCTCTCATTCCCCATGCCCCAAAGTGCCTGTTCCACCCTGCCGGCACCCAATCCGTGATGCTGGTGCCTGCCCCAATGGCCGTGCGCGAACCACTGCAAACCGGCAAGGGAAGGGATGCGTGAACGCGTATTCATGGCGTTTCCACCAATGCGGAAGAAGCGATAAAAAGCCCACCGGAAAGCGGCCTGACAGGCGCAAGACCATGCGCCATGATGTCACTTCGAACACCATTTGACGGCAGCTTCATTGCAGCGGGAACGCCCTGCCCCGCATCGTTCGACTGCACGGCGAAAATCGGCGCATGAGTCCAGAACAGCGGATCGGAATGCGAAACCGACATCAATGGATCAGCAACGCCCTGACCGATCAGGGGCAGCAACCCAGCGACATAGGCACGCGTTTCAGGTGGCAGCGGACGTTGCCGATCGCGGTAATCCTCGTAGCGCCCCGGCCCGGCGTTATAGGCTGCCAGGAAACCCGGCGAGCCGTAACGATCGTGCATCTCGCGCAGGAACGCGGCGCCCGCGAGGATGTTGTCATGCACATCGAACGGATCGCTTCCCAGCCTGTAGCGGATACGCAGGTCGCTCCAGGTCGTGGGCATAATCTGCATGAGCCCGAGCGCGCCTTTCGATGAAATCGCGCCGGTATCACCACCGCTCTCAGCGCTCATGACGGCCCGTATCCATGTGGCGGGAATGTCGAAGCGCTGCACGGCTTCAGCGATCACCGCACTATAAGGATCGGTGTCAGCGGGCGCTGGAACCGATGCCGCCCATGACAGGTCGGGTGCGCCCGATACGCCGATTGCGATGACACCGACAGCGAGGAAGAAGATGCGTCGCATCGTCTCATTCCCCGCGTTCGACACGCCGTGACGGACGCGTCCAATTCAGCACCCAGACCGCACGCTCCCCACCGGCACGGAAGAGATTGGCACGGATCGGTTGCGCAAAGGCGGGGTCGTCGAGGGCTACGGCGATGTATTCACCAGCCCTCTCGCCAGTGCGTTTCCAGCCCGCACCAACCTCCGGGCCATCGGCATCGGTGATATGGATGCGGTAATCTGGGGCATGTTCGGCGTCGGAAAACTCGGCCGGAACGAGAAGGATATCCTGCGCCACGGTGAGGGTGCGAATGCGCCCGGCAAAGCCGGTTTTCGTGCGCGTGAAAAGACCGATCTGTGCCATTTCATTGCCCTTTCAGGGACGGATTGAAGGTCACGGTGACAGGCAGCCTGCTCCCGGACGGAAGCCAGACCGGGGTTGCCCGTCCGATGATGGTGGGGAGGGACAACGGGCCGAAATATCGCCCGTCGAGACTGCGTGGCTCAGCCGGGTTCATGACGAAGACCTGGCCTGCAGAGAGGCGTTGGCACCCCTGCCAGACGGGTAATGAGCGGCCACGGTGATCGACGGATTGCGCGTCGCCAGCGAAGTGCCCATCGATGGTTACGCGCTGCCCGGTACGGCACACGGACTGCCCTGCGATAGCCGCTACAGGTTTGAGCAGGGGCACACCGAGAGGGAGATAGCCGCGCGTTGCCAGCAGCATCGCCTCCTGCGCGGGCAGACGGACAGCGACCAGATCACCAACATGCGGCGCGGGGTTCCTATGCAATCGGTAGAGCCCGACGGGCACGCTCGCCGTCTCGTTCCAGATCAGCCGTGGCGCAGGATGAACGACCATCGACGCACCCACACCGAGCACGGCAAAATAGGTCGCAAAGAACCAGCCACGCCGGGTCATGACATCACCTGCCGCCGCTTGAGCCATGCTGAATGCTGCTCGCGCGTATAGGCACGCGGCTCATGTCCGACAGTGATGCGATGGTGCAGATGCCGCCAGTATTCGGGTGCCGCGTCCGCCGGATCGAGACCCAGCGTTTCAATGGCGTTGATCGCCTGAAGCACGCGCTCGACCCGTGGCCAGCTATCGACACGCAGCAGGATTTCGCCGCCCGGACGCACAAACGGGAGGGTCTGGAACGGGCTTCCTGCCGCCACCGCCCGCACGATGTCGATGCGCGAGACCGTGGTGCCCAGATCGTCCGACGCCCAGCGGACGAAGGCAAAGATGGTGCCCGGCGCGAAACTGGAAATGCTGCGGCGATCGTCAAGGATCTGTTCGTCAGCACGTTGACCGAAGCGCAACCAGTGCTCGACACGTTTTTCGATCCAGGTCAGTTCGACATGGGTCAGCGACGCCGCGCGCAGATGCGTCGGCGAAGGAAGTCGTCCATTCATGGCACGTCTCCGGAATTGTCAGGGAATTCGCGGGCCAGCAGCGCGCGCAGCGTATCGGCGACGGTCATGCCGCGCTGGAACGCCGCGACCTTGATGCGGGCGCGCAAGGCCGGAGTGATGTCGATCGTCAGCCGGGCGGTAAAACTGTTGGCGAGCGCAGTCCTGTCCGCTGCCTTTACCCAACGCTCGGGGTCGGCAGGACGCGATGCGAAGCCGTTTCGGGATGATGTCCCGGTCATGACGCCAGCCCCCCGATCTCGGCCGCCAGCGCGGCGATTTCACGGGCTGCGATCCCCTGCGGACGCAGGTCACAGACCAGGCGGCCGGAACGTGCGGCATCGGCGAAAGCGACCCGTTGGCCGATCCGCGCCATGAGCGCCGCCGGGTCATGCCCGGCCAGCGCCAGCCGGGTCTCGCGGGCGATGACCGTGCGCGTGGCGCAGCGGTTGAGCACGAAGCGGGCCAGCAGACCGGGACGGAAGAGCCGCGCTTCGGCGAGCAGCCGCAGCATCTCGCCCGAGGCCCAGCCATCGAACGGCGAAGGCTGGGCGGGAATCAGCACCAGGTCAGCGGCCAGCAGGGCGGAGCGCAACAAGGACGCCACACGCGGAGGACCGTCGATGACGACGTGATCCACCCCCTGAGCCAGTTCCGGAGCCTCGTGGTGCAGCGTGTCGCGCGCTAGCCCTACGACACCGAACAGTCTGGGCAGCCCTTCCCTCGCCCGCTGTGCTGACCAGTCCAGCGCCGAGCCTTGCGGGTCGGCGTCGATGACCGTCACGCGCCGGCCTTCCCGAGCCCATTGGCCGGCAAGATGCAGCGCCAGCGTCGTCTTGCCGACACCACCCTTCTGGTTGAGGAGCGCCACGATCATGGCCCGCCTCCACACCCCTGTCGGCGGGAGACGGACGGGTCACGGCCGTTATCCGCAAGGCGGCCCGTCCCATCAACATAAGAGTTAGATTCTAAGTTAGATAAGTTAAGGGCCGGAATCGCCGTTTCAGGCCAAAGACTTAGCTGGGGTTTGCACGCCTGAAGTCCCGATAGTGGCACGCCTGATGTCCCGATAGTCCCAACGCCCGAAGTCCCGATACCATCCACATGACTATCCACAGGATCTGTGGATAAGTCGGCTGGCAGGATGCGGAGCAACTCGCGCGCGCCTTCACGCTCGATGCCCAGCCGGTAACCGGGCAAGGACTGGCGGGCGACAATGCGCCGGATGTCGCAGGCGAAGTCAGCCACCCTGGCGAGACTGCCGGATTTTCTGTGCAGATGGGCGATCTCGAAGGCCCAGCCCGCCTGCTGTCGCCCGGCATGCTTGCGGGCGACACGATAGAGCCAGCGTTCGATGCCGCCGGTCAGGCGGAAATAGGCCGGATCGATGGCCAGCACCAGCGAACGATCGATCACGCCGCGATAGAACCATTCGGGAATGACGATCTCGACACCGGCGGCGCGGCCCGTCTGGCTGGCACAGATCTCCCATTCGGTGATCCAGGAAAACTGCTGGCGGCGCCAGTTCTGGCCGTTGCGAATCGTGGTGGCGACCACGGTGGACTGGAGGCGGGCCAGTGCCGCCTTGAGCAGCCCGTAATCCCGCGCCCCCGTCTGACGCCCAATACCGCTCAGGAGCTGATAGGGCGTAAAACGCAGGAAGCGCGATGTCGTAAGACCAAGATTTTCCGCCTCGACGATCTGGCTGGCAGCCCAGATCAGCACATCGGCATCCCAGATCGTCGCCATGCCGTGTTCGGGCATGCCGAGGACTTCGACACGGACGTCGCCAGCTTCGTAGAGGATCGGCACCGTGCGTTTCGCCTTGGCGAGCGAGAAAAATGGTCGCTCCATCAGGTCACGCTGATCGCGCGGGCTGGCATCCCCGCCGGAAACCACGAACGGGTGGAGCCTGCTGCGCTCGCTGGCGGGCCGGGAGTGCGGCATGCCTGACGCGGTATTCATCGCGGAACCTGCCCGGCGGCACGCGCCGCGTCGTAATTCGGGTCAGAGGTGGACTTGCACGCGCCGGCCGCAGCCCAGAGATCGAGATCGTCGATCAGATAGACGACGCGACCGCCAAGCTTGCGGAACGTCGGTCCCGTTCCGTGACAGCGATATTTTTCCAGCGTGCGCGGGGAAAGGCCGAGAATCCGGGCGGCTTCATGAGTGCGCAGATAGCGCGTCGGCGACGGTGCGGTTCGGTCGAGCATGGTACGCCTCCATCTGGTTTCGAAGCGCCGCAGGGATGGGGCGGCGGATCAGGATGACGGTGGCGCAGAAAACAGACGTTGGGGGTGGACGAAGATTTTCCGGACTCAGTGTCCACCCTCGACGGGTCGTGACGCGCAAGAGCGCGATCGGACGTAACCGGGCGAGGAACTGCGTTGGAAAAAGGGAGGGAAACAGCGCAGGAGAGCGAAAAAGTGGCTGACGCTATCCGCCGCGCAAGAAATCGAGATAGCCGCCCCGGACCCGGTTTTCGGCATCAAGAAGCAGGCGTTCCGCATGGCGACGCGCCGCCGTGTTGCGCCATTCGACAGCCGGCAAACCCGCCTGCCATGAACGGTTCGCCGCGACGGCGATGTCGCGTGTGGTTCCACCAGCCTCGTGGATATCGAAAGCGAGCAGAAGCATGATCTGCCGCGCACGCTGGAGCGGTGTAAGCTGGAGGGCACGCGGAAGCAGGGCGACGCGCTGACCGCGCTGCCTGCGGAGAAAACGCAGCGCCACATCCAGACGCAGTTCGGCGACCGCATCCATCGGCAACAGCACGGCGGGGCGGCTTGCTGCCGATGGAGCCAGAAGGCGGAGGAACAGATCGCCAGCGGGATCCCCGATCGCCAGCCACGTGTCGTCCATGTCGTCATGACGCGACAGGATCGTCCCCAGCACCGTCGGCTCAATGGGGGCAACGACCGCGAAATCCGACGGCGCTGGCGTGAGGATCAGCGTCGCCGGTGAAACCTCCGGCCGCCAGACCATACGACCACGCTGGGCAGGTTCATTGGGAGCGTGGACAAAAGCACAGCCCCCAGCGATGGACAAACGCCGCGCACTCGGCAGCAGCATCGACACCCCGACGCGCGATCCGCCGTTGCAGGCGGGCATAGTCGCGACGATACGCCGCGTTACGACGCAGGAACTCGACGGCAAAACCGGAACGGTCCAGAGTGCTGATATGATCGCGTATTTCCGGTGAACGCCAGAAGGGTGTCGGCATGACGGCCTCTCTCTGTCTGGCCCCTCATACGGCAAGGGGGCAGCCTCGATTAACCGGACCGGAACCGCGAGTGCATAGACCCTGAATTTTTATCGAGGAGAGTGTCGAGGAGGACGAAGACGCGGGCTGGCGAAGTCCGGCTATTGCAGACGTGGCGCCAGCAGATGCCCATAACCGACTTCGGTCATCCAGCGCGCCCGTGCCAGATGGCTCGCATGGACAGTTCTGGCGCGTTCGGGTTCGCGCGCGGGATCGAGCCCGAACAGCACCTCGACCACTTCACGCCAGTCGGCACCTTCCTCCTCGGCGATCAGCAGGCGCAGGTAAAGTTCGAGATGCTGCTCGTCGTAAGGGTTCACACGCGCCGTCAGAGGTGGACAATCCTGAAAAGGCAGGTCGGTCATGGCGGTCCCTCGTGATACCGCAATCAGATCGATGTGATAACAAATCCACGCAATGATGATCGTCCGATGGTTCCGCGCTGACATAAAAACAACGCAGCGCCAAACAGGATGACTACGAAAATCAGGTCGCTCAGGACGGGCCGCGTCCGCGACGCCCCGCATTCTGTCGCGCCTGGGGATCGGCAGTCTCGTGAAGAAACATCACTCCACGCCCTTGTCCGGACTCGATGAACAGGATGCCCGCCGCCTCCAATGCGCGGCGGACCTGGTCGATCGTGCCCTCATGGACACCGAGACCGCGCTCGGATTCGAGGCGCTTGAGCGCGGTCAATGCTACGAGGGCCTTTTCAGCGAGCCGTTCCTGTGTCCAGTTCAGGAGTGCCCGTGCCGCCCTAACCTGTCGGCCAGTGATCATCCATGATCACATCCGACATGCCGGACATCCACACCAGAAATACGACTATAATAGTCGCCTCGTGGAGATTCAATATCGTTCTTTCAGGGGGATGGCGAGGAAAAACCGGCGTCCTGCTTCTGATAGGACCGTCAGTGGGTTCGCCTTCGGTACGGGCGACCAGACGAAAAGACCCCCGCTCTATGCGGGGGCCTCTCCGTCGCAGCATTTCGCTGCGAATTGCACACATGCCTGCTTCAGTTCACGCTCGATTTTGGCCCGCTCACGGTGGCTGAGGTGAAAGCTGGTCAGTTCGGCGCGCAGCATCTGGATATGGTCGTGTAACGTGGTCATCGTCCTGCTCCTTTCGTTTGTCGAAGACAGGCCGTCGCCTCATGCGCGCGTGAACCGGGTCAGGGATCGCCGGAGGCGACCGCGCCAGCGGCGCGCGGGGGAGCCGATTTTGTCTGGTGTGCCCGCAGGGTGCGCCGGGCAAAATTGGGGGGACCGCGCGTCCTTGAGGCGGTTCACGCCGGGCATGGTACAATGGGAAGGCTGAGGGAAGCCCTGTTCCCCTTCCCTGCCCGCACACGGGTGGATCGGGCGCGACGCGATGGGGGCGCCCGCCGTTTCCCGAGCGGTCCTGCGAAGGCCCCGCCCGGACCGGCCGGGCGGGGGATCGCAGGCACCTCACTCGCCGTTGCGGCGACCGTTGGGGCGGGACCAGATCAGGCTCCAGGTCTCGCCGTTCTCGTCATTGAAGAGGTTGGCGAAGATCGGGGCGTTGAAGCTCGGATCGTCGAGCTTGAGGCCCAGATAGCTGCGTCCCTCGTTGGACTGCTTGGACCAGGCGGCTCCGATTTCGGCCCGGTTGACGAACACCCGGTGGCTGGGGGCGTTGTCGCTCTGGCGTCCGGTCTCGGGAACGATGCGGACATTGCGGACCTGAACCGAGAGGGTGACGATCTCGCCGACATACTCGTTGCCGGACTTCTTGAAGGTGCCGATGGTGGCCATGATACTGCTCCGTGATCTCTGTTATCGAGCCCGCACCATTGCGGCCTCGATGGCGATCGACGAGCCGGGGGCGATCGGCGGCGCACCCTTCAGGGCCGCAGCGCAGCGGAGGACGGCGGGACGGAATTTTCTTGTTTCGCGAGGAATGACGGCGCAGCCGTCAGGGGAAGAAAATTACGGCCTGCCGTTGCGCCAGAAACGATCGAGGCGCAGCCGCCCCTCGGCTAGATCAGCCATTTTCAGAGGCCGTATGCATGCGCGGCCCGACAGAGCGACCATCACGGAGGACATGAGCCCCCCCTCGGCGTGCAGGATCCGGCAGGAAAGAGCATGAGCGTCGTCACGCGTTCGTTTCGGGCCATGACATGACCCGTTCCGGAGACGATGCCGGACAGGTTACCGCGCTATCCGCTGTTTCTGTCAGCCGGTCGCAGGCGAGGGCCGTCCACGACCGAGAGGTTCCAAGAGGAAAGCGACCAGGGCCAGTAACGCATTGAGGCGAGCCAACGCCACGTCAGCCGCCCTCCCCTGATGACAGGACTGGCAGCCATACGAAGCATCTGGTCTGGCCCCCTGCCTGCAGTCTGCCGGGACGGGGTCAGACGCGCGCGATGTTCCCGCCGGACGGTCCGGGTGGGGCCACGGCTGTAAAACGGATGAAAGCGGTGATCCCCACCGCGATCGCGCCGATGACGGAAAAAAAGAACTGCCATGCCGCAGACGGCATCATCATCTGGGCAATCCCATGTGTGGTGCTGTAGCCCATGATGATAGCGGGCACGGTATAGAGCAGGACAATCAGCAGCCTGAGCCACGTCCAGGGCACGCAGGCAAATGCGATCTGGCCGAGAATGAAGGTCGCGGCTCCCGCGACAAACCCTATGATGACCGCACCCAATAGGCCGGCACTGGTATCAAAGGCCCAGAGCGCAGCCATCAGACCGGTAGCACAGGGCAGTGCGAAAACTGCGACGGTGAAGAAGAACCAGCACAGGAAGCCAATGCCGGCAACGAGCAGGAAGGGAGCAAGGATGAACATGGCGGTGGTCTCCGTGCAATCGACGATGTCGGACGGGTGCGCCTGCCACCACCACCACGGCGCACTCGCATCATAGCGAAAATGATGTGTCGACGGAACGAGAATCGTACTGGCGTCCGGCACGCGGACATGCATCGTTATCTCCCCTCACGGAGAAAACGTCATGGCGGAAATCACGGGACGCGAACTGCATCTGGTCAAAAAGGCGCTCGCCATTGCAGTGCTGGCGATCGAGCGGCAGCCGGGGCCATTTCAGTCCCATTCGGACATGCAGGACATGAAGGGCCTGCTCGATCTTCTGGTGCCCGGCGATACCGAACTCGCCTTCTACGCCCGGGCCGCGCGGATCGCGGTCACGGGCAATCCGGAATGAAGACGGCGCTCACGCGCCGCCTCCGAACCGCAGGACCGGGATACCGAGGCGCTTTGCCTTGTCGGCCAGATTTTCCTGAATGCCGGTTCCGGGAAAGACAATGACGCCGATCGGCAGGGTGTCGAGCATAGCATCGTTACGGCGGAAGGGCGCTGCCTTGGCATGCTTCGCCCAGTCCGGCTTGAAGGCGATCTGCACGATCTCGCGGTGATCGGCCCAGCGAGACGCGACGAACTCCGCGCCCCTGGGCGAACCGCCGTGTAGCAGCACCATGTCGGGATGCTTGGCACGGACCTTGTCCAGCCGATCCCAGATCAGGATATGGTCGTCGAAATCGAGACCGCCGGTCACGACCACCTTGGGACCGGGCGGCACCAGCAATTCGCCCTCGGCCTTACGGCGAGCATTGAGGAAGTCGCGGCTGTCGATCATGGAGGCGGTCATGGTGCGGCGTGACACCAGCGAGCCGGTCTTCGGTCGCCACGCGCTCAGGGTCAGGCGTTCGAACTGCTCCTGCGCCTCGTCGCGGAAGATCTCATAGGCGTTGCGGCGCTCGATCAGGGTCAGCCCCTCGGCGATCAGTCGCTCCAGTTCCACCGAGCGGATCTCGCTGCCATCCTGTTCCTGCTGGCTGCGCTTCTGCGCCTGCTCGTTGCGGTCAAGCTCACGCTCGACCTGGCCGACCATGCGGTGGAAGATGTTCACGGCAGACCAGAGCAACGCTTCAAGGTCGGGTTCCAGCCGTGTGTCGGTCAGCGTCGCGGCAATGGCGTCGAAGATGTCCGCGACTGCGCCACCGATACGCGGAGCTTCGGGCAGCGGCCTCGGGTCCGGCTCGTCCTCGAAGGGACGGTAGCCATACATCTGAAGTTCAGCCAGCACATGCGCGGTGGAGGAAGCGGCGTGCGGCGGTTCGAAATCGTCGGTGCGGGTCATGATGCGGTCCTCCCAGGTCTCCGGCCGCGCCCTTCGCGGCCTTTCCGGGGGCGGATAGCGGCAGACCAGGGACGGGCCGGAACCGCGCGCTCGCGCGCGGCCGCAGCACAGCGGAGGATGGCAGGGAGACGGCTATTTTGCCTCGCGATGTAAAGCGCCCCCAAAGGGGCGCGACGGAAAATAGCCGGCCCCGCCATTGAAGGCCCGGCCCGGCTGACGCCCGCTCCCCACCTGAAAGGCCGGGGCGCGGACCTGCCGGACGGGAGGCACGACAGGCCCGCCGACAGAAGACGGAAACCGCCCGCCCCTCTTTCCGGCCCGCTCAGGTGTCGGCAGTCTCGAGAAAGCGTGCGACGTCCGACGGCGCGAATTGCGGATGCAGGATTGCCCGCAGCGCGCCGCGTCCGAGGGCACGGAGATCATCATTGAAATCGCCCAGCCGCGGCGACAGACCGATCAGCTCGATTCCGGCGTCATCCGCGCGGGCGTGCAGCGTCGCCAGCGCCTGATCCCCGGCCGGGTCATCATCGCGCAGGACGTAGAGCCGGCGCAGCAGCGGCGGAAAGATCAGTGCAGCGAGATGCGCCGAAGACAGGCAGGCGGCCAGCGGCAGATCGGGCAAAACCTGCTGCAGCGACAGCACTGTCTCGATGCCTTCCCCGGCGGCGAGCACGTCGGCTGCCACCCCGAAGCGCACGGCATGGCCGAGCAGGCCCCCCAGGGCACGACGCGGATGATCGACCGGCGCCTTGCCACGCCCTTCCGTCGCCAGCCAGGTGCGATGCACGCCGGTCAGATTACCGTCGAGGTCGGTGACGGCGGCGATCATGGCCGGCCAGGTCTCGGTCGGGCTGTCCTCGTCCGGCCGGTAAAAGCAGTGCGGATGGAAGCGCAGGGCGCCAGCTCCGTGCAAAAGCGCAATGTCGCGTCTACGGAGATACGCTTCCACGGGCGTGCCCGCGATCGGCCCGGACATGGCCCAGAGCCGTCGCGCGGCTTCCGACGAACTGGCTGAGCCGCGTTCCTGAACCGGACGATCCCGCGACAGCGGCACCGGATCAAAATGCGGCAGGCTGAGAAAGGCGCGTGCCTCGTCCGCCACGTCGCGGAAATCCACCAGGCCAAGGCTTTCGCGGATCACGTCGAGCAGGTCACCATGCTCGCCCGACTGCGCGTCCGTCCATTTTCCTGCCCTGCCATTGGCGGTGTCGTGCAGCCGGACAAACAGCGACCGCCCCGGCGTGTTGCGTACGTCACCGACCAGCCAGTAATTGCCGTGACGGCGACCGGCGGACAGATACCGCCGGCACACCGCCTCCGCGTTCTCCGCCAGACGGCGGGCCAGATCGCCCGCGTCATGCAAGGTCATCGCCCTGCCCTCCTGTGTCGGGATCGCCTCCGTCGAGGGCGATCGCCAGCCAGCGACCAGTGGTCATCCATGAAATCGTTTTGCGCCGACCCAGGTCAAGCAGATGCGCGCCGCCGCTGAAGGCGTCGATCCGGGGACGTGAACAGCTATTGGCCCACTGGAATCCCCATCGGCCCCGCAATCGAAATGCCCGCGCACAGCGTAGCACGAATTCCACCACCTGCTGCGGATCGCCGCTCACCTCGTCGCGCATCCAGAGCTTGGTTCCACCATATTCCGGTTCCACGGAAAGCCGGAACCCGTCAGACGGCGGATCTTCCGCCGCCAGTTCGTCCATAAACGCGTTGTAGAGGTCGAGCGCCTTTGCGGCATTGTCCACTGTGCCCACATCAAGCACGCAGGAAAAATGCGTGAAGAAATCAGCCATCGGAAGATCTCCCGAAACGAAAAAACCCGGCACAATGGCCGGGCTCGTAAAAACGTCTTTGCGGAAAAACGGAGAAGCGGCTTTCAGGAAGCACGCTCCATCAGCCTGCGGGCCTTTTCTTCCAGATCCAGCCGCGTATCCTGATTGGCCCTGGTGCGGGCCAGTGCCGTGATCCCCTGCACGAAATCGAACACGCTCTCCGGCTTGCGCCCTTCCTCGTGCAGCACGGTTTCGATGATCCTCGCGGTTTCCGGTTTGGAGAACCCACGACGGCGCAGGAAACTTTCGCGATCCTCATCGGTTCTCGCCACCAGCGCCTTGCGCGAGGCCTGAATGCCCGAGACGAACGAGGCCGGGCTGGCCGTGGCGAAATTCCGCAGCGCCGGTGTGGCCTGATGCACGAAACGGGAAGCAGCAAACTTGCTATGCCGGATCGTGATCTGTTCGAAATTTTCCACGCCCCAGAGCATGCGATTCTGGCACACCCCGCGCAGATAGAATGACGCAATGCCGAGGCTCTTGCTGCCGACTTCGGAATTCCAGGCATAGAAACCCCGGAAATAGAGATCGGGGTCGCCGTTGGGCAAACGGCCAGCTTCAATCGGGTGTGTATCGTCGACCAAAAACAGGAAGACATCCCTGTCTGACGCATACAGCGTCGTTGTCTCCTTCGTGATGTCCACGTACGGATTATGGGTCATAGTGGCCCAGTCGATAACGCCCGGCACCTTCCAGTTGGTATCGCCTGTGCCGTCACCCGCGATCTTCCGCACCGCGCCGACCAGTTCATGGTCCCAGATGCGGCCGTAATCGGGACCGGTCACGGCGCGCAGTTCCACACGCCCATCCTCCGTCTCCAGCGTTTTGACCAGTTCGGCGCGGTGCGACAACAGGCCGTGCTGCAGATTGATCGCCGCCAGTGGAGCCGGAAGATTACGCAGATAGGAAGACGGGGCACCAACAAGGCTGCACATCTGGCCAAAGGACCAGTGTGTGGGAGAAATCGGGTCATTCTGTCCTGGCACCGTCAGGGTCAGGCGCTCAGCATTATCGCGGGACGCCTCGACGCGAATGGCGCGGCTTTCCACCGTGCGGGCGGTGGCGCGCTCGACACGGGCCAGTGTCGCGGCATGCAGGTCGGACAGCGACAGGTAGCGCTCGTCATCCGGACGCGAGAACCATTCCGACGATACACGGGCGCTACGCTCCCCGCGCGATGGATCGATCCGGAAGCCGCCAGACGCTGCGCCACGGGACGCAGGGGGCAGGATGGTGGTTGTGGTCATGGAAAACTCTCCTCTGATGCCGGTTATTCGGCACCAGAGGCGAAGCCGACCTCTCCCTCTTTCCGGGGCGCCGGACATGAAAAAAGCGGCTTCCGGGTACCGGAAGCCGCTGTCTCAAAGTTCCAGACCTCATAAGGGTTACTCGGCGGCGATGGCCTCCATATCCCCACCTGCCGTCACTGTTTCAACCTGTGCCTGATCGGCCAGCCCCACGGTCCGCAATGCCTCGGGCAGCCAGCCCGAACCATCAAGCAGCCGCTCGGCCTCACGGGCCATGTCGGGCTTCTTCAGGTGGGCAATACGGTCAGCCGTCTCACCGCCGCGTGCCTCCCGCACGGCCTGCAGGATGCGCGCCTTGGTCACCCGGCCGAGATAGTTCTCGACCGTGGGCTGCCAGCCTGCCTCGACCAGATCGAGGCTGAGAGCCGAGGCCAGACGGTCTGCCCGCTTCAGACGCTCGGTGACGCTGCGCTGGGATACCGCACCATAGGCGGGCATACGCTCGTAGAGCGCATTGACCCCAAAAGACAGGCAGTGCGCCAGCAGTGCCATGCGGCTGGTATCGTCCAGCCCGTCGATCCAGCGCCACAGCGCATCCTCGTCATCGGGCAGATCATGCTTCCAGCCCTCGTTGCGCTGGCGCAGCGCGTGGGCCGGCAGACTGCCCGGCATGTCGGGCGAATGGACCGGTAGGGAGATTTCCCGGACATAGGCTTCCAGGCAATCCGCGCCTGATGTCTGCCAGTAAACATCGCGCACCAAGGTGTGCAGCAGTTCGGTCAGGGCGATGTGCGGGTTGCTGGCGAAAGCATCTCGCAGAGCGAGCGTGCGCCAGGCTGTCAGTTCGGTGAGAAGCCGGTCAGGCAGTGGTTTGATCCCGTCTTCCTCCTCGGGTTCGACGTCGGCAGCAATGCTATCGCCCACTGCGCCTTCATCACTGCCATAATCAGCAATACGTTCATTCGGCCCATCATATGCACCGTGAGCGTATTCATCCGAACCGTCGGCATCATTGGTCTCTTTCGGCTCAGTCGGCATGTCCTCGGGCAGTACGAAACCCCGCTCCACCTGCAGCGTGCCGTCACTGTCGAGACTGACGAAGGTGCCGGCCCGCGCCATGTCAGCGGGATCGAACGCCAGAGGCCGTTCCTCCAGGGCAAGAATGGCCTGTTCGATCTCGCCCAGCCTCGCGTCGACTTCCTCGGGATATTCATCGGCCTGGGCATATTCGGCCTCGATGGCTTCCTGCTCGGCACGCAGGGCTTCGAGACGGGCTGTCTCTTCATTGGTAAGGGGCACTTCCGTGCCGTCGATTTCCGCGAACTGCCGTGTGTGGCCCCATGGGAATGACAGGGCCGTTTCGACCCATTTCCAGCCCTCGGCGCGGATATCTTCTGCGGCTGCATGCAGTTTTTCCATGACCAGCCGGTCCAGAATAGCCGGATCCTGCAGCCAGCCGCCATCATCAGCTTCGAACAGGTCGCGCATGATGTGGCCACCGGCCGCGAGATAGATGTCCAGCCCGACGAAGCGCACGCGACGATCCGACGCCCGCACGGTTTTTTCCGTCAGCACGCGGCGGACGACATAGGGCTCGCGGTTATGGCTCTGGCTGACGATTTCCCAGACCTGTTCCTGCCGGGCATGGTCATCGCTGATGGAAAAAGCCATCAGCTGTTCCAGGCGCATTCCGTCCTGCTCATAGATATCCAGCAGTTTGTCGGACACCGTCATCAGCCGCAGGCGCTGTCTGACCACGGCCGGTGCGACAAAGAACGCGGCAGCAATTTCCTCCTCGGACATACCTTTCTCCAGCATGTCACGGAAGGCACGGAACTGGTCCAGGGGATGCAGGGCCACGCGCTGAACGTTCTCGGCCAGGGAATCATCCTCGGCGAGGATGGCCGATCCGGCTTCGCGCACCACGCACGGCACCGGGGCGGTCTTCGCCAGTTTCTTTTGCTTCACCAGCAGTTCGAGGGCGCGAAAGCGCCGTCCGCCAGCGGGCACTTCATAGGTACCGATCTCGCCCCCTTCGCCGTCAAGGACGGGGCGGACGTTAAGGCTCTGCAGCAGCCCGCGGCGCTCGATGTCGCGGGCCAGTTCCTCAATCGACAGGCCGGACTTCACACGCCGCACGTTGGACTGGGACAGCACCAGCCGGTTGAATGGGATGTCACGGGACGAACTCAGGCTGATTTTGGGAATGGCGGTCGCCATGGCGAAAAACTCCATGACGGGCGGACAGGAGACTCTCCCCTGCCCTCTCAACCCGTCACGAAAATCCGCGCAGCCCTCTGACTCTGACGGCTGCCCCCACACCAACCCGTCCCCTATTCCCGGCAAAAAAATGTCGGCAATGCGGAGGGCGAGCAGAAGGTCTGCTTTCCAGAGCCCGACCGTGGGATACTCAAGCAACTCGTTTAATTGCTACAACGGCCCAAACAGCGCCGATGTGATATTTTGCAGATTTCATATAATGACTTGCATTGACCTCCTTCCGATGTCCAAAAGATGGCATGGCCGCACCACGAAAACACCATTTCATACCCGCATTTTATCTTGCGCAATGGGCAGCTTCGAATGACCAACTCATTGAGTGGAGTAAGCCCTTCGGAAGCGTTAAACCGATCCGGCGACATCCAAACGCAACGGGTTTTCAAGAAGATCTTTATACATTTCAGTCCCTTGCACCTGAGGCACGTCAATGGTTTGAGCAAACATTTTTGAAGGACACGGATGATCTTGCTTCCCAAGCTTTAAAGGAAATTATGAAGGGTCGGTTGGATGCCCTTAGTATCCGCCAAAAAAGCGCATGGGTAAGATTTATAATGTCGCTCGAACTTCGGCACCCGGACGTTGTGTCAGAAATCAGGGAGACAATTGAAGTTCTGTGGAATAAACATGATTGGTTCACAAAAGCAGCATATGAAGCTGCGCGTTCTCCTATCGATCCGCTCACTTTCAATGACTATCTTGATAAATCAAGTCCAGATGGGCAGACGCGTGCACAAGTAGACCTCCTTGTCAGATTCATGGATAATCTGACGATTGGCCGAAGAATTATTGGTATGCCTTGGGCTGTACTCGACGTGTCCACATCTGTAGAGCATCTTCTGACATCGGATTGGCCTGTTGATCTAGCTCTGGGGGGAACCCCTGCGTCAGTAACTCTACCAATTAGCCCCACTATGCTTTTCATGGCGTGTGCGGATGAAAGTATTTTTGAAGCTATTTCAAGATCAAATCAAACAGAAATAGTACGAACAATAAACGAGTATGTCGTCAGTCATGCCCGACGTTATGTATTCAGTTCGGATGAAACGCAAGAAAGCCTTATAAAAAACCGAATGTCCTCCTCCATGGTTAAGCCGCCGTTCTTTCCTTCCTTCTATGCAGCCGTCCATCGTTGACAGTCCAATCCAATAAAATTGCATTAGGCACGGCTGTTTTGCGCAGCAGGAGGAAGCGGGGCATTCGGTAGCCGTGTACCCGACCTGGTGGGGAGAAGAATGTGATGATAGGCGTGGGAGAGAAAATGGCGCGATTCCTTGATGATAAGCAAGTGCGCGGCGCGGTCCGCACCATCATCGCGGGTCAAGACGTCAGATGCGCGATCGCATTCTGGGGTGATGGCGCGCTCAAGGCACTTTTCGGTGCTAAAAAGCGCGCGTTGAAGGCGCGGATCATCTGCGACCTATCGATGGGCGGTACCAATCCTGAGGAACTGGTGTTGCTCGGGGCACCCAACAATCCTCACCTTAAACATCTGAAGGGATTGCACGCGAAGCTGTATCTTTCGAGTGTCGGCATGGTCGTCACCTCGGCCAACGCCTCAAATCGCGGCATCGGCTTTGCCGAACCAGCCGTGCTTACCGAGTGCGGCACATTTCACAAGCCCGATACGTCCCCGTTCCGCAGAGCTGCGAGTTGGTTCGAGACGCTTTGGCAGAAAGCCGACGATGTCGATCTAAACGCCCTCATAGCTGCACGCGTGGCTTGGGCACGGCGCCTGTGGCACGGAGTGAGGGAGGAAGCACCGTCAACCAATTCACCCGGATCACTCCTACGAACCATTTGCGCCAACCCTCATCACTATCGAGGAATCGGTGTGGTGTTCTCGTCGGGTAAAGCCGAACGCGAGGATGTCGAACAGGCGGCCGCTGAGGCGGTGGAAGTTGAAGGTAAGAGCCGCAAGTCGAAGCTAAACACGAAAGAGATCGGCCGTCTGCCGAACTGGCCGAAGGGAAATCTGTTCACAGGCTGGTCGGACGCAGATGCAAACGCTTGGCCCAAACTATTCCTCTGCGCTCACCGCGGCGCACGCGGAGCATATTCCTACTGGTGTTATTCGCGCTTCTTCGAGGTGAAGCTCAATCGGAATAAATGGTCGATATTCGCGGAACGCTCCCCGGAGTTGCGATCGCGTATCGGGTTGACGGGGGCGCCTCGGCAGAGTGCCTGCGCAGAGGATGAACTTCTTGAACAAATCTTCATGCACCTGGACGCAGTCGCCCCACCTGATGAAATCGGTAGTCACTTATGCGAGAGCCCCCTGCATCTAGGCCAGTTACTCGCCGATGTCGATGCCGGCAGATCGGTGGATGTGAATCTTGTCGAGTAAAAAGCCACCCGGCGATAATAGCATTGAGTTATTATAGTTGCTGGGGGTTCGATGAAAGAACAGGAGTTTAGGGACTGGCTGAGCAAACGGCTCTGGAAAGGAGAGCCGTTGACGAAGAAGGCCATGGATACGCGCGTGCGCCGCAGCCAGCGGGCCGAGCGCGGATTGCATGGTCTCGGCTATTCCCAATCCACGCTCGACGAGGTGTTCGACGACGGAAGATGGGACAAATTGCTGGCGCAGTTGACGGCGCTGGCAAGCGATCCTGATCCTGAGATGACGATCGTGCGCGCGGTCGTTCCCCAGGCCGAGGATCCCAAGGGCCAGCTCGGCAACATGATCGCCAGCCTGCGACAATATGGCTATTTTCGCGAAGGGCGTGATCCGAACTATTCGGTCGCAGGGATCGCGGACGAAGATGATAGTGGCGAAAGCCAGGCCGACGAAATCCGCCGGTACGTCCTAGAAACCTACATCAGGCCGGCTCGCCTCCGGGGCGATGCGACCGTCACCATCACCATCGGCGCGCTGAATAACGAGATGGGCCTGCACATGGCTTGGCCGAACATCTGCCAGGCGCTCGAAGGTCGATTGTTCTTGAAGCTGGCGAACGTACCTGCGCCGACGGCAGAAGGGCCAAAGCAGAGCACGACGCGGAAACTAACCTACTCGCTTGCGATGGAGACCGAGAGCGTGCCCGAGCCGAAGCAAACGCCAACCAACTTGATTCTCTACGGCCCTCCGGGCACCGGCAAGACCTACCGCACCGCTTATGAAGCCGTCTTGCTGTGCGATGGCACCATAGCGTTCGACGAGTCCCCCGAAGGCCACCAAGCGCTGCTCGGCCGCTATCGTGAACTCGAAGCGGAAAGGCGAATAGCCTTCGTCACCTTCCATCAGAACTATGATTACGAGAGCTTCGTTGAGGGGTTGCGGCCGGAAACAGGCGATGGCGAAGGCAACTCGGCAGGCTTCCGCCTTGAGGCCCAGCCGGGCATCTTCCGCGAGATCTGTGCTCTCGCCGACCAGGCCCGGACCCGACCCGCGTCAGCAGCAAGCGCGACCGGATTCGACTTTTCAGGGCGTCACTTCTGGAAGATGGGCCAGGGCGCGATCGGCAGCGAAGACGAGGTCTATGACGAGGGACTGGCGAACCGGTACATCGCACTCGGCTGGGGCGGAACGATCGATTGGAGCCCCAGGCGCTTCTCGTCCATCGATGCCATCAAGGCCGAGTGGCTGGACAAGAATCCGGATGACCCGACCCCGAGCAACTGGACACAAACCTGGCTGTTCCGCACCGAAATGAAGGTCGGTGATATCGTCATCGTGCCCTACGGCAACACCGCATTCCGAGCCATCGCTGAGGTCACTGGTGACTATCGCTACGTGCCCGAGCTCGAAGGCTTTTACGCACACCATCGCAATGTGCGCTGGTTGCTCACGCTCGACGAACCGTTGCCCCTCGACACGATCCTTGATGGCAATTTTACGCAGCGTACACTCTACCAGATCGCCACGGAGCGGGTGAACCTGTCGGCGCTGGCACGACTGACCGCCGGTTACGAGGACGGTGTACCGGCGGAGGCGGTCGCTGGCGAGCCTGAACAGTTCGTGCTCATCATCGACGAGATCAATCGGGCGAATATCTCGAAGGTTTTCGGCGAACTCATCACGCTGATCGAGCCTGACAAGCGTCTCGGCATGGCCAACGCGCTGAGCCTCACGCTGCCCTATTCGAAGAAGCACGATTTCGGCGTTCCCGCCAATCTCCACATCGTCGGAACGATGAACACTGCGGATCGCTCGATCGCGTTGCTCGACACCGCGCTCAGGCGTCGGTTCACGTTCCGGGAAATGGCGCCACGCATCGACTTGCTCCGCACCATAGACGGGATCGACCTGCGCGCGGTGCTCAGCGCCATTAACGATCGAATCGAGTATCTGATCGACCGCGAACATCGCGTCGGCCATGCCTTCTTCATGGGGTGTCAGACTCGCGAGGCGGTCAAACTCGTCATGCGCGACAAGGTCATTCCCCTTCTCCAGGAATACTTCTTCGAGGATTGGGGGCGCATTCAAGCTGTCCTCGGCGACGGCTTCATCGGATCACGCAAGATCGCCCCTCCGCCAGGCTTTGAGGGTGATGACCGCGATAGCTGGTTCGTCCGCGAGCCGTTTTCAGCAGACGCCTTCGAACGGTTGGTCAGAGGCAGCAGCGCCAGCGCCTCGACCGAATGAGCCATCTCACCGTCAATGAGTGGGGGCGCATCGCGGTCCTTGATCGACCTAGGGAAGGAGGCTTCACCCGGCCACAGGCTAATTCCCTTATCGCCATGGCGCGCGCCCATCCCCTCGGCGGGAACGAGGGCACCACCATTCTGCGGGATCATTTCCGGCACCTGACGGCTGGTCAGATGGTTGGCGTGATCGCGGCGCCTGGGTGCAGTCTCGAGATATTTCCCAAGATCGATCGGCTCGGCACCTCATCGGTCGACGGGCGTCGTACCGTCCGCGAACGGCTGGTGCGGATGCTCGACGTGGCATTGGGCCTCGACATCGGCGACGGTGCTGCGTCCGCGATGGCGAGGCAGGCGGAAGGACTCCTCGACATTCTGATCCGCCTGTTCGCGGACAAGCTCCTCACAGAGGCTCGCCGGGGTCTTCCCCAAGCCTATCTCCAGCACGAAGACGATCTTCCCGCACTCCGCGGCCGGCTGAATGTGGTGCGGCAGTTCACCGCGCATGCGGTGCGACCCGACCGGCTCGCCTGCCGCTTCGATGCGCTGTCGAGCGACATTCCGCTGTTGCAGATCATGAAAGCATGCGTGCTGACCCTTCGCCGCCATGCCCGCGCCGTTGAGACCGTGCGCAAGCTCGACGAATTGCGGTTCGTGTTCGCCGACATTGCTGATGTGAGGGTCGCCGCTTTGCCCTGGCGCGCGGTGCGGATCGATCGAACCAGCCGACGCTGGGAGGCGCTGTTCGGTCTCGCCCGGCTGTTCCTGAAGCGCGACTGGCAAGCAACCCATCATGATCCGTACGCCGGACAAGGCATCACGCTCCTCTTCCCGATGAACGACCTGTTTGAGGCTTATATCGCAGTCCTCATGCAAAGGAGCCTGCGTCCTGCTGGGTTCACAGTCGAGACGCAGGGCGGCCGGCTGTTTTGCCTGATCGAGGAGGGAGACCAAGGCCGCCGGCGATTTCAGACGCGACCCGACATCATTGTTCGGGATCGCCAAAGCAGTATGCCGGTCACTATCGTCGATACGAAATGGAAGCGCCTGTCGCCGGCTATTGAGGATGCCAAGCACGGGGTCAGCCAGACCGATGTCTATCAGATGATGGCCTATGGGCAGCTTTATGCTTGTCCCGACCTTCTTCTACTCTATCCTCACCATCTGGGCCTTGGATCGGGGCAGTTCGCTACGGATTACCTGATCCACGGAAGTAAGGATCGGCTGCATCTACGGAGCATCGACGTCGCGCAACGCGAGGTTGGCATCGTGGCGGACCTCGCCGCCATGTTCCAGCGTTGGCAGGCAAAGAAGCCGCTCATTTCTGACTGAAATCTGCCAACCGCGGACTTTACGCCAGTAAGAGCGGTGGAACATATGCCCGCTAACGAACGTCAGCTTAGGGCATATTCCCGCTCCAAAGCTAACAGAATATAAAGTCCCACGAGTCGGCCTGTCGCAGATCACCTTACAATGTCCGTTTAAGGGATGACCGCATTCATGCAAATAAGTCTGCAATGAAGCAAAAGCGGTCTGTCTGCTCCGTTCTTTGGTGAGACAAGCGGCTCGGACCAAAAAGCCAATCCGGTGGTTATGTGATTCCGTTTGTCAGATGTTGCCACGATATGCTCACGGAAAACTGTTTTGACTGAAGTGCCATTATGTTAAGAGAGCATCAATCACATGTGGGCTAGGTTGTGAATTTGGCTTCTTTTGGGGCCAACCAAAATAAGAACATATGCCAGATCTATCGTAGTCTGTGATATTCTCAAACCCGACACTATTTAATATCCTGTGCATTTCTTTAGGGGTGAAGCGACTCAACCACGGCTCCCCAACAGAAGAGACAAAATTACTTCGTTCTTCCATAATCGTCCTATGATTTCCACCGTAATTTTCAATTGGTTCGCCATAATCGAAAACAATTTCTGCATCTGGAACGCTTGCGACGAAACGCAGCGTCTGTTCAATACTTTCGAGCGTCAGATAAGGCACGGTAATCCCCCCATTTTTAGTGGGGTGCTGAATGAGAATTCAGGCAGCTGTTTTTAGTTTCTGGGCGGGGGTTAGCCCGCTGTTCCCCATGTTGGGTCTGTCATGGTTATATGTCCAGAGCCATTGT
>NZ_VWPI01000199.1 GCF_015155755.1 Komagataeibacter sp. FXV3 | reverse complement strand
CTGAGGATTGTGACTGGTAACTTACCGTCGTTAACGACGTCGTTATTGACGTCGTTCGGGAGGTAAATATGGCTCAGGAAATCCTGATTGGCGTTGAACGCCGTCGCCGCTGGCCGGACGAACGGAAGCTGGAGATTCTGGCTGAAGTTGGTGTGGACGGGGCAAGTGTATCGGATGTGGCACGTCGGCATGGCCTGACCCGCCAACATCTTTACCAGTGGCGTACTTCATTCCGTCAAAGACTGTCTTCCCCGGATCAGTCTGTGGCGTTTGTTCCTGTTGCTTCCGTGAATGCACCCGCTGTGGCGTCTGGCGATGATACTGACGAGTTGGCCATTGTGCTGCGCAATGGCCGTTGTATCAGGGTGACGGGACATCCTGCCGAAGAGCTTCTGGCACGGGTCATCCGGATCGCGGAGACGGCATGATTGGCGTGGGCAACGGTGTGCGTGTCTATCTGGCCTGCGGGGTTACGGATATGCGCAAGGGCATCTCGGGGCTGGCGGCACTTGCACAGGACAGGCTGCGTCAGGACCCGACATCAGGCGCTCTCTTCGCCTTTCGCGGTCGCCGGGGGGACAGGATCAAGCTTCTGACGTGGGACCGTCAGGGGTTCTGCCTTTATTACAAGGTGCTCGAGACCGGACGTTTTCCGTGGCCCTCCCCGGCAGATGGCGTTGCCCGCCTGACAGCCGCACAGATGGCCATGCTCTGGGAAGGAATCGACTGGAGACGGCCATCCTGGTCGGCGCCCCCCTCTCGCGTAGCCTGATTTTTCGCCATTGCCGCCGCAGATTTCTTTGTTTTCTGGCAGTTTTCCGCTATTATCCAGAGATGGAGCGACACTCTGGCCCCCTGCCTGATGATCTGGAGACCCTCAAGGGCATCATCATGGCCCAGCAGGGCGAGATCGTGCGGCTGTCGGCGTCGGCCCGGGCCTATGATGCCCTTGTCCAGTCGCTCAGGATCCGGATCGCTCGCCTGCAGAAACAGAAATTCGGGGCCAGTTCAGAAAAGATCGAGCGTGAGACTGAACA
>NZ_VWPI01000198.1 GCF_015155755.1 Komagataeibacter sp. FXV3 | reverse complement strand
CGCAGCCCTTCCCGGCTATGTTCACGTCGGGCAATACCAGTCCATGTCACCATTCACTCCATCTCTTCGTAAAGACGGATGAATCACAACAGGCTGGTATTGTTCAAAAACTTTCGGATCGGGCACTTACAGCGACCCTGTTTTACCGTAAGCTTCGGAAAATCATTGTCGCGCATAATGCTCTGGAAGTGCCCCTTGAAGGAGAGATCGAAGTCAATGAAAGCTATTTCGACGGACATCGCAAAGGTAAAAGAGGGCGAGGTGCTGCAGGAAAGGTCGCCGTTTTTGAGCTACTCAAGCGTGGCGGCCGCGTCCATGCAGTCATGATCCCCGATACGGGAAGCCGTTCGGCAGCATCCGCCATCCACCGTCTGTTCGTGCCAGATAGCGAAGCGCATCAGGCACATCGCGCAGGTCCGCCGCAGGCTTGCGACCGCGCTTGGCCGCTGACGGCAGAAACGGCTGAATGAACAGCCATTCCCTGTCCGTCAGATCGGTCGGGTAGCGCTTTGACTGCCTCTCCAATTCGGCCATCCGGCCACGGCCCGCTCAGGTCCATATCCCAAGCTTGAATCACGCCCAGACCACCGCATCAACACATTCTCAAACAGGCCCTAACCGGATATCTTTTCATGTGAATTTTAAATGATATAATATACGTAATACACATCTGCTAAGGTCTTATTCTAGAATGAAAATGATCATTAAAGAAAATATAAAATTATTAAATCGGTATATGAACGATAGAACCTATTTGCGTCTTGATCAAAATCGGAATGATCGGATACGCAATTCTTTATCATGGAAAATTACGCAGCCAATTAGAGCTATAGGGAAGTATAAGTATTTTTTAAATAAAAAATTAAATTATTGCCATGATTATAAAAAATGGATATCAGAATTTCCACAATTTAATGAAAATGATAAAGATATATTTGAAAACTTTCAAAATAATTATAAAGAATCTATCGTGGTTATTTTGATTGTAGACCATATTTACATAGATTCCATTTTGGAAACACTCAAGACCATTAGTCAACAGAATATTTTTGTGGATACAGTTTTTATAATATCGAAAAAT
>NZ_VWPI01000197.1 GCF_015155755.1 Komagataeibacter sp. FXV3 | reverse complement strand
ATTGTCTTATGACAAAAGCGCTTCACCGAGGCGAGGATCTGGTCGGCTGATTTGACCCACCGATACGGCCGTGGGTTTTTGTTATGTGCATCGATAAAAGTTGTGATGTCAGCTTCGAGTGCAGTTGTTGACCGATGCACGCCGCGTTGGAGTTGCTTGCGCGTCAGTTCGGCGAACCAGCGCTCTACCTGATTGATCCAGGAAGCCGAGGTGGGCGTGAAGTGAACATGCCAATGCGGGCGGCGCGCGAGCCACGTCTTGATCGTGGTCGTTTTATGTGTGGCGTAGTTATCCATCACGAGATGAACATCCAGGTCATCAGGCATCTCAGCGTCGATACGTTTCAGGAAGTCGAGAAATTCCGTGGTACGATGACGTTTGTAGCATTTGCCGATTACCGCACCTGTTGCGATGTCGAGGGCTGCAAACAGCGACGTCGTACCGTTCCGGAGATAGGTATGGGTACGTCGTTCCGGCACGCCCGGTACCATGGGCAGGACGGGCTGTTCGCGGTCCAGCGCCTGGATCTGGGATTTCTCGTCGACGCACAGCACGATCGCGCGGTTCGGTGGCGACATGTAAAGACCGACAATATCCCGAACCTTGTCGACAAATAGCGGGTCCGTCGACAGTTTGAAGGTTTCGGCCCGATGCGGCTGCAGACCGAAGGCGCTCCAGATCCGGCGGATGGTCGTATGCGACAGGCCGATCTCGGCAGCCATGGAACGGATCGACCAGTGGGTCGCGTCTTTGGGCGTTGTATTCAGCGTGCGCTCGATGACCTGCGTAACTTGCGCATCCGACACCGTGCGGGGCCGGCCAGCACGATATTCGTCGGTCAGGCCTTCGATGCCATCTTCGACAAACCGCCGCCGCCATTTGCCGACGGTGTGCTCATGCACCCCCAGGCGTGCAGCAACTTCCTTGCTCTGCAAGCCTTCGGCACAGAGCAGAACCATCCGGCAGCGATCCGACAACGACCGCGGCGCCTTGTGACGCCGGACCTGCCCTTCAAGAAACGTCCGCGCCTGCCGACTCAGCACCACCTGACTTGCCTGTCGTCCCGCCATCGTTCTGCTCCCGTCATTGCGACAGGAATATTATATAATGATGCTTATTTCAGTTCCAGATGACTAG
>NZ_VWPI01000196.1 GCF_015155755.1 Komagataeibacter sp. FXV3 | reverse complement strand
CCTCAGCCTGGCGGATCACACCCATGATCTGCGCGTCAGTAAAGCGATCACTCTTCATCAGAATCTCCTCATCCTTACGCTGAGAAAATTCTCATTCAAAAGCCACTCTTTTTATGGGGGGATTACCATGTGCCATCGAGCAGACAAGTCAATTGTGACGGGGAGAGATGGATCGCTCTGTCCTTTGCCGAAGGCCACAGGAAATGCCCGCGCTCGATCCGCTTCGCATATAAGGAAAGGCCGATCCCATCGTGCCAGATCAGTTTCACCAGGTCGCCGCGTCGGCCCCTGAAGACATAGACGTCACCCGCGAAAGGGTCACGACCCAGTGCTTCCTGGACCTTCAACGCCAGCCCGGGCATCCCCAGGCGCATATCAGTCACGCCGGCCGCCAGCCATATCCTCAGCGTGGAGGGAAGCGGGATCATGACCGCAGTGCGCCCACAATCTCACGCAGACGATCAGCGGACAGCCCTGTGTCGAACTCCAGCCGCACGCCGTCCGGAAAGACCAGGCTGACGGCTCGGCCGGACAGCGTTCCCTGTTCTCTCCGACGCTCCAATGGCGGCGGCTCGGGGACCGGGGCCACCATGACAGGTATGAACGATGTCCTGCCTTTGGCCTGCGCTTTGGCCCGAGCCTCTCGCCGCCAGCGAAACACCAGACTGGGATGGATCCCATACTGTGCAGCCACCTCCCTTATGGGGCGCCGGCTCTCGTAGGAGGCGATGACCACTCGCGCGCGAAATTCAGGGGCGTGCCAGCGGCGGCGATCCGAAACGATCTCGATCCGCGAGGCGCCCGCCAGCCTGTCCCGCTCGCATGTCTCTCTACCGCTCCTTTGGAGCCTCTCTGCGGTACTACCTGCGACACTCGCAGGTAGTACCGCGTCCCTATCTCTTAAATCGCTCATGCTTCATAGCTGAACCAGACCAGAAGTATTCAGCAAGGCGTCAGTCGCCGGGAGCTTACTTCCTGGCCGTCATACACATCGCTGCAGCCGCAGACTGGATCAAGTGCTAACAGGCCCTAGTCACCTGAATCTGAAGTTCGGCTCATTGTCTTATGACAAAAGCGCTTCACCGAGGCGAGGATCTGGTCGGCTGATTTGACCCACCGATACGGCCGTGGGTTTTTGTTATGTGCATCGATAAAAGTTGTGATGTCAGCTTCGAGTGCAGTTG
>NZ_VWPI01000195.1 GCF_015155755.1 Komagataeibacter sp. FXV3 | reverse complement strand
GGTAATCCCCCCATAAAAAGAGTGGCTTTTGAATGAGAATTTTCTCAGCGTAAGGATGAGGAGATTCTGATGAAGAGTGATCGCTTTACTGACGCGCAGATCATGGGTGTGATCCGCCAGGCTGAGGGCGGCGTTTCGGTTCCTGACCTGTGCCGGGAGCATGGGATCAGCAACGCCACGTTTTACCGGTGGCGCGCGAAATATGGCGGTATGGATGCTTCGATGATCAGTCAGATGAAAGCTCTGGAAGAGGAGAACCGTCGGCTGAAGCGCATGTATGCGGATCTGAGCATGCAGACGGATATCCTGAAGGAAGCCCTTGGAAAAAAATGAAGCGGCCAGCCCAGCGCCGGGAACTGGCCGCACAGGCTGTGGCGCATCATGGGGTCAGCATTGCGCTGGCCTGTCGGATTTTTGGGATATCCGAGACCTGCTTTCGCTATCGTCCGCGACTGGCAGCGGAGAACGACAGGATTGCCGATCTTCTTGTGGGACTGACCCAGGCTCACAGGAGATGGGGATTTGGTCTGTGTTTCCTGTATCTGCGCAATGTGCAGGGACATGTCTGGAATCATAAGCGGGTTTATCGGATCTATCGGGAACTGGAACTCAACCTGCGGATTAAACCCCGCAAGCGTCTGGTTCGCGAAAAGCCTGAAAAGCTGTCGGTTCCGGCCCTTCCCAACAGGGTCTGGTCCATGGATTTTATGGCGGACAGGCTGATGGATGGACGTGCTTTTCGGCTCCTGAACATTCTGGATGACTTCAATCGTGAAGGACTGGCGATTGAGGTTGATTTTTCCCTGCCGGCCTGTCGGGTTGTCCGCTGTCTGGAACAGATTATGGAGTGGCGTGGCAGGCCAGAAGCCATCCGAATGGATAATGGCCCTGAATATGTCAGTCATACGTTGGTTTCATGGGCCGAAAAACAGGGGATTACCCTGATCTATACGCAACCGGGTAATCCGCAGCAGAACGCCTATATTGAACGTTACAATAGAACTGTCCGGCAGGAATGGCTGGAGCAGTATTTGTTTGAAAGCATTCAGGACGTGCAGGAGGTCGCAACACAATGGCTCTGGACATATAACCATGACAGACCCAACATGGGGAACAGCGGGCTAACCCCCGCCCAGAAACTAAAAACAGCTGCCTGAATTCTCATTCAGCACCCCACTAAAAATGGGGGGATTACC
>NZ_VWPI01000194.1 GCF_015155755.1 Komagataeibacter sp. FXV3 | reverse complement strand
TGACGTGCCCCCCTTTTTGTATCCACTCAAAAGGAGAGTTCCCGTTTTTCATGGCTTGGAGTTGATGGAATAGCAAGGGTCTCGGGGGCATGCCCCCGAGACCCTTGTCTAGCGACCTGATCCGGTGTCCTGCCATTCAGTTGGGAATGTGGGCGTACCGTATTGTAGTCTTCCCGCCAGTCAGCCAGAATCTGGCGGGCATGCGTCAGGGACGTGAACAGCGTTTCGTTGAGACATTCATCCCTGAGCCGGCCATTGAAGCTTTCGACAAACCCGTTCTGCTGCGGCTTCCCCGGGGCGATATAATGCCATTCGATCTGCATCCCGTCGGCCCATTTCAGAATGGCATGGGAGGTGAATTCCGTCCCGTTGTCGCTGACAATCATGAGGGGTTTGCCATATCGCTCCACCAGAGTTGTCAGTTCCCGCGCCACACGTCCGCCTGACAGCGATGTGTCGGCAACCAATGCCAGGTTCTCCCGGCTGAAATCGTCGATAACAGCCAGAATGCGGAACCGGCGGCCACAGATCAGGGCGTCGGACACAAAATCCAGGCTCCAGCGCTGCCCAGGTTCCTGGGGGACGGTTATGGGAGAACGCGTTCCCAATGCTCGCTTTCGGCCTCCCCGATGACGGACTTTCAGCCCCTCCTCCTGATAGAGGCGGAACAGCTTCTTATGATTGGGTGTGAGGCCTTCCCGCGCCAGAAGATAGCTCAGGCGACGGTATCCAAAGCGGCGCCGCTGGCCCGCTAGTTCCCGCAGACGCTGGCGCAGGACGACATCGTCCGCCCTGGTCGAAATATAGCGCGCAACACGGCGGGCAAGACCGACAAGCGCACAGGCACGGCGTTCACTCAGGGCCAGAACACCGCGAATATGGTCGACCGCCTGCCGCTTGGCGACAGGCGTCACCACTTTTTTCCAACGATTTCCTTCAGCGCTGCATTATCCAGCATGGCATCCGCCAGAAGACGTTTCAGGCGGCTGTTTTCATCTTCCAGCGCCTTCAGCCGTTTGGCCTCGGACACTTCAAGACCACCATAGCGGGTCTTCCATTTGTAGAAGGTTGCGTCACTGATCCCGTGTTTTCGGCAAAGATCAGAGACCTTCAGTCCAGTTTCCTGTTCCTTCAGGATCCCTATGATCTGCTCTTCCGTAAAGCGACTGCGTTTCATCCGTCCGTATCCTTCTCGATCGGACTCTACTTTAAAATGGGCACATTTTCGGGGGGCACGTCA
>NZ_VWPI01000193.1 GCF_015155755.1 Komagataeibacter sp. FXV3 | reverse complement strand
GGTTCGAAAAACCTACTGGTTTTGAGGCCTTCTGTGTGATTCCATTCCTCTGGTTCTGGTTGAGGGAATGGCGATATGAAACAGCCTGGTTTCTTTGATGTTGAGGAGCGGCTTGCCCGGTTGAGCGGGCTTGGCGATCAACTCGAGGCCTTTTCCCGGACTGTGGATTTTGAGGTGTTCCGCCCTGATTTGAAGAAGGCTCTGGCGTATTCGGATGGGAGCAAAGGCGGGCGCCCTCCGTTTGATCTGGTGCTGATGTTCAAGATCCTGGTGATCCAGACGCTGAACAATTTGTCTGATGAGCGGACGGAGTACCTGATCAATGATCGTCTCTCTTTTATGCGTTTCCTTGGTCTGGGGCTGTCGGACCGTGTGCCTGACGCCAAAACGGTCTGGCTGTTCCGTGAACGCCTGACCCAGACGGGTGCGATTGAAAGACTGTTTGACCGCTTTGACGCGACCCTGCGCAAGGCCGGATATTTGCCGATGTCGGGCCAGATTCTGGACGCAACGCTGGTGGCTGCTCCAAAGCAGCGCAATACAAACGCCGAGAAAGCGGATCTCCGGGCAGGGCGTATTCCTGAAGAGTGGCAGGACAAGCCCGCAAAGCTGTCCCACAAGGATCGCCATGCGCGCTGGACGCTGAAGTTCACGAAAGCAAAGCGTCAGGATGACGGAAGTATGCCCGCAACGGATCTTGCCATTCCGTTCTTTGGCTACAAATCCCACGTCTCCATCGACCGGAAATATCGGCTGATTCGCAAATGGAAGGCCACAGATGCCGCCGCCAGTGATGGCGCGCGATTGAGAGAGGGCTTGCTTGATAAAACCAATACGGCCTCAAGCGTCTGGGCGGATACCGCCTACCGCTCGAAAGCCAATGAGGACTTCATGGACAAAGAGGGTTTCGTCTCGAAGGTCCACAGGAAAAAGCCGAATCTCAAGCCCATGCCCCGCCATGCCCAGCGGTCCAACGCGGGGAAGTCGGTGATCCGATCCCGCGTCGAGCATGTCTTTGCCGATCAGAAATCGCAGATGGGATTGTTCATCCGGGCCGTCGGCATCACACGGGCCACAATGACGATCGGACTGGCCAATATCGTCTACAACATGCGCCGTTTCCTCTTCCTGGAGAGAATGAACGCGAGCGCATAGCAATCCAGCGGGGGGTAGTCCCCAATTTGCTCAAAACGCAGAAAGAAAGCTACCTCAGGAACCGTCAATCAAATCGCCGAAAGCCTAAAAACACGAGCCAGGCACATCAATCAGAGGTTTTTTCGAACCCTCCA
>NZ_VWPI01000192.1 GCF_015155755.1 Komagataeibacter sp. FXV3 | reverse complement strand
CTAGCACTACTTTGGCAGAAAATTTGGGATAAGGATTCCCAACGGGTGCGATCAGTGATTCATGGAAGACCCGCTGTAGTGGGAGCTGGCGATGAACACCGACTGGCGATCGGATCTGGAAGTATGGCTTGCGCCATTTCTGGCGGCCCTGGGTCACAAAGCGCAGCGGGCGATGTGTCCGGCTTATATTGCAGGCCTGATCGGACCTGGTGACCGCAAGAGCGTGCAGCCCATGGCTGCACGCAATGGCGATATCCCTTATGACCGGCTGCATCATTTCGTCAGTGCCGGTGTGTGGGACAGTGCGCCACTTGAGGCTGCTCTGTGGCGTCATGCTGACCATCTGGTGGGCGGGGAGCGTTCATGGCTGATCATCGATGATACCTCCCTTCCCAAAAAGGGAGAACATTCTGTTGGCGTAGCGCCCCAATATGCTTCGACCCTGGGCAAGAAAGCGAATTGTCAGACACTGGTGTCCGTGACACTGGCTTCGCGTGAAGTGCCACTGATGCTGTCACTCCGTCTGTTCCTGCCCGATATCTGGACAGCAGATCCGGCACGCCTGAATCGGGCTGGTGTTCCACTGGAACATCAGGGCTCCAGGACCAAACCGGAGATGGCGATCGAAGAGATTGATCGCCTCTGTGCCGCAGGTGTCCGTTTTGGCTGTGTTCTTGCGGATGCCGGTTATGGCCTGTCCGCCCCGTTCCGTCAGGCCCTGAGTGCGCGGGGCCTGCGCTGGGCAGTCGGGATACCACGCCATCAGAAAGTCTATTCCACCGATGTGGAGCTGGTGTTTCCGGCCAGAAAGCGCGGCCCATCCCGGATGCATCCGGTACCGGACCAGCAATCTGTCCCTGCCCATAAGATACTGGAAACTGCAACATGGCGCAGGGTCAGTTGGCGTCGCGGGACCAAAGGTGGCCTGGCGGCCCGCTTTGCAGCCATGCGGATACGCGTTGCAGATGGTCCAGCCCAGCGTATCGGTGGCCGGACGGCCCAGCATATGCCCGGGGAGGAAGCCTGGCTGATTGGCGAGCACCGTTCCACTGGAGAACGGAAATACTATCTGTCCAACCTGTCTGCCGACTCCTCCCTCAGGCTACTGGCCGCTGCGATCAAAGCCCGATGGGTCTGCGAGCAGGCGCATCAGCAACTCAAGGAGGAACTGGGCCTCGATCACTTTGAGGGGCGATCATGGACAGGCCTGCACCGACACGCCCTAATGTCCATGATGGCCTACGCCTTTCTCCAGTCCCGGCGCCTCACGGCGGTCGGGCGGAAAAAAAAGAGTCACCGGCCCACCACCACAGCCCAGTCTGCCAGCAATACGACAGGCCATTCTTGATCGCATCCTGCGACCACCCATCGGGCAATGCCCCCACTGTGGAAACCTTCTACTCCAGACCTCGCAACACATTCTGCCAAAGTAGTGCTA
>NZ_VWPI01000191.1 GCF_015155755.1 Komagataeibacter sp. FXV3 | reverse complement strand
CGCGCCCGCCTGGGCAATTCCACCCCGTTGATCCAGCAGATCGACCCGGCCACGGTGCGGGATTCCGAACGCGCGCAGGCCGATACGGAAGAACAGGCCGCGGTCGCCGCGGGCGGCGAGGACAGGCTGGACACCAGCGGCAACCTGCTGGGCAACATGTGGGGCGCGCGGCCGTGGCTGTACAGACACGGCATCACCTTCGACATCCAGGAAGTCGATGAGGTCTGGGGCAACGGCACCGGCGGCACGCCCAGCACCAATGGCGATGGTCAGGGTTCGGGCACAGGCCCCGCCTATGACGGCGTCACCATGCCGACGCTGACCATCGATACCGAAAAGCTGTTCGGGCTGAAGGGCGGGCTGTTCAATGTCAGCGCGCTGCAGACGCGCGGGCGCTCGATCTCGCAGGATCACCTGAACAACTTCAACCCCATCAGCGGGTTCGAGGCCGACCGCTCCACCCGCCTGTTCGAACTGTGGTACCAGCAGTCCTTCCTCAAGGGAAAGCTGGACGTGAAGATCGGGCAGCAGGATCTGGATACCGAATTCCTGGTCAGTGACTACGCATCGCTTTACCTGAACGCCAATTTCGGCTGGCCCATGGCCCCTTCGGTCAATTTGTATGGTGGCGGGCCGTCATGGCCGCTGTCCTCGCCCGCCATCCGCATCCGCTACCGCCCCAGCGAGAAATTCACCTTCATGTTCGCGGCCGCCGACGACAACCCGCCGGGCAACCGCTACAACTCCCTGCCCATCCAGCAGGCCACCGGATCGAACAGCGGCTTCAGTTCCGATCCCACCAGCCAGACCTATGACGGCGCCAACGGCACGAACTTCAACATGGGCACCGGCGCGCTGCTGATCACCGAACTGCAATACGCGCTCAACCCCCAGCCTGCCGACATGTCCAACGTGACCAAGAACCCCGGCCTGCCGGGGGTGTACAAGCTGGGTGGCTATTACGATACCGCGAAGTTCGCCGACTACCGCTACAACCAGCGTGGCAGCTCGCTGGGGGCGGCCACGCTGAATGCCAGTGCCACGCAGGCCGACCTGACCCCGCGATGGGACCGGGGCAACTGGATGGTCTATGGCATCATCGACCAGATGATCTGGCGCCCCTCGCTGACATCGCCGCGCTCGCTGGGTGTATTCGTGCGCGCCACGGGCAATGGGGGCGACCGCAACATGATCAGCTTCGCCATCGACGCGGGCCTGAACCTGAAGGCCCCGTTCAGGGGGCGTGACAACGACACGATCGGCCTGGGCTGGGGCATTGGCCGCGCCAGTTCGGGGCAGCGCCAGTTTGACCGCGACAGCCATTCGCTGGTGCAGGGCAATGAAAACCACCTTGAACTGACCTATCAGGCGCAGGTCACGCCGTGGCTGGTGATGCAGCCCGATTTCCAGTACGTCTGGCACCCCGCGGGCGGCGGCGCCGACCCGTCCTTCCCCTACCGCCGCACCGGCGATGAGGCGATCTTCGGCCTGCA
>NZ_VWPI01000190.1 GCF_015155755.1 Komagataeibacter sp. FXV3 | reverse complement strand
CTGGCCGATGTGGATGGCACCCTGGTCACGAAGGACAAGATCCTGACACCCCGGGCGATCCGGGCTGTCGAACGCCTGCGTGAACGCGGGATCCTGTTCACCATCACCAGCGGCCGCCCGCCCAAGGGCATGAAGATGGTCATTGACCCGCTGAAGATTTCCGAACCGATCGCGGGTTTCAACGGCGGCATGATGGTCAGACCCGATTTTACCGTGATCGAGGCCCGCACGCTGCCAGCTGATACGGCGCGCAAGGTGATCGGCATCATCCGCGACCACGGGGCCGATCCGTGGGTCTATAACGGCAATGACTGGATCGTCTCGAAACTTGATGCGCCGCATGTCGCGCGCGAACAGTGGACGGTCAAATTCCCGCCCGTGGTCGGCAATGTGGAAGAAAAGCTGGACCAGGTGGTCAAGATCACCGGCGTCAGCGATGACCTCGACCTTATGAAGCGGCTTGAACACGACCTGCAGCAGGCGCTGGGCGATACCGCGTCGGCCGCGCTGTCACAGCCTTACTACGTGGACGTGACCAACAGGGACGCCAACAAGGGCGGCGTGGTGATGACGCTCGAACGCCTGCTGGGCATTCCTGCCAGCCAGATGGTGACACTGGGCGACCAGCCCAATGACGTGCTGATGTTCCGCAAGAGCGGCATGTCGATCGCCATGGGACAGGCCAGCCCCGAGGTGCAGAAGCAGGCGACCCATGTCTCGACATCGTGCGAGGAGGAAGGGTTTGCCAATGGGATCGAGAAATTCGTGCTGGGAGATGCGTGACATGGAAAAGCATGATGTAACGGGCGGACATGACGTGAAAACGGGCGTGATGGTGGTCCTGCCCGATGCCGAAGCCATTGCGCAGCACATGGCGAAATGGCTGACGGAACAGGCGCTGGCGAAACACGGTGGCCCGTTCGTGATTGCGCTATCGGGCGGGTCCACGCCGAAGCGGCTGTACCAGATCCTGGCGTCCGACGCCTATCGCGACCGTTTCCCGTGGGCGAACACGCAGTTCTTCTTTGGCGATGAACGCTTCGTGCCCGACAGCGACCCGGCCAGCAACTACAACATGGTCGAGAGCGAAATGCTGGCCCACGTGCCGGTGCCGCCCGCCAACGTGCACCCCATGCCCACATCGGGCGACCCGGCGCAGGCGGCGGCAAAATATCAGGCGGAACTCGAGGCGGTCTACGGCAGCAAGGTGCTGCAGCCCGGTCGCCCGCTGTTTGACGTGGTGATGCTGGGTCTGGGCGATAACGGGCATACCGCATCGCTGTTCCCGCGCCAGCCGGTGCTGCAGGAAAGAAAGCTGTGGGTTTCGACCTGCGTGCCCGATGACGCGCCGCATACGCGCCTGACCCTGACCTATCCCGCCATCCATTCCAGCCGCCATGTGGTGTTCATGCTGGCGGGACCAGCCAAGCGTGAGGCCTTTGCAAAAGTGCGCGCCGGTGACCCCGCGGAACCCGCCAGCCACATCACGACCGAGGGCGAACTCATCTGGCTTATGGACAAGGCGGCGGCGGGACAAT
>NZ_VWPI01000019.1 GCF_015155755.1 Komagataeibacter sp. FXV3 | reverse complement strand
GTTATGGACCAGCCATTCGATCGTGTCCCACGCATCGGTCGTCTCATCCGTGCGGGTCGGGTTCAGCGGGCCACGGGGGGGACGGGTCATGACATAGTCCCCTTCCGATCCGTATTTGCCGCGGATGTCCTGAAACACGCGGATATACCCTGCCTCGACAAACGCGTCGTCACCCTGCGGCAGGATGGAACGGATATCGGGCGCGTCGGTAATACGGTTCACCCGTTCGGACGCATGGTAGGGCGTGCGGGTCAGCAGCAGGGGCGCGTTCGTGGCGTCACGCGGAATGACGATGACCGTGTGCAGCTTCACGCCATCGCGCATCGGGATCATGACATCGCGCTTGATGTAATTGCGCGCACTGGTGGGAAAGGTGACATGGGCGGGGATGTCACTGCCGGTCTGCACGCTCAGCGCGGACGGCTCGGCCGCCTGTGGGCCGCCCGCATCCCGTGCCGCATGGGCCTGTCCCGCCAGTGTGCCCGACGTCATGGTGGCAAGCATGATCGCAAGCGAAGGTAAATACCGCCAGGAAAGTCGTTTCACGTCGATTCCACTCCACTACCGCCACGCGCGGCCCTGTTTGTTACTGCTTGATAACAATAAGTTCGGACCGAAACAGTTGTAAACACACACAATGACGGGAATACGCGACAGACGGCTGCGATCAGGCGTTCATCAGGGCCAGCCCCTCCGCGACCGAGACGAATTCATTGCCCATATCCACGCGCTCCGCGCCGAAGCGCCGGTTGAACAGGTCACGCACGGCGGGCACGAACGATGTGCCCCCCGTCAGGAAGACACGGTCAATGGCCGTGGCGGGCAGTGCCGCCCGTTCCAGCGCCAGCCCCACGGCATCGTCAAACTGCTTCAGGTCCGGGGCGATCCAGCCTTCGAATTCAGCGCGCGTGATTTCGCGGTTGATATGCACATCACGGTGGTCATAGCGCAGGACCGTGCGGCCGGCGGTGGACAGTTCGCGTTTCGCCGCCCCCACCGCGCGATACAGCGCCTGCCCCTGCTGTTCATCAATGATGCGCATCAAAGCATTAAGCCTGTCGGGTTCGGACGCGGTGCGGGCGACATCGGCAATGTTACGCAGGGTCTGTGGGGTGCGCATCAGCGCCAGGCGGTGCCAGCGCCCAAGGCTTGCATACCATTCGGCCGGAATCGGCAGCGGCTGGCCGCCCATGACACGATAGGTGGCATGGCGGCCCAGTTCGGGCGCAATGACGTTGTCAATGATGCGGTAATCAAACTGGTCGCCCGCAATGCCAACACCGGCATAGCCCAGCGGGGTGGCGTTGCGCAGGTCGGCCGGGTCAAAGCGCAGGATGGAAAAGTCACTCGTGCCGCCGCCAAAATCCCCCACCAGCACGGTCGCGGGGGCATCCAGCCGCCGGGCGAAATGCCAGCCTGCGGCTTCGGGTTCCAGCGCCACATCAACATGATGGAACCCCGCCGCGCGGAAGCTGTCGCGCAGGCGCTGCTCACCCAGCGCATCATCAGGCCGTTCACCCGCGAAATGCACGGGGCGGCCCACCGTTGCAGTGACATTGGCGGGGTCAACGTCGATCGTGCGCATGAGGCAGGCCAGGAAGCTTGCAATCAGCATTTCCAGCGTCATGACCTGTCCCATAAGCCGGGTCTGGCGAAAAGACGCCTGCGCCAGATAGGACTTCATGGACATGATCAGCCGACTGTCCGCGGGGTCTTCCAGATAGGCGTCGATTGCCGCCGCCCCGATCGCCTCATGCAGGGACGACCGTCCCGGCATGCCTTCCTCACACCACAGGCATAGCAGCGACCGGCAGGTTTCGGCCGGGGGATGATGGGGAAAGGAAAAACGCGCGGGCGTGGGCCGCCCCTGCGCATCCAGCACGACCACGACGGTATTGGTCGTGCCAAAATCTATACCGAGCCGTACGCTCCGGTTGGATCCGATGGAAGACATATTGCCTCAATAGGCATGTGCCTGCGCCATGTCCATCCACCCAATCCTGTTTTGCACCCCCCGCCCGGTTCAGGAACCGGACGGACGGCCTGTAATGAGCCAGAGCATGAGTGCCGGCAGAAAAAAATACAGGCCCGTGGCTGCCACCAGCCATGGCATGAGGAACACCACATCCGTATGCAGCACGAAACGGCAGACCAGATTTGCTATCCCCAGCATCGCGATGACACACATGAAGGCGCCTGCGTTCATCAGCAATGTCCGGTCCCCATTAATCTGCCGGAGTTTCTGTTCCATCATGTGACCTTGCCCTATTCACAACCCGTAAGCCATCCCCCGCGCGGGGAATGCCCGCCTGCTGTACCCCAGAACCGCCCGTGTTGGAAACCATTCACCAGATCGCACCGGCGCTGAGCGCGACATCGGACCATAACGACGTAGAAGATGCAGGGGGGAGCATCCCCTTCATTGCAGAAGGGATACGATGGGATCGCCCGCGACGATATTTTCCTTTGCCCTTTATGTTTTTTTGTTGCTTATTGATAACGATAGAATACCTCTGTCCGCCTGTATCATATCCGGCCACGAAGGAAACTGTCGTACATGACGCGTCCCCCGTCCGCTGCATCTGTAAGATCCGCTACAGTGCATCGTACACGACCCGCCCGGCGGCATGGCAACTTTCAGGGCCAGATTGCCGAAGTGGACCTGCGGATGCTGCGTGTATTCCGCATGGTCGCACAACAGGGCGGTTTTGCCGGCGCGGAAATCGCCCTGGGTAAAAGCAAGTCCTCGATCAGTGTCGATATTTCCGCGCTGGAACACCGGTTGAATGTCAGGCTGTGCCAGCGTGGCCGCAGTGGTTTCGCCCTGACAGCCGAAGGCCGGATGGTACTCGACGCCGTGGAGCAACTGCAGCGCGACATCGACGCCTTCCAGCAGCACATCAATGCGGCCCGTGGCGTATTAAGCGGGCGATTTCGCCTGTATGTGACCGACAATGCACAGGTCCATGGCGAAACGGCCATCGTGAGGGCCATTGAAACCTTCACCGCCCGGCATAGGGAAGTCTTCATGGACGTGCGGTCCGCTTCAACCCGGGAAGTGGAATGCGCGGTAATGAACGGACAGGCTGCGGCGGGCATCGCGCTTTATTACCACTCCAGCCCGCATGACAGGGACACGGTTCTGTTTACCGAACGCCTGAACCTATACTGTGGCGCACGCCATCCCCTGTTTACAATGGCGGAAGCCAACATAACGCTGGATGTGTTGGCCACGCAGCAGATGATAGAAGTATCAGATGTCGCCAGTTCGCCCAGTTGGGACAGAATTCGCGAACGCATGACCTTTTCAGCCACGGCGGAAAACGTGGATGCCCGCATGCTGCTGATCCGGACGGGAAATTATGTCGGTTTCCTGCCCGAACCCTTTGCCCGTCCCCTGGTTGCCGCCGGGGTACTGCGACATCTCCGGCTGGATGACCTGCATCTGACCACGACGTTCCATTTTCTGGACCGCTCCTCCCCCGAAACAAGTCTTATGGTCGAAACCTTTCGCACCATACTCGAAAATGAGTGCTGACACATCCATGCCTCCTACCCACCTGTCCGTCCCGGCCGAAGCTGCATCATCATGACGCTCTCCCGCCTGCATGTATTTTTCCTGCGCTACCTGCCAGCCATACTATGTCTGCTGGCGCTTTCTCCGTCTGGTGCCGAGGCGGCTGACCAACCGGGGTTCGTGCATGACGGGACGCTGACAATATGCGTCAATCCCACCCTGCCGCCCATGATATTCGTGGCAGGCACGGATGCGTCAGCCACAGCGGGGGTGGATATTGATCTGGCACAGGCGCTGGCCCGCTACTGGAACGCCCGCCTGGTCGTGACACCGATGGATTTTGTCGGCCTGTTTCCCAGTCTGGCGGCACAGCGTTGTGGCATGGTCATAAGCGGGATCATCAAGCTGCCGGAACGCGAGAAGAATTTTGATGCCGTCCCCTATTTCGATACGTCGCTGGCCATCGTGGCACGGGCAGGCACCCCGCCGGTTTCATCCATGGCTGACCTGTCGGGAAAAACGATCGCAATCCAGACGGGAACCAGTTACGCCACCCGTATCGAACGCGAAAACCAGCAACTGGCGGCATCCGGTCGCCCACCCATCATCATCCAGCAATACCCGACGGAAGACCAGGTGGTGCAACAGCTTCTGATCGGGCGCGTATTTGCTTTCGCCAGTCAGGATGTAGAGCTTTATTACCGACAGAAACAGCTGCATGGCAAGGTCAACATAATCCTGACGCCCGATTATCCGGAATACCGCCATTTTGCGATCTATATCCGGCAAAACGCCGCCGATCGTGAAAAACTCATCACGGCCATGGCAGCGCTGCAGGCAGACGGCACCATCACGACCATACAGAAAAAATGGGCCATAAACGGTAACGACAGGACCGCCTTTACACAAAACGCACAGCCATCCGCGTTCCGTTGGAATACGTTCCTTTCAGCACTGCAGTCCTCCACGTTCATCAAAGGCGCGTTCATTACGCTCAGCATCGCCGTGCTGTCGCATCTTACGGCCATCGTGATCGCCATTCCGATGGCAATAACCCTTAATGGGCCCAATTCCATCATCAGGCAGATATTGCGTGTTTATGTATCGGTATTCCGGGGCGCGCCGACGCTGTTGCAGCTTCTGTTCATATGGAATGCCCTACCGCAGTTCCTGCCGGTTTTCCGTGAGGAATGGTTTACTCCCTTTCTCGCCACCTGGCTGGCCCTGTCGATCAATGAGTCCGCTTATCAGGTTGAAATCAACCGCTCCGCCCTAAGCGCAGTGGATAAAGGACAGGAACAGGCAGCGGATGCGCTGGGCATGAACCGCCGGCAGGTCTATTTTCATGTTGTTTTTCCGCAGGCGCTCAGGATCGCCTTGCCGCCCACAATCAACGAATTCATCAATCTGCTCAAGACGACTTCCCTCGCATCAGTTATTTCGTTGCAGGAACTTCTGGCCGTAACACAGGTGCAGGTCGCCCGCACTTTTGAATTTACAGAGTATTATGCCGTTGCCCTGGTCTATTACCTGGCAATGGTCTTTTTCTTCCTGTTCATACAGAAACGGGTTGAGCGGCGTTTTTCATGGGCGGACCGACAACTGGCTTCCGCCAATGATACCTGATCACCTGTAACAACCCGCAAATTATAAAAAGTTCGGGGCTGGCATAGGCCAGCCAATAAAGGCTTGATATGCCATATGAAACCATGTCATCGCAGCCCTCTGAAACCTGCCGTCCAAAGACGCCTTCTGGAGTACTCCGTTGCGGGCACGCCAGCACGTAGTGCTGTGGAGATCGTTGACGTCAATCGCAATACAGCGACCCTGTTCAGGCGCAAGCTTCGGGAAAGTATTGCCGAACATAATGCTCTGGAAACGCCTATAACCCCTCGCTCATTGGGCTAATATTCCGATAGGAGTTCTTTTTTAATTTCCTGACCTATGCCAGCCCCGGAGTTTTTTCAAAACGCATCGGGAAATGCCACTTTTTTTTCAAAAGGCAGCATTTCCCATAATATTCTTTTCAGAACGTTATTTGAAAACCTGAGTTTTTCCTCCCCAAACGTCTGGATCAGAAATTATAGCGCAGGTCACACCCCACCCAACGGGGCGTCTGGATATACTGGACGCGGGAATTGTCGTTTGTGGTGAATGACATGACATCCGTATGTTTGTCAGCGGCATTCTCGACATATACAGACGCCTGCCACTTGTCATTCCGGGGCGCGAAGGTCATCCGTGCGCCAAGGGAACTCATCTGTCCAAGCCGCGCATTGGGGTCAGACAGCGACGACCAGAACCGGGCTTTCCACGAATAGCTTACCTGCAACGCGACATGGTAACGCGGCGAGACATTTACAGTATAACGCGCGACGCCATCCCATGAAAAACGAGGCGCATAAGGCAACTGGGTATGTGACGAAACGGGGGACAGCAGTGACAGACCATTGAGGTTACTCATGGAACTGAGTGTCTGCGCGTCAAGATAGGCAAAGCCCGCCTGCAGATCCAGATGGGGAATGGGAGAATGCCAGACCGCCTGAAGTTCGCCGCCACGGCTCCGTGCGCGGGGTAGCGATGCGAGTGTCAGCGAAATCGTATTGCCCGGCATGTTGGCGACCACCAGGGTCTGGCGATTGCGGTATTCGTAATCGAACAGGGATCCGCTCAGTTCAAGCCGATGATGGAATAACTGGGCTTTTGCCCCGACTTCATACGCCAGAACACCTTCAGGTTTGATATAATCCAGCCCCTGTGACGCCGTAACGGGCGCGGAAAAATACGTTCCCGCCTTGTAACCATTTGAGATCGTTCCATAAACCAGAATATTAGGTGTGATGCGATAACGTAGCCCGACTTTTCCCGTAAAACGGTGATAGGCCTGCGATTCATCAAGATAGGACAGGTATGATCCTGGCGTGCCTGTGACAAAACCGCCCGTATCAATCGTGCCACCCTTGAAATCGCGAATATCATAGGAAAAACGGCCACTGGCGATAAATTCAAGGCTTTTGGTTATATTGATGATATTGTTGACGTAAATCCCGGCCGAAATATTCTGCTGCTTGAAATGCGAATTTATGGTGCCAAGCGGACTGTCAAACAGGTCCTGCTCGTCATTGACGTAATTGGCAGAAATCTTGTCATAAGATTGATACAGTCCCACCGTGTAGCGATACAGGTTGCCGACACTGCTACTGAACCGCATGTCATGCGATTCAGAAATATAGGTATCGTCCCATACAAAATCGCCAACGCTTTTTGCTTCACCATCATAATTGTCGTTAATGTTACGACGCATGAAATCAATGGATGTAACGGATTCAAACGTTGCATTATCAAATTTATGGGAATAGTTGACCGACACCCCGCCGCCATTTTCACGCCGTCGGGGTGCAAATGCGCCCACATTTACTGCATTGGCTGGACTATTGGGGGCTATCCCGTAAGTACCGGGCTTCGATCCCCATACCGTGGCATCGGCGTTCGTATTCTGCGGTGATACAGGTGTCCCCACATCACGCGAGTAATGCAGGTTGAGCGTTACCGTATCATCCGGGGAAACAAGTATTTTTGTCAGGTTACGCAGTGCAAGTGTATCCTGTGCCCCGTACCGCTGGTTGGTATGGACATCATGTTGCCAACCATCCCCCTTGGTATAGCTGAAGGCGACACGGTTATAGACTTTGGAAGATATGGGAACGTTCCATGCGAGCTTTCCCGTATTGGTATTATAACTGCTATAACCCCAGTCGATATAGCCTTCCTTTTTGGCAGAAGGCTGGACAGATACCATATTGATGGCGCCACCCGTCGTGCTGCGCCCATAGTCAAACCCCTGCGGACCCTTTTCAACATTTACTTCCTGCAGATCGAGAAGCTGGCCACTATAAAAAACCGGGAACGGTGCCAGGTGACCATCAAAATATATGCCGGTGCCACTCATGTTGGCGCCGCTGTAATCTTCCAGCCCGATGCCGCGTATGGAAAAGGTAGGCGTACTTCCCGATGTGGCATTGGCGGATGCAACACCGGGTACGAAAGCTGCAATATCCTTTGGTGAATTGATATTGAGATTACGGATTTCATCACGCGACAGGGTATTGACCGTCATGGCCTGTAAAAAATTACGCTGGCGAGCAGTAGATGTCACACGTAACTCTTCCGGACGACTTGTGCTGCGCTGTCCCCCGTTTGCCTGATGCCGGGCGATGTGAGCGGGCACAGCTGACCTGGCAGATGGTGCTGGCGTTGCCGCATGCGATGTAACGGGAATGGCAACAATGGCAACTGGCACTGATGCCGCCAGAAACCGGCGGAACAAGTAAAGGCCCTGTCCTTGCTGATGTGGATACTGTTTTTTGGGAACCATGTAATCCTCCACAACGTGAACCGCAGATATAGAGATCGGCAGCACGGGCGCATCGGTGAATCGGCGCATTCGTTGCTGATACATTATATTATATATTCGAAACGTTTTTTTGACAGGTACGCCCCATATATATTTTACTGAGTAGGTTATTTTTGTGGGCAATCTTACTTGAATAAAAACGAAAGCAATCATCCACAGTACGCACCATCAACTGAACATGACGCCTGTTCCCCCTGCCTGTGCATAAATTCCCTCCATGCAGGCACGGATTGAAATTTTCATGCCATCCCATGAAAACGGCAACCACCTGTCACGATGATGCAGCGGTTTCTTTTGTCTTTCGCAAAATATCATACGGTGCGGGAAGAACACCGGAAATGGATACAGTCGCAAAACCATCTGTTACGACTGTCATTGATACTGATATCATTACGAATTCTGACGTATCTATATTGGATGAACTGGCTGGACGTTTTATCCAGCAGGCCCCACGATATGATAAAAATGGCAACTTACCGCCCCAGAATCTGGTAGATTTACGAAAAGCTGACCTGGGCGCTGGTATGGGTCAGAACAGATGAACATGATCCACGTGTCGGCTGGCTGGCGTGAAAATTGGAAAAAGCTGGGATCATATCGGTATGCGGCCAACTGGCAACCATATCGTCATTTTTGAAGATGTCGTGGCACCAGAGGATTATGTGGCAGGTCTGGTCGATCTTTCCTACGTGCCGGATTACACGACACGGCTTGGGATCTGCCACGCAGTGGGTGCGTTACATAACGGAATTGCAAAGGCCTTACGAGCGTGATTCACCGGATATCTTAGCGACCGCGTGCCCGCCTATCTGGGACGGCCACTCTCTATCCTCCCCCGTTTTCAGTCACTGGTCGGGGAAATGGAGGCCCTGCTGCTGACCAAAGCAACCCTACAATGACGGGATTTTCGATGGCGTGAATGCGGACCTGACCAAATATATTACGACGGAAAACGTCATTACCGTAACGTATCATGCGGGCGGGTTCGCCCCCCGCAGGGGATAGCATTCTGCTCCATGCCAGCCACAAGGCACTGGATTAAGTCTTGTCATGCGGACTGCAACGGCCTCCTCCGGCCTGGCATGCACGCATCGCGTTGCGGGCAACGGATTCAGTATGTCCCAACGCAGCCCCCCCCCTGTTCCCTGTCGGGCTATCCGACTCATATGCAATACAGACGGTTCTGCGGACCGATGCGGGTCTAGGCGGCGGTATCTTCCGGTTCAACGATCAGGCCACGCAGGACCATGCGCACGCTTGGATCGCCCCACAGCTTCATGCCTTCCGCCACCGTATGGGCAGAAACCACGATCCGCGCCAGAATGGCATTCCCGACATCGATCAACAGGGAAGCCAACAGGGCAATATCAACATCATCCCTGATGCGGCCCATGTTACGATAACGGGTCAGTATGCGGATATATTGCTTGTAGATCAGGGTATCCAGACGCCGCGCCGTGCGGTAAGCGGCGGACTGGTCATCAAGCAGCTTGGCGGTCAGGATGATTTTCCATGAATCCCGCCCCAGAAAGCGGAGCGCCTGCTCCGCCAGCATGTTTTCGAACGCGATGATACCGGCCACCGGGTCATCTGGCAGCGCGCGCATGAACCGACGGCGTTCAGGCAAGGCTGCCTCCAGATGGCGCAGGATAATACTTAGAAAAATATTATTCTTTGTTTCAAAGTAGTTATAGACCGTAGCCGAAGCAACCGACGCTTCCACGGCAATGGCTTCGATCTTGGTTGATTCATATCCCTGTTTCTGGAACAGCAGTTCAGCGGCATCCAGAACTTCGGACTCTTTATGATTTCTTGATGAGCGGGGTGGCGTGGTCAAACCGGCAGGTCCATCTGATAGCAGGCCGTACGCGCGTGTCCGTCACGGACTGACAGATACAGGCGACTGCCGTAATTCATCGTCAAGACCATTTTCCTGCGATAAACCCCATTTATCAAGAAGTTCTTTGTAATTTCCATTCAGAACGAGTTCACGCAGGCCGCTGCGGATCTGTTCCGCCAGTTCCGTGCGCCCCTTATGGACGCCAATCCCGAATTCCTGTGGGAAAATCAGTCCCTCCATCGCCGTGATCTTACCTTTTTCCCTTCGGATCACATACTGGGTGACAATGCTGTCAACCATCATCGCCTGCACCCGCCCTTCATAAAGCTGGATCATGGCGTCGGAGTCATTTTCCGCAGGATAGAACCGGATTTCGTTTCCCCCGCAATTTTCCGTGCTCCATTTCTGGATCTGCGCGGGCTGGCTGGTGGTCCGGTTGGCGGCCACGTATTTGCCGCACAGGTCACGCTGGGTCCGGAAAGACGCCAGATCGCGCGTTGGCACAAGAAAACGCGACCCTTCCTGCAGGTAATCTACAAAATCCACTGACTCCCGCCGCACTGCATTGTCGATCATGCCGTTAAAAAACAGGTCCACACGTCCGGTCTGGACCGCGGGCAACAGTTCTTCAAAGCTGATTTCGCGAAAGGTCAGCGCCCATCCATTCTGCCGGGCCAGGGCGGTGGCAAGGTCAATGTCAAAGCCTTCCAACTGCCCTGTCTCCGGGTCACGCATGTCAAGCGGCGGATAGCTGGGATAGACCCCAATGATCACCTGCCGCGGAGCCGCATTGGCCATGAACGGCCAAAGCAGCCCCAACAGAACAGGCAGAAGGGTCCCAATCAGCCTGCGGCTCCGGTCACGATACCGCAAGGGCTTTTTCCTGCTGCTCGTAATACCGCGCGATTTCCTCCCCTGTCGTAATCCATACATCGTTGCAACTGACGGTGTACTGCAGGAATTCGCGCAACAGCCGGAAACGCATTGGCCGGCCGCTTACCTGTGGGTGGAACACGGTTGTTACCAGATCGCCCCATGCACGGGTCTCATCAAGGTCATCGCGCCACATCGACAGCACATGCTCCTTGGGGAAAATCGAACGCGGACTGAAGCGGTTCGCAAGCCCGTGCATCCAGTCATCGTAACTGGTGGTCTGGGGCAGTTCGATCAGGCCTGGCGATCCATCCTTCATCACGTGCCGGTACGGGCGGACATCATCAAACCAGGAACTGGTATAGAGGAAGTTGCGCTCCTTCAGACTTTTGCACAGTTCAGCCGACGCTTCCCCGATCGGCGCACGGTAGCCCACGGGTACGACGCCCAACCGCCTTTTGAGCACTTCCAGCCCGTAATCCAGTTCCTCCAGCATATGATCGGCACCGGGTTCGGGGATAAGATGATGATAGCCGTGATGCCCGATTTCATGGCCATCGGCCAGTACCGCTTCGGCCATGGCAGGATGGGCTTCAACTGCCCAACCGGTAATGAAGAACGTGGCCTTCAGCCCCATTTCACGCAGAAGTCTGAGGATGACCGGCGTCCCCACCCGCGCCTCGAACCCGCCAAAGGACATGGTAACAAGCCGTTCGGCATGGGACGGATCCTTGCCGGTCCAGGCACTTTCCGCATCAATGTCGAACGACAGGAACATGGCGGCCCGGTTTCCTTCGGGCCAGGGGTAACGCAGGGCGGGCGGCGCCTGATTGGGGGCGGTCAACGGTACATTACGATAGCGGTCATATGTTGCGGACATAGTGTATGAATTCCTGTAATTTCAGTTGGTCTGTACGCGTGCGCCCAGCGTGGAAGCCAAGAAATCAGCCGCCCGTGGGTGCGATGGCGCGGAAAAGAACTGTGCGGATGGGGCATCTTCCGCGATCACCCCATGATCCATGAACAGGACCCGGCTTGCGACCTCACGCGCAAAGCCCATTTCATGGGTCACGACGATCATGCTCATGCCCGTTGCGGCAACCTGTTTCATGACGGCCAACACGCGGCCCACGGATTCGGGGTCAAGCGCGCTGGTCGGTTCATCAAACAGCATGACCTTGGGCTTCATGGCCAATGCCCGTGCAATGGCGACACGCTGCTGCTGGCCACCGGACAGCTGGGCCGGGTAATGGTCCATTCGCTCCCCCAGTCCCACCCATTCCAGCAGGCGACAGGCTTCACTGCGCGCTTCCTCAGGCGGGACGGACAGGACATGGACCGGCCCCTCCATCACGTTCTGCATGGCCGTCATATGCGAAAACAGATTGAATTTCTGAAAGACCATGCCGGTCTTCAGGCGCTGGCGCGCGATCTGACGTTCCGACAGGCGGTAAAAACGCCCACCCTTTTCGGCAATTCCCATCAGTTCGCCATCAACCACCACGCTACCGCCCTGATACCGTTCAAGCTGCGCGATGCAGCGCAGGAGCGTGGTCTTGCCAGACCCCGATCCCCCCAGCACGCACATCACATCCCCCTGGTTCAGGGTGCATGACACCCCCTTCAGGATAGGCATGTTCCCATATGCCTTGCGCATGTTCCGGACTTCAAGGATAGGCGGCGCAGTCGTGGCTGCAATATCTGTGGCGGTCATCCCGACCATCCCCTGTTGATACGTTTTTCAAGGAAATACTGCACTGGCATCAGCACCGTAACAATCGCAAGATACCAGAACCCGGTCACAAGCAGCAGTTCGATCACCCGGGCATTGGCGTAATAGATGTTCTGCGCACTATGCAGGATTTCGGGATACTGGATCATGCTGGAAAGCGATGTCAGCTTGATCATGCTGATGAACTCGTTACCCAACGGTGGAATGACCACCCGCAGCGCCTGCGGCAGGATGACCCGGCGCAGCGCCTGCAGGCGTGTCATGCCAATCATGCAGCAGGCTTCATACTGCCCCTTGTCTACACTGGTCAGGCCGGAGCGCATGATTTCCGTTATGTAGGCCCCCTGGTTAAGCCCCAGCCCAAGCAATGCGGACAGAAACGGGGTCATAAGCTGCACCGTCTGTACCGATCCGTAACCGGGCACCCATATATGCGGAAACACCAGCGCCAGGTTGAACCATAACAGTAGCTGCAGAATGACCGGCGTCCCGCGGAACAGCCAGACATACCCGGCCGCGACCGTTTTCCAGACCGGATTGCCGGACTGCTGCACGATGGCGAAGATCAGGCCGATCACGACACCCAGCAGCATGGCCGATACGGCCATGAACAACGTTGCGGCCACACCCTGCATTATGGTGCGGACCATTAGAAAATGGCTGACGTACTTCCACTCGATATCGGAAACGGCAAAGGCATGAACCAGCCACGCCACGAACGCAAGCACGACCACCAGCGACATGACCATGCGGTAACGGCCACGTTCTATGATTGTGCTATGATCGTCGAGTTGCATTTCAGCAGACATATTTCACCTGTGCGGCTAGGAGGGGATGACCGTATTGGCTTCCAGGTGCCACTTGCGAAGAAGACTCTGGTATTTCCCATTTTTTTTCAACTGTTCGAAATCAGTGCTGATATCGTCAAATAATGCGCTGTCATGCCGCATGGCGATCGCAAGATAGGCATGGCTGATGGGGGATAGAAACCGCCGGAACAGGGAATGGGCGTTATCAAGGAAGTATCCCACCGTTTCTTCCCCCTGAACGGCGGCCTGCACCCTGCCCTCACGCAGTTCCAGACGCGCCATGGCGGAGTTCTCGGTCCCCACCACCGTAATGTCGGGCATGTGGGCTGCGCCACAGACGCGTGCGCCCCATGCCTGCAGGATCCTGGCGAAATCAGTACCGCGCGCTGCCGATACCGTCCCCCCACACAGATCGGTATCCCGCGTGAACGGACTGTTGCCCGACACCAGCAACTGGGCACCGGACTGTAAATAATCAACAAACTGAAGCACACCCCGACGCCCCGGCGTATCATTCAGACCACTGATGATGATGTCGATCCGTCCCGAACCGACATCAACCATCAACTGGGGAAAGGACGCCTCACGTATTTCCACCGGGCGTCCCATCTGTTTTCCCAGTGCATAGGCGAAATCGACATCAAAACCCTGAAGTTCACCCGTTTCAGGAGCATGGAATTCCATGGGCGGGTAAACGGGATTGATCCCCACGACCAGCGGCACCGCCGCCGCCCCGTATCCGGCGGTGTTGCCCGACAGGAAAAGCATGGCGCACCCTGTGGCAAGAACGGACCTGACGGCGGTCCATGCGGATCGGGACTGGCGACGATGTAAGCGCATTTATACTCCTGTCCTAGTAGGAAGCAGAAATGGTACCGAAGAAGGAACGCGGCGCCCCGATACTGAAGGACTGGTAATCACCCTGCATCGGATTTCCGTTATCCCCCATTGTTCCGATATAGGTGGAATTAAACAGGTTATAAACGTTGAAACCAACGGATAACGTGCTGAGCGGACCGACGCGGCTGAAGTTGTAGCGTGCCCCCATGGATGCCAGCCAGTAGGACGGAACATGCAGCGTGTTCATGTAGTCAAACGGGCGGCTGGACATGTAGGATGCATCAAAATGTACTTCCGCCCCACGATAGGCATAGGAAAGCTGTGTTTTATACATGAAGGAAGGATAATTGACGATCTTCTTCCCCTTGGTGTGATAGGTCGTGCCGCCATCGGACACGTCCGATCCATACCAGCCATGGTTATAGCTGAAGCTGTTATAGAAACTCAGCCCCTTGACCGGGCGTATGGTCGCCCCCACGTCCACGCCGTTCATGTGGACACTACCAACGTTCGCGACAGAATCAGTCGGGTTGACAATATTGCCTGATGCAATCGTCTGCAGGCGGTTGAAGAAATCAGTGTGGTAGAAACTGACAGATGCGGACAGCATCTTCGCCTGGTAACGATAACCGGCCATGTAGGTCCAGTCGGTTTCCGGCTTGATGACTTTCTTCATCTGGTTGAACGTCTGCAGGTTTGTTACACCCCAGACACTGCCCAGGCCGTAACCACCATCGGCATAGGTACGCAGGTTCTTGGCGATATCGAAATAGAGTTCGCTATGCCGGTCGATATGATAATCGACATTGAAATGCGGCAGGAACCCGTCGGATGCATTAAGGCTGCCCTGTGCCAGTGCTGCCTCACCCGTATTGTTCGCCACCTGTGACCCACGTGTCGTGGATGTCATGGCCTTGAAGCCTACGGAGGCAACCAGGTTTGGTTTGATATAATACTGGTCTTCCACATACCCCATGAAAGTATTGGTATTGAAATCAAAGGCCCACATGCGATCGAATTCGCGGCCCAGATGATTGGGATCAGGCACGCCCTGCCCCAGCAGCGGGGCCTCGTACAGTGTCTGGCTTATGGCATTGCGGTAGTATTCATACCAGATCCCGGCCCGCAGCACATTGTGCCCCATGTGCCAGTTCATGCCCGACGTGAAACCGAAACGCATGAGCCACGGACGCTTGATCTGTTCAGACAGTGGCGCCCCATTGGGCGATGCATGGAACGGGTTGGTGAATACCCCCATTGCCTTCTGGCCATGGCCATACAGCGTCGTGTCCCATGACAGGTTGTTCGTCATGTTCAGCTTGAGTTTCGTGTACGCCAGATAGTCATTCCAGACACGCCCCACGTCATAATACGCAACGTCCTTGGGGTCGTTCGTCTTGTCCTGGCCCAGCGTGTATTTCCCGGCTGCCGCGTTGTAGGCATTGGTATAATTGGGATAATAATTGTCCAGCCGGGTACCGTACACCTTCAGGAAATTGAAGCTGAGATCCTGATAGTCGACTGGCTGCACAAGATTGTTCCAGTCAAAGAAGAATGACAGTTCACTGTTGTTCTTCAGGGGCTGTACAAGCTTGGCATTGACGTTCTGTTCAAACTGGTACCCCGCACCTTTCCACTTGTTCGTGTCGTTACGAACATAGGAAACATAAAACCGGGTGCCCGATTTGTTCAGGTTACCGCTGTCAACACGGACAAACGTATGGTACGCGTCCCAACTCCCGAAGGACTGCGACACACGTGCCCCGGCCTTCTGCAAAGGGTTGGATGAAACCATGGATATCTGGCCGCCCAGGTTGGTTGTTCCCGGCGCATCCACGGCACCCGCACCCTGCGAGATGTCCATGCTCGCAATATTTTCCGGTGCGATCGCGGCCTGGGATTTCAGGCCGTTATAAGTGAAATATCCCTGATCCCCCAGCGGAACCCCATCAAGGGTGAAGCCCATCTGGTCCTGCACGAAGCCGCGGGCGTACAGCGTGGAAGACCACGTATCCACACCCAGCGCATCCGATGAGGTGAACTGCACGCCTGGCAACTGGGCCAGCATCTTGACCGCGCTGGTGCCGGGCACGAATTTGTCCATCATGGCGCGACTGACCACCTCGCTCGTCCCATGTGACTGGGTACGGGCGGTGGACATGACACGCAACTGTTCCGGTTCATGCGCCTGCACCGGGCCTGCTGCCCTCTGGCGCGCGGTATGCGCACCAGTCCTGGACGAGGCCGAAACGCCATGCCGCTGTTTTGAATCAGTTGCGGATCCGGAACTTTCGACTGCCGCCTTTGCGGAATCAACGTATGGAACGCAACAGACAAGAAAAACCCCGAGACATCGACTACGTCTCATTACGTGCCTCCTGACATATGATCGTAGGATTATTGGAAGTCATTACTTTTTATTTCTGCTTCTGACCCGCTTACGCACCCGGACATGACAGACCGTGCGCGACCGACGGCAAAGACGGGAAGCATCCCGGGTCCCTGCCGTAACCTGATCGGGTCTGAAAGATTGGTCCGTAATCTGAATTTCCCATACCCCTGGCGCATCTGGATATTGAAACTATATCGAAACGAAATTGATGGCACGTTCACCCGGCCGTGATGGCCATCCCCTCCCATTCATTTCTTTTGAAAAACAATTAAACACTGCCAGACGATCTGTGAAACGCAGACTGCCTGATGATCTGCTCCACCGCAGACGAACTGCCGCTGACCGCAGGATAGAGTTCCTGCATGAAATAACACAGAACTTTTTAATATCCCTGTTTGCCGGTCACTCTTGCCATACCGGATGATTAGAAACGTAAACGCAATGAATCGGTTCTGTCCAGACTTTTTGGTGTCAACTCCAAGTTTTTCTTGCGTCGGCCCAAAGGCGCTATAAGATGATCCCATGACCGACGCAGCCATCATGATTTTGCTGCAGCCGGGATTAATTACTTACATTCAATAATATAAAATAGGTCATGCGCGATATGAATGCGATTACAGAAGGCGAATGGCGTTACAATCAGCTGATCAAGCTGTTCCCCTCGGAAGCGGAACCCGCGTTCGAGGACACGGCGCAGCAGGAAGCCGTATGGGGCCGGAAATGGGGATGTAATAACGACGTCGGGCGCCTGCGTATGGTCATGATGCACCGGCCGGGTGATGAAGTTAACATTGTTGATACATCCAAGCGGATGGAAAACAACGCTTTTGGTGATGTTGAAGCCGGCTGGTACTGGCGTGGCGACACTGGCCCCGACCTTGCGGCCATGCAGGCGCAGCACGACGGTTACGTCGCCACCCTGCGCGGGGAAGGCGTGGAAGTTGTCTATCTCGATTCCATCGCGCCGGGGCGTATGAAATCCTGCTTTACCCGTGATTCGGTCATTGCGGTGAATGGGGGTGCCATTGTCACGCGTATGGGCCCGAAAATCCGCCGGGGGGAAGAACGTCCCGTTACCCAGACACTGGCCCGCATGGGCTGTCCGATCCTGCGGACGATTTCAGGCAATGGTGTTGCCGAAGGCGGCAGTTTTGCATGGCTGAACCCGACAACCGCGGTTATCGGGATCTCTTCACGCACCACCGAAAGCGGAGCCGATCAGATCGAGGAAGTGCTGCGTACGCAGGGTGTTGAACTGCTGCGCATCCAACTGACCGGTTACAGGCTGCATATCGACGGCGTGTTTGTTATGCTCGCCCCTGACCTCGCCATCGCCAATATTGCCCTCCTACCCTACTGGTTCATTGAAAAGCTTGGCGAATTAGGCATTCATATCATCGAAGTCGGTTACGATGATGATGTTTCAATCATCAACTGCCTGGCAATTGCGCCCGGTCGCGTGGTGATGCCCGAAGGCATATCCGAAAAAACACGCAAGGCGCTGACGGGTGCCGGCGTCGATATCATTCCGGTCAAGTACGACAAGATGATTTCCGGTGGTGGCGGCCTGCATTGTTCGACCGGCCCCCTGATCCGCGACGATGTATGAGGGGAGCGGAATAATGTGGAACGATGAATTTTCCGACGCGCAGCGTACGGCGCTCGACTGGCTGATTGAACGGCAGGCCGCGTTTTCCAAGGATCACAAGACGATCTGGGATTTTCAGGAACCGTCATGGCGCGAATACCGCTCCAGTCGCTGGTATGTCGAACGTCTGCGCAGCGAAGGTTTCACTGTGGAGGAAGGCACGGCAGGGATGCCCACCGCCTTCCGTGCGGAATGGCGCAATGGGGACGGTCCCGTACTGGCAGGCTACGCGGAATATGACGCGGTACCCGGACAGTCGCAGGAAGCGGTTCCCTATCGGCAGCCGCGCAAGGGGACAAGCCGGCTGGCGGCGGGCCATACCGACCCGCATTCCGCACTGGGTATCGGCGCACTGGCCGGTTTCCTGGCGACAAAACGGGCCATGGAAGAACATTCCATTCCCGGCACGCTCGTCTTCTTTGGTGAACCGGCGGAAAAGATGTGCGGTTCAAAGCCGGTGCACGCCGCCCACGGCTATTATGCCGGACTGGATGCGGCCATCAGTTTTCATCCCCATTCCTTTCCCGCGCTGACGAATGGATGTTTCTGGGAGACAACAAGCGCACCTTACTGGAGTCGTATCTATACATTTGAATGTCCCGATCCCGAGACATGGCAGGCGAACATCTCTTCGGGTGAAATCACGCATATACATGCTATCGCACGCGCACCCGGCGCGATCGATGCGGTCTGCCTGATGTACACCAATTCCAAGATGATGAAGGAATCCATCCTGCCACATACCGGTAGCTGGACCATCAACGAATTCATCCCGATTGCCGGTCAGGCCACGGCGGACAATTTCGCCCCCGGAATCGGGCAGATCCAGTATTCCATGCGCGCGCCCTCGCTGGACATGTGCCATTCGGCCTTTGAAATCCTTGATCGTAATGCCGACAGCATCGCCGCGATGACGCATTGTACCGTCAAGAAGGAATGGATCACCAAGACCCGTCCCGGCCTACCCAACCATGTTATGGCCGAAACCACCTTTGCCAATTTCAAAAGACTTGGCGCACCACAATGGGGTGAGGACGCAGTGCGATTCGCCCAGGAAGTCCACAAGACCCTCGGCCTGCCCGAAACGGCGGAACCGCTGCTGCCCAACATGATGAAACTAACATCCCCGCAGGAAGCCGAAGCCGCCTTCCGTGAACAGCTGCCGCAATGGCAGAAGCATTACGCGGCGGATGATTACGTGGATTATACATGGCACGCGCCAACGGTCCGGCTGTATGTCGCCCGTCCCACCCTGCATCACCCCGAAGCCCCCGGTTACCGCTACCCTGCATGGGCGCGCCATGCCATGGCCGGTTACACTGCCTGCATCGACCCGATGTGGAGCCGGGCATCGCAGGTCATCACCACTACCCTGCTTGACCTGCTGACAAAACCCGCCGTCCTGGAAGCCGCACAGGCCGAATTCCGCGAACGCACCGGCGGTGGCGTGGGGGGAACGCGCTGGATCGCCCCACTGCTGCCCAGCGATTTCAAGGCGCCGGTCGATTATCATTGGCCCGAATACGTGGAAACGCCACGCGGCAGTGAATGGTCCATGGGCAATGTGCGCGACTGATGGACCACAAAGGAGTGCAGGCGCATGAACACGGCTGAAATACCTTCGGCGGCGCAGGATGTCGCGACCGAAACGCAGCACCTGCGGGAGGATCTGGCACTTGCCTACCGCCTGTTCGCACATCTGGACATGACAGATACGGTCTATACGCATCTGTCCGTCCGCCTGCCCGGGCCGGGGCACCGCTTTCTGGTCAATCCATACGGCTATCTGTTCGAGGAAATCACAGCCAGTTCCCTTGTCGAGGTGGATGCACAGGGCCTGCCTGCGCAGCCCACTGCCATGCCGGTCAACCCGGCAGGCTTTGTCATCCATTCGGCAGTGCATGGCAGGCGGCCCGATGCCGCCTGCGTCATGCACACCCATACCCTGGCCGGAATGGCGATCGCGGCGCAGCAGGGTGGACTGCTGCCCATCAACCAGATCAGCATGGAATTCTACAATGCGGTGGCGGTGCATGAATATGAAGGGATCGCGGAAGACCGCAACCTGAGCGAACGGGAGCGGCTTGTCCGCGACCTGGGGGATCACAAGGTCATGATCCTGAAAAATCATGGGTTGCTCAGTGTAGGGCGAACCATCGCGGAAGCATTTTACTACATGTATTACCTGGAACAGGCATGCCGTATCCAGCTTGCCGCGCAATCTGGCGGGCAGCCCCTTTCCATTCCGTCGCCCCAGATGCTTACGCATGTACGCAGCCAGTTTTCCACAGGCCCGGACAAGGGCGAGATGCTGTGGAACGCCCTGCGTCGCAAGATGCAGAAAGAACAGCCGGATTATATGACCTGAAAACCATCCCGTGGCTGAAGGCCGCTGCCGGAGAAAAACCTTATGTCGCTTCAGTTGATCAGTAACCCTCCCCCGTGGCCAGGCGGCGCGCGGTGCGCCGTGTGCATGTGCTTTGATTTTGATGCCGAGAGCCTGCTGCACCTGTTTTACGGCGCAGATGCGGGCCGCCATGTCAGCGCCGCGTCCGAATTGCGCTTTGGGGCCACGATTGCGGTCCCACGCATTGTCGATATCTGGAAACACTTCGGGATCCGGCAGACAATGTACGTGCCGGGCTGGTGTGTGGAAGAATATCCTCACGCCATATCCCTTCTGGTCGAAAACGGACATGAAATCGGCCATCATGGCTGGCTGCATGAACGCGTAAACCAGCATTCCCCGGATGATGAACGCCGTATCCTTGAAAAAGGCATACGCGCGATCGAGAAAGCGACCGGGCGCCAACCAGCGGGATACCGCAATCCGTCGGGTGCGTTTTCGGAATATACGCTTGACCTTCTTGTCGAACATGGCTTCCGGTACGATGCTTCCCTGTATGGCGACGACGTGCCTTACCTGCTGAAAGGCAATGCCGGTTCGCTGATCGAACTGCCTTCCACCCACGCATTGGATGACTGGCCACAATATGTGCATACCAAGGCCTTCAAAATGGCCCAGACAATCCGCGCCCCCGCGGAAGCCATGGCCGTGTTCCGCGCCGAATTCGATGCGGCCTGGCAATATGGCGGTCTGTGGTCTGCAATATGGCACCCGTTCGTATCAGGCCGGCTGTCGCGTGCGGCGGAAATTGTGAAACTGCTCGGATACATGCAGGAAAAAGGGGATGTCTGGTTTGCGCCGATGGAGGATATCGCAGCCCATATCGCTTCGTTGATCGCCAGCGGCACGTGGACACCGCATGAAGAGCAGATCCCCCGCTGGATCGGGGGCGTGCCCCCCCTTTCCGTTCCGACGCGTTAGAAAGTCCCGACCATGAACAGGACATGGATAATGACCATTATCCCGGCAGCCATGATCGCCTGTGTCCTGCTCAGCATTTTTTGTTTCCGGACTGCCCCGACGGCCGTGACGGTGGAAGCCCCCATTGTCGTGGCCATCAACACCGGCAACCCGCCAATGGAGTTCCGTGACCCGGAAACCACGCATCTGCAGGGATTTGATATTGATCTGGCCGGGGCGATTGGCCGGGTTTCGGCGCGACCGGTCAAATGGGTGGACAGTACTTTTGAACAGTTGATCCCGACCCTGATGTCAGGCCGGGCCAACATGATCATCAGCGGTTTTTACGATATTCCCGCCCGGCACGCGCTTTTTGATTTCATTCCCTACCTTACGACCGGATCGCAATTCTATACCTCCGCCGAACATGACGACATTCATACGCTGACCGATCTGTGCGGTAAGACCGTCACCACCATTCAGGGCACCAGTTTTGCCGAACAGGTCTCACGCTGGAGCGCCACAAACTGCGAAGCCACCGGGAAACCCGCCATAAAGGTCATGTGGGATTCCGATCTTGGCCAGCAGTTGAGCAACCTGCGCGAAGGGCGTTCAAGCGCCGCGCTGCATGGACAGGAAGTCGTCGCGTTCATTATCGGGTTGAGGGGCGGCGGTCATTTCCATCCCATTGCTCCCCCCATCAACCGAACGAATATCGTCGCGGCCTTCAGGAAAGGCGACGTAAAAAACGAAGCCCTGTTTTCGGAAGCCCTTGCCCGCCTGCGCCAGGATCATGAATTCATGACCCTGGCGGATAAATGGAACCTGTCGGGCAGTATAAATAAATAACAGAACAGACCAGAAATATATTACCGTTCCAGAATAATATGCTTCGCAACGGAAGCCACCGTTTGCAGCACAATGAAAACAATATAGTAAATAACAGGAAAATACATGGACCAGAAGACATTGAGGACGGGGACTAACCTTGCCGTTGATAGCCCATCGTTACTGGCGGATATTGCCGAAACCGCAAGGTTTGGCGGCACGGCGAAAGGCGGGATCTGCCGACTGGCCCTTACCCTACAGGACCGTCAGGTCCGCGACTGGTTAGGAACACAGGCGGCGGCACTGGGCGGCGTGCTGACGGTTGATTCCATGGGCAACCAGTTCATCCGCCTGCCCGGCTCCGATCCGTCACTGCCGCCGCTGGTTATGGGCAGTCATCTTGATACACAGCCGACAGGAGGGAAATATGATGGCATCTATGGTGTCCTGGCCGGTCTGTCGGTCCTGCGCGCGCTGCAGCGCAGTGGCTACCGGATGCGGCACCCTGTTGAACTGGTCAACTGGACGAATGAGGAAGGATCCCGTTTCGCACCCGCCATGTTTTCATCCGGTGTATTTGCCGGTGCCATTACTGAATTACAGGCTTATGAAATACGGGATGTGGACGGAATATCCTTTGGGCAGGCACTGGAAGAAATCGGTTACAGGGGCGACGAACCTTGCGGTCAGCATCCGGTCCGCGCCTATTTTGAACTGCATATCGAACAGGGACCGGTTCTGGAAAAGGAAGGCACGACCATTGGCGCGGTAACCGGCGTACAGGCCATGCGCTGGTTTGACCTGCGCCTGAACGGTCAGGAAGCCCATGCCGGCACGACACCGCGCGCCATGCGTCGGGATGCATTGCTGACCGCCGCGCATATCATGATAATGATTGATGAAATCGCGCAGTCTCATGGTGAGGATACACGCGCGACCGTAGGCATCATTCATGTGCAACCTGGCAGTACCAATGTGGTCCCCGGTGAAGTACAGATGTCGCTGGACCTGCGCCATCCCGATGATGATGTAATTGCCGCCGTGGAAGAGTGCATCCGCAAGGAAGCAGCCCGGCAGGCGGAACAGCAGGGCATTGCATTTTCAATGAAACGTATATGGAAATCCCCGGCTGTGCATTTTGATCCCGCCTGTGTTGAGCTGGTTCGCAGGGCAGCCAGTCAGACGGGACAGACCTGTCGGGATATCGTGTCGGGCGCGGGTCATGATGCCGCTTACATGGGACATATCTGCCCTACGGCCATGATCTTTATTCCCTGCCGTAATGGCCTGAGCCATAACGAAGCGGAACATGCGGAAGCGGGGGATATCGTGGCCGGGGCCAATGTGCTGCTGCATGCCGTCATGGCAGCCGATGCACATTTCGACCCTGTATAGATCAGAAGGCCACCCGCACAACCGTCACGCTCCCCCCCCTGTAGATCCGTAGCGGGGTGTGATGACACAATCACACCCTGCTACGGGACGATGGATGATGCGGTTGAGACTGTCCGATAATGCCCGGCAGGCGTAATCGGCACATCATCCCCACATATTCAGACCGTTTCAGGCAACGGACCGGGAACCGGCAGGATCTGTGGGAACGTGGGACATGCAAGGGCCTGACCGGGCGTAAGGTTATCGCCCTTGACCGGTGGGGCGATGTCGCTTTTGATTTCGACATAATGGGCGTCATCACCGGCCCAGCAGGTCGAAAGCACACGCCGTGACCGCCGGGGATCCTGATTGCCGGGGGCTGCGTGCAGCGTCTTGCAATTGAACACCAGACAGTCACCCGGTTCCATCGCCCAACGCAGGATGTCGTAATCTTCCGGCACTGCATCGATATCGGGCAGCGGCGGACGTCCATCCCGGTCCCCGCGGAATTTACTTGACGGATCGAAAGGCACGGCCTCGAACAACTGTCCCCAGCGGTGTGAGCCTTTTACGAATTCCAGTGACGTTTCCAGCGGCACCATATCAAGCGGCGTCCAGATCGTAAGCGCCTGCGTGCCCCCGACACACCAGTAGGACTGGTCCTGATGCCAGGGGGTACGCTTGGATGTACCCGCTTCCTTGATAAGCAGGAAATCATGATAGAACGTGACGGTACGGGACTGCATGAGACTGCCCGCCACGGCGGCAAGGGGCCCCGTGCGCATGAATTCCTCGAATACGGGTACACGCTGCCAGACCAGGACATCACCAAAAAACAGTCCGGCTTCACCGGGATTTTCAAAACGGAAATGGTTGGGCCCTGCCAACTGTATGGCCGTGGGCAAGGCATTTTTCAGTTTTGCAATCCATTCCGGGGATATCACCTGCCGCAGGCAGACGACGCCGTCCTGATCGAACTCATGCTGGATGGAAGTGTCTACATATTCGGACTGGATCACATCCGTCATCACCATCTCCAAGTATCGCGTGTCCTGCCGTGGACCCAGGCTTCTGCCATTTGTTTCGATAACAGAATATAACATCCGGATAATGGATTCGTGTTTGCGATATCCGCAAGTACACTTTCAGTTTCGTCAAACCGGTTCCCATGGTCATGCATGTCACCGTATGGACATGGTCGGTGACAGGCCCTTCATCCTCCTCATCGGGTTCCAGCGGTTCGACCAGAGTGTCCCTGTCCGGATCTATGGGTTCATCCTCATCATAATCGGGGAAATGTTTTTCCGGCTGGTCCAGTGGTTCCTTCTCATCGGGTTCACCATGATCGGGATCATCCACCGCTGGTGGCGTGATCGGGGGTGGACGCGCCGGAATGGAATTCCAGGGAGTAGCCATTACCTGTCTGCTGAACATGGCGCATTTTCCTGAATGGTTCCACATGCAACGGGCATGGTGCAGGCAGGTTGCGGCGGCACCGTGGACATTTTTCAGCAGGATTATCCGACCGGCCCCCGCAATTACCTCCTTCCTACCGCACAACAGGGATTTCGCGTATTTTTTCGGGTTATATGCAAAAATGTTGTCGCTGCATATCACCAAACCGGCTTGTGCTTCATGGGAATTACACATAAACAATTCCCACAACCCGGCATAAATCACTTAACTTTTTAGTATAATTTGGATGCAAAACGAGTCAGGAACGGATGGACACGTACCCCAGCCCAGCCGCCGGACCGGATACGCCCCAGGCCCACAACCATTGAACCATGAAGCCCCAGACCATGCATCTGACTGAATCGATCAACCTGCTTTATGTACTGTCTGGCCTTGGGGTCGGCTTCCTTGTCGGCATGACCGGCGTTGGCGGTGGGTCGCTCATGACCCCGCTGCTCATATTGCTGTTCAAGGTGCATCCACAGTCCGCCGTGGGCACGGACCTGCTGTATGCGGCCCTGACCAAGACGGTGGGCACGCTGGTACATGGTCGCAGCCAGTCGGTGGAATGGCGCGTGGTGGGACGGCTTGCGCTGGGCAGCATACCCGCCACCCTGCTTACGATTGCAGCCCTGCACTGGGCGGGCAGTCCCTCGGCACAGGTGACGCATGTGATTTCAGTGGCACTGGGCATAGCGCTGCTGATCACGGCCCCCAGCGTGCTGTTCCGCCATCGGCTGCAGATGCTGTCGCGACAGAAGGCCGGTAGCGTTTCCCCCGCCATGACCGGTCAGCTGACCACGCTGCTGGGCGCGGTGCTGGGGGTCATGGTCACGCTGTCTTCCGTCGGTGCGGGGGCCATCGGCATGGCGGCGCTGATCTTTCTGTATCCCACGCTGGAAATCCGCCGTCTGGTCGGCTCCGACATTGCCCATGCCGTGCCCCTTACGGCCATCGCGGGCATGGGACACTGGTGGATCGGGGATATTGATATCCCGCTGCTGACTTCGCTGCTGTGCGGGTCCATTCCGGGCATCATACTGGGCAGCCTGTGCATCGGGCTTGTTCCCGACCGGGTGCAGCGCACCATACTGGCCGCGATCCTTGTTACAGTTGGCCTGAAGGTTATCTGAGGGCCTGCGCCGCGCACGGTGCCCGTCCGCATCTTGCGCTTCGGGCGCCATCCATTACCCTACCGTAACCATGACAGGCGGGAGGCAGGGTAATGGCATACGGAAAGCTGGCGATCATCCTGACCTGTGCGGGCTGCTGTGCGGCGATCGGGGCGCAGGCAGCCCCGGCCCCAACCGCAATGGACATGCGACAGGTCTTTGCCCCCCTGTCCCTGCCTGACGCGCCCAACCGCTACAATTCCGGTTCGGGCTTGCCGGGGCCTGATTACTGGCAGAACCGGGCGGATTACATGATCCATGCCCGTATCGATACGTCCGCCCATGTCCTGTCGGGCGAGGAAACGCTGGCCTACACCAATAACAGCCCCGACAGCCTTGATACGCTGTGGCTGCAACTGGACCAGAACATCTATCAGCCTCATTCCCGGGCAGGTTTCGCCAATCCCGAACGTCATCCCCATACGACGGGCGGCATGGTGATCGATTCAGTCGCCATCATGCACCACGGGCGCGAAACCCCACTGTCGCCGCGCATATTCGATACCCGCATGCAGCTTGTCCTGCCGGATACGGCGTTGCCCCATGGGCAGAAGGTCCGGATCCGGATCCGCTGGCATTACACCGTTCCCGGCCCGTGGGGCGGCCGCACGGCGGTGACCCCCGCCCGGGATGGCGAAATGTACGAAATTGCGCAGTGGTATCCCCGCATGTGCGTTTATGACAGCCATCGGGGATGGGACACGCTGCCCTATCTGGGACAGGAATTCTATCTGGAATACGGCGATTTTGATTACAGCGTCACGGTGCCGTGGAACTTCACGGTGGTCGGTTCCGGCGCGCTGCTCAATCCGGGTGATGTGCTGACCAAAACCGAACGCGCCCGTCTGGCGCAGGCGGCCCGCAGCGACCGGACCGTCATGATCCGCACAGCGCATGACGTAACGGACCCCACAAGTCACGCGGCGCACATGGGGGAAAAGACATGGCATTTTTACATGGAAAATACGCGTGACGTCTCCTTTGCCGCCTCCCCTGCCTTTGTGTGGGATGCGGCACGCATTGACCTACCCCCCGCGCGTCCGGCACCGGGCAGGAAACCCGTGCCACGCCTGGCCATGTCGGTTTACCCGCGTGAAGGCAGCGGCCCGCAGGCATGGGACCGCTCCACCGAATACGTCAAACATGCCATTGAATACTTTTCCAACCAGTGGTTTCCCTATCCTTGGCCCAATGCCATCAATGTGGGCGGCCACGGGGCGGGCATGGAATATCCCGGCATTGTCTTTGACGGGTGGGAAGACCGGAACGATACGCTGTTCTGGATCACCACGCATGAACTGGGCCATGACTGGTTCCCCATGATCGTGGGCAGTAATGAACGACGCGATGCCTTTATGGATGAAGGGTTCAATACCTTTATCGACGCCTATGCTTCCCAACATTTCAACCATGGGGAATACGCGCCCAAGCATGACGCGGAATTCGCGCCCCTGACCGGCCGACCTGCCGATGACATCATTCCGGTGCTGAAAGACCCGAAGGCACCGCCCCTCATGACGCCAGCGGAACTGGTGCCGGAAGCATACCGGCACCCGGTCACGTATTTCAAAAGCGCGTACGGGCTTATGCTGCTGCGCGAACAGATACTGGGGCCTGAGCGGTTCGATACCGCCTTCCGCCGTTATATCCGGGCATGGGCATACCATCACCCGACCCCGTCGGATTTCTTCCGGCTGATGGAAAGTGAAGCCGGGGAAGATCTGGGCTGGTTCTGGCGTGGCTGGTATTTTGAAAACGACTGGCCGGATTACGGCATATCCGATTTGTCCCATATCAATAACGATGCCCGTCAGGGTACACAGGTCCGTATACGCACAAAGGGCAGGCTCATGCTGCCCGTCACGTTACGGCTGGAATATGTCGACGGCACGCATGTCGATCAGGTCATCCCGACGGAAAGCTGGCATCTGACCAATACCATGACTGCAACCTTCCCCGGCGGTCCGACAGTCGACAGGGCCATTCTTGATCCTGACCACACCCTGCCCGATCCGGACCGCAGCGATAACATACGCCGCCTGAAATAAGGTGGCGTGCAACCGGGCGGTCACCACGATACAGCACCCTGCTGCCGGAATACTTCTTTCCCGACTGGCTTATTGCACCGGGCACAAACAAGGCACCGCCAGGCAGTGGGGTGGATAGTGTATCATATCGTTGCGATATACTGTACAGGCAATATCATGCTCCTGCCCCGCATGAAGGTATTCACCCAAAGGACTACGCTTTACACGGGGAATGACTGGCCCTAGCCCCACGGACAAGAGAACAGCCGCATGCATTCATAACGTTCGGGAACGCAATAATTCATCTGTCATTACAAATGGCAAAATATCTTTTCATTCCCTGAAAATACAAATACCCAGCCTGTTCCCAGGCTGGGTATTTGCGATCATGCGGCGTATCCATTACGCCTGTGCATCGGCGCCCTTCTTGCGACGCGCACGGGTCTTGCGTGCGGGCTTTGCCGGGGCTTCCGCCGCGACTTCGGGTTCCGGCTCAACCACAACCTTGCGACCCAGGCCGATCTTCTGTGCAAGGGACGAGCGATGCGCGGCATAATTGGGCGCGGTCATCGGATAATTGGCGGGCAGACCCCATTTTTCACGATACTGCTCCGGGGTCATGCCATAGGCCGTCTGAAGGTGACGCTTGAGCATCTTCAGCTTCTTGCCGTCTTCCAGGCAGATCACGTAATCAGGAAATACTGATTTCTTGATCGGCACGGCAGGCTGCAGCGGGGCGGGTTCAACCACCTTTTCGGCACCAAGCCCCTTCAGCGCAGTATAAACCGTTTCGATCAGGGTGGGGATCTGCTCAATGCCAACGGTATTATGATTGGTATGTGCGGCCACGATCTCTGTCGTCATGGATACCAGTTCGGTATGCGGGAGATCTTTATTGTCCAATGTCTGTATCTTTCCTCTGTAGATTGCCGTCCGGGCACCTGTCTGCCCTATCAGTAATAATCATGCGTCTATTATGCAACCACAACAAAGCCTTTTGCTGCATATTTTTTATATCATCCCCATTACAGGCACATACGCAGCAATGCCTGCACGGGTTGCATATCAGTGCGCCTTTCTGTATTCGGACAAGCATGATTGCGCAATAATAAATCCATTCATTATCGCATCCATGGAACATATGCAATTTTTTGTTTGGGGAGTTGAAAAAACAGCATCTCACATCTCTGATTTACTGATTTTTGTTAATGAATTTTCAATGTTTTATAAACACATCATATAGAATATATGTCCTGCTCATCAATCGCATTAGATGCAAAATACAAACAAAATTCATGAGTAAAAGTAAATAACCTATATCATTTTAATTATATAAAGTCATGTAATTGTTATTTTTATGTAAATATATGTTATATCATCCTATTATATAAAATAATATCTGAAATAAATCATAATGCAACCAGAAATTTTTTAATAATTACATATCATATCAAATATATATTCATATTCTGACCTGACGCATGCCATGCATGTCGGTAGCATGATCCCCATCCATATGTCATGAATCTTACCGACCGTAATCCGCACATACCTGCGCTACAATACATGCTGTTATTCCGTTATTGCAAAACCAGACCGTAATCTGCCATCATTACATTCATTTCACAAATACACGCCATGGTTGTGCCTATGTCATCATGCATATCTGTTCACCATGTTCAGGTCTGGTTGATATGCTGACCAATCCCGGCAAGAGGTAACATACTGTATCATAATGCCTGCATGATAATCCATGAATAGACGCAGAAAGCAGGATGATGTCACCAATCCCGCTGTTTCCATTCCTGTTCCATGGACAATATGACTATCAGCCCTGATCCTGTTCACCGCTGGTTCAATTTTTAACGATCGCAATGGGAATGACAGCCATGAACGAGGTACACAGCCCTTCATATCGCATTGCGACAGTCCCTGATTACATCCCGTCGGTTTTATGGACATGGCTGGGCGAACCCCACGTTTCTAATATACTCGCGGAAAATATCTGAAAACATCTGTCAGCCATTCCCTACAGGTGGCACAGCCTTCCCTGATATCACACGCAGCATGCAACGCTGGGCTGCGCGCTACCATGGACCCGGTTCGGCCGGAATGCACCGTCAACCCTGCAGCAATATTTTGCCGCAGGGACGAGCAGGGCCTGAATATTACGTATGGATTGGGCGAGATCCATTATTCTTGTGATATCGTGCAAATTATAATGAATCTTTTGGTAAATTTTTTCAAAAAAGCTTCAAAAAATGCCGCCTTTTCGAAAAAAGGCAGCACCCAAAACTTTTACTTTTTTATCAATAGACTGTTTTCAACCAGCGATCAGTGACTTACAGGCGCCAACCCATCCACCATGATATGCGGCAATCCCCGACTACAGGTTTCCACACGGGCAACAATGTCATAGGTCTGACGCAATGTGTCAGACGTAATGACATCGCACGGGGGGCCGGCCGCGATAATTTTACCCTCGCGCAGGATCACATCATAATCCGTCATGCGCACGGCAATATTCAGGTCATGCAGTACCATGACCGTCACGATGTTGCGCCGTTCCGTCTCACGCCGCAGCACCTCCATGACAGCAAACTGATGATGCAGGTCGAGCGCACTAAGCGGCTCATCAAGTAGCAGGGCATCGGGATGCCGCCCCAGTGCCTGCGCCAGCCCCACAAGCTGACGCTGCCCACCCGACAGTTCATCCATATACCGCATGGCCAGATCCGCTATGCCGAATATGTCCAGCATACGCAGCGCCGCATCGATTTCATCCCCACCCATGCCCCCGGGCATGACACCCGTGGCATTCTGGGCAGCCAGTAGCGATTCCAGCACCTGCAGATGTACCGTCGCCGGCAGGGTCTGGGGCAGGTACAGGCAACGCCGCGTCCGCTGCGCCAGCGACATGCGCGAAAGTTCATCCGGGCCGAGCATGACCCGGCCCGCCGCTTCCCCCAACCCCGCCATGGCGCGCAGCAGGGTGGACTTGCCACTGCCATTGGGACCGAGCAGTGCAGATACCTTTCCCGCTGGAAACGGGCCGGCCGTCAGGTCGTCCAGAACGGTGCGCCGACCATATCTGACGGTTACGTGTTCCGCGAACAGGCCATCCATCATGAAAGCCCCTGCCTGCGCAGGACAATGGCAAGGAAGAACGGAATGCCCACCAGCGCCGTCACGATACCGGTCGGGATCACCACACCGGGCATGATGTTGCGCGCCGCAACGGACGAAAGCGACATGACCAGCGCACCGACAAACATGCTGCCGGGCAGGTAGAAACGATGGTCCTCCCCCAGCAGGCGGCGGGCGATATGGGGGGCGACCAGCCCGACAAATCCAATCGTCCCCACAAAGGACACCGCCAGCGCCGACAGGATGCTGACCCGCAGCAACGCGCCCCGCCGCACGCGTGGCACATCCACCCCAAGGCTGGCGGCGCGTTCTTCCCCCATGCGCAACACGGTCAGTTTCCATGCAGCGCGAAAGGAAAGCGGCGCCACCACCACGCAGGCCACCGCCAGCAACCCCAGCTTGGGCCATGTCGCCCGCGTCAGGCTGCCCATGGTCCAGAACACCAGATCCTGCAGCGCGTCCTCATTGGCGACAAACTGCAACAGGGAAACCAGTGCATGGAACGCGAATACCAGGGCAATGCCAAACAGCACAACCGTGCCCGTTCCCGCATTGCGCCTGCGCGACACCATATCCAGCAGCAGGACGGACCCGATGGCAAACACAAAGGCATCGGCCGACACCACCCACGCATCCGGCACGCCGGGCAACCGCCATTGCAGGATAATCGCCAGCGAGGCCCCGAACGCCGCAGCAGCCGAAACCCCCAGCGTAAACGGACTGGCCAGCGGATTGGCCAGCACGGTCTGCATTTCCGCCCCGGCCAGCCCAAGTGCCGCCCCCACGCATACGGCCATGAGCGCATAAGGCAGGCGGATCTGCCAGACAATGACACTCTGCCCGGCAGATACATCATGCGGATGCAGCAACGTATGGATCAGCGCCCCCACCGACAGGCCGGACGGCCCCAGGCAGAAATCAAGTACGACAGACGCGACGATACACACGGCAATGACCACCAGAATCCCCAACCGCCGTCGCAGCAGCATGCGATAGGAGCCGCGCACCTGCCGGGCATACCCCGACAGGTCGGAAGAAGACGGGACGGCAGGTGCGCTTACCGGTACATCATCAGGGACGCGCATTGACCCAGAATGTCCCTTCCTGCCTGACGGGGAGAAAGCGGTCATACAGTTCCTTCTGCGTCGCATCGGGATCAAGGTCGGCAAACAGGTCCGGGTGGAACCATTTTGCCATCACCTCGACCGCAAGGATGTTGTAAGGCGAATCATAGAAGGAATGCCAGATGCCGTAGTCATGTCCGGTAGTGACCGCACGCAGGCTGGAAATGCCCGGACGCTCCGTTACACGCTGCAGGGATGCACGTGCAACGTCCGGCGTCACCTCCGCCCCCATGCGCAGGCCCGGCCCGCTGGCCTTCGGTCCCTTGGTCCCGTCTGCTATATATATGTCCGGATCAGCGGAAATGACCTTTTCCAGGTCAATGTCCCCGATATATCCCGGCAGCAGGGGCGCTGCGATATTCTGGCCACCAGCCGCCGTAATGAACGCGCCCATGTTGCCCTTGCCCGCCGTATGGCAGCAGCTTTCGCGCATGGCGGCCAGCATTTCGATAAAGACCCGGGGCCGCTGCGCTTCAGGCAAGGACGCCACCCGGTCGGTCACGTATTTCAGGTGCGACTGGTAAAAGGACAGGTAATCCGCTGCTTCGGTCTCCCGATGCAGCACGCGGCCCAGTATCTGCATGGACGCAACCGTGTCATGCAGCGGGTCAGCACGAAAATCGACAAAGACGACCGGCACATGGGCGCTTTCCAGTTGCGTGACCAGTTCGCTCGCCGCCCCCGGCCCATGGCCGGATACCGTCAGGATCGCAAGATCGGGATGCAGGTCCAGCACGCGTTCGGGACTGACCGTATCCGCCGTGGTCTTGCCAATCAGCGCCACCCTGGCCGCCTGCGGGAAGGTTGCGACATACTGATCGTAGCTCTGGGTATCCGCACCACGGAATTCCCCCTGCCACCCTACGATCCGGTCAAACAGGTGCTGCTTTTCCAATGGGGCAAGGGCATAGACCAGACGCCCTTCCCCCAGGATGATGCGATGGACACTGGCCGGAATGTCCACCTTGCGGCCGGCCAGGTCGGTCACGGTTTCAGCCCGCGCCGCAGGCAGCCCTGCCGACAGGCCCATGGCCACCACTGTACCGCATGCCAGCGCACGCCAGTGATCCAGTATCCGTCCCATCACCCTGCTCCAACCTGTGTACTCATACCCCTGGAAAAATCATTTCTGGGGATAGGCAAAATTGAACTTCTCGGTAAACGGTTTCCAGAATCCTGGCGTGCCGGTTTCCTTGTCCACGTGATGCAGGAAGCCGCTCTGTTCGGGTGAGGAATAGGTCAGCACGACCGTATAGCGGCCCGGGCCGTCCATCTGCACGTTATCGGCATAATGCGGGCCATCCTTGGCGGTCATGAAGTGCATCGTGCCTTCAGCCTTCCACGGCGTGCCGTCCTTGGTCAGTGAATAACCGATCGTAAGATACGGCACCCATGCCCCGTCGGGATAACCCCACACGTTATCGGCAGTGGCGTGGACGTCGGTTTCGAGGTGGATGGTGTCGGGCTTGGTATTGTCGGTCATGCCGGCGGGCATGGGATCCACCATGATACCCGTCAGGTAGCTGGAAGCGATTTCCATGTCATGCGCCTGAACGGGGCCGCCGATGGGATATTCACGTGCCTGCGCCGCCGTAACGCCCACAGGCAGGGCCGTGATAGCCAGCGCCAGTATAGAACACTTTTTCTTCATGATGACTGTTTCCATATATCTGAACATCAGGTCATGGTCTCTGTTTTATTTTTAACTTTCAGTAATCCCATGCCTGGATTGCAGATTCCCTTCCGGCTGATTTCACAAATCTGATAATGATAATTGTTATCACTGTCAACGGATGGTATGTGCTGTGCGATACATACGGAGACCCCCTGCCATGATCAGCCATCCCCTCGCGTTTATGCGACTGCCCTATGCGGTCCTGGTCGCAATGGACAGCCGGATGCTGCACTTCTGGCTGCAACCGGTCCATTACCTGATCCGCATCGTGCACATTGTCAGCATGGCCATGTTTTTCGGGATGGACATGCTGTTTGACCTCGGCATCCTCAATCCCCGCATGGCGCCCCGCCTGGCGCCCACGGCGCAGTTGATGGTACGCCCGCTACACATTGCCTTCGCCATCGCCATGGTTACGGGTGTCGTGCTGTTCTTCTACGACCCGGTACACATCGGCAGCCGGGCGTATCTGACACCCAAGCTGCTGCTGATCACGCTGGCCATGCTGAATGCCATGTGGTGCCACCGTTCGGTTTACCTGTCGGTACTTAGGGGAAATCCGGTCATTTCATTACGTGGACGGGTCGGGGCAAGTATTTCACTGTCCCTGTGGACCGGTGTGATGATCATGTCGTGTCTGAATAGCGAAGGTGTACCAAAAGTTTTCTTGCGCTGATATCTGCATTGCAAAATACGCATGATGCTTGCGATTGACGGTTTTGCGTCAAAATGTAATTGAGAGTTATTCTTATTGATACTGATTCTCAATTGCGGCGGATATCATGACCCTTCCCCATTCACGGCATCTATCAGGGAGATCGAACCTTTTCGTTCCCGCCCTTTCCTTCAGCACCGTCCGGCGACGTCTGCTTACGGGGTCATGTATCGTATGTTTCGCGCTGGCCCTGCCCGCGACAGGCTTTGCACAGGTCCAGACACAGATCGAGGAAGACCGCGCCCGCCTGGGCAATTCCACCCCGTTGATCCAGCAGATCGACCCGGCCACGGTGCGGGATTCCGAACGCGCGCAGGCCGATACGGAAGAACAGGCCGCGGTCGCCGCGGGCGGCGAGGACAGGC